>JAFWYJ010000043.1 GCA_017517745.1 Clostridia bacterium | reverse complement strand
TGTTTGTGTCGCTATATATTTATATAAAAAACATGGTATTGCTTATAAAAGCATTTTGTTATTCGGTGTCTTTTCATATTTAACAACTTCGTTTGTCGTGTTAAGGGTAAAATACTTGCACAATGAATTTACTTCACCTTTTATGTGGGTGGCAATTATCGTATCAATTATAGTATTTATTCCGTGCTTAATTTATGTTATCAGATATTATAAAAGATATGGAGTTTGGGAGACACATATTGCCTTACCTTTTTCGGCGTTGCTGATCAGCTTTGTATTAGTATGGATGACACTCTCATCTATGAATGTTTATTTGGACACGTCTACTCCTACATATGAGGATTATATCATTATAGACAAAGATATTAGAGCAGGTTCAAGGCAAGCAACAACTTATGAACTTGAAGTCAAAAAAGACGACACTACTTTTACGATTGGAGTTTCTGAAAAAACATATTATGACTATGAGATAAATGATATAATTCAGTTATCCATATATAGCGGAGCATTTAACGAGCCGTATTATATACATGAAAACAACGTCGACTAATGTGTCAAATTCCAATTTGTCGAGCAGAACAGCGTTGAATGTTGGTGTAATTTTGGTGCAAATTTGGTGCAACACTTTATGCGACGATACTCACGATATTCACGATATCGCACGAAAACACACGATAAATCTACGATATCACACGATATTTCACGTTATTCACGATATCAAACAGTGTTCTTAAAACTCCAAGAGATAATTACCCGTTTGGAATTATTTCGATACAAACAGCACTCATTTCGGTGGGTGCTGTTTTTTCGCCCCGTGTCATTCTGAGCTTGCCGAACTTTTCCGTCGTAGATCCCGTCTGCACTTTGTTTGACGCTGCTTTGCAGTTCGACTTCGCTACGCTCCGCTCAGGATGACACGACGGAAAAGCACGAGCCGCAGGCGAGTGGAATCTCGGGGCGAACCATAATCAAGATAAACGGCGTTTCAATTTGTAAAAACCTTACCGTCATATTTACATTTAGGCGTTTTTATGGTATAATACAGCTGTTAGATAAATTTGACGGTCTGTTTTCACTCTACCAACGGTTGATTTCTCCCTACTAAACCATTGGTAGGTGTACTTTTATTGTAATTTCGTTTATACTGTATGCGAAAGGAGGACGACTCATGGATCAAATCAAGATAGGAAAATTCATTGCCGAGTGCAGAAAAAAGGTAAATTTAACACAAATGCAGTTGGCAGAAAAACTGAGTATCACCGATAAAGCAATCTCCAAGTGGGAACGCGGCTTGGCAATGCCCGATACTTCGATCATGCTTGAACTCTGTGATATTCTCGGCATCAGCGTAAATGAATTATTAAGTGGGGAGAAAATCAGTATGGAAAACAACAATCAAAAAAACGAACGACTTTTGCTTGAAATGGCAAAAGAATTGGAAAAGAAGAACAAAACGATCTGGAATGCAATGTGGACGATTATGACAGTGAGTATCATTGGATTGATCGGAGGTCTTGTGATCATCGCGTTTTTTATGCCCGAGGGTCCTTGGATGCTCGTTGCAATACTTACGCTCTGCGTGTTCTTCCTGATACCGTGCTTCTATGCATTAAAGCTTGAGGTCAGTGTGGGTGCTTACAGGTGCAAAAATTGCGGTCACGAAATTGTGCCTACCTATTCAGAAGCACTGTGGGCGATGCATAGAGGAACGACTCGGCATTTGAAGTGTCCGAAATGCAACAAACGCACTTGGTGCAAGAAAGTAATAAAAAAATAAGATTTCAAATTGTGAGACCGACAAATCCCAATTTGCCCCACAGAACCGCGCTGACTGTCGGTGCGATCTTGGTGCAAATCGGCGGGTTCTTTGTTTTTGCGGGAGGGGAAACCCCTCCCCCACGGTGAGAGAATAATATTTGTCTGCAGGGGAGGCGTTTCGCCTCCCCTTTTTCAAAAATCAATTCCATCGGCAAAAATATCGCCGTTCTATTTACTTTTGTCGAAATTTATGGTATAATACAGCTGTTAGATAAATTTGAATTTACGGAGGTAGAACTCTAATGCCAAAAGAAAAAATCAATTTAAGGGATGAATTGCGATCATATAAGTTTGAGTTTGATTTGTTACAAAAAATCCCATGTTCCAAACAAGAAAACAAAGAATATCAGAAAATTTTAAAAGATGGCGGCGTTCTTCCCAATGGTGTTTTTGCTTATGTTTATGATAACGGAGAAACATCAACAACGGAATTTTATACCGTTTACGAAACGGATTTAACCGAGTCGGAAATTGCAGAATATCTTACATACAAAAAGTTGAATTTAATTAGAACAATCAAAAACTGTGTTATGTTTTTCACGGTTTTAACTATAATTGCCATGGTTGTTTATTTCATGATAATGATAACTGCTATGTAATTTGCCCCACAGAACCGCGCTGACTGTCGGTGCGATCTTGGTGCAAATCGGCGGGTTCTTTGTTTTTGCGGGAGGGGAAACCCCTCCCCTACGGTGAGAGAATAATATTTGTCTGCAGGGGAGGCGTTTCGCCTCCCCTTTTTCAAAAATCAATTCCATCGGAAAAATATCGCCGTTCTATTTACTTTTGTCGAAATTTATGGTATAATATCCGGTAGAACGCATAAAGGAGAAAGACGGTATGAAAAAAAGGATCGCATTGGTTTTCGTATGGACGCTCGCAGTGATTTGTATCATCGGGCTCGTTGGCGGTGGCATCACCTGGTTTCATTACAGAAAATCAACGAAGGTATGCGAGCAAGAGCGAGCCATCCCTCGGATCGACATTGATACTTTCGGAGCCGAAATTGTATCCAAAGAAGATTACGTTGACTGCACGGTTTCCATATCCGGCACTGAAATCGATCAATATACAGCAGGAATCAGAGGAAGAGGCAACTCGACGTGGGCGCATCCCAAAAAACCGTATCGAATTAAATTTGACGAAAAAGTATCGCTCTTTGGCGAAGCAAAAAATAAAAGCTGGGTGCTTTTAGCGCTTTACAGTGATTTTTCCGCGGTAAAGGATCGGCTTGCATTTGGAATGGCAGACGCGCTTCAAACCGACGTGTTCGTCCCCTCTTATCATTACGTAGAGCTTTATATCAACGGCAAATACAACGGACTCTACCTTTTAACCGATCAGGTGGATGAGAATGCCGGAAGAACGGGAGTCAAGGAAGACTTTACGGCAGAGGATGTCGAAGTTCCGTTTCTTGTAGAGCTTGACGCCTATGCCCCCGATGAGGGAGAAGAAGGCGTCGACTGGTTCAGAACCGACAGCGGCGCATACGCCATAAAGTATCCGGAAGCCGACGAAAGATATACTGCCGAGCAATTTGAATACATCAAAAAGTATATCACCGACGTTGACAACGCTTGCAAAGAAGGCTCGCTCGAAAAGCTTTCCGCGCTTGTTGATATTGACAGTTTCATTGATTATTACATCGTTCAAGAAACCATGGGGCAACCGGAAATCAACTGGAAGTCGGTTTATATGTATAAAACCAAAAGCGGCCCCATGAAAATGGGCCCGATCTGGGATTTCGATTGGAGCGCGATCGGCCCGTCCACCGGAAAGACACGCAATGCATACCGTGACAGAATCGAAGGATTTCATTCCGTCAACAATTGGTTTGATCTGATGATCAAGAATTCACCCGAATTCAAAGCTCTTGCCGGCGAACGATTCGACGAAGTAAAAGAAACGCTTCTTTCGGTCATAGAGAACCTTCGCAACGAGCAGGAGATCCTTGATCCGTATTACAACAGAAATCATTTGCATTGGCAGTGGTTCCGATTTTGGGAGAATCACGGCGACTATTATCAAGAAGTGCTGGATTGGTGCGTCGCACGAATCGAGTGGATGGATACGGCACTTTAAATCGTTTCGCGGGAGAAAAATTCCCTCTCCGACAAGTGCTGTGATTTTTGCAGGGGAGGCGTTTCGCCTCCCCTTTTCCTATGGCGATTCCATTTTAAAAACCGCTTCCCTGTTTACTTTTGACAAATTTTATGCTATCATACAACTGTTAACTCTGAAATTTGTGAGGATCATGCATTGAAGACCAAAATGATTTTGATAACCGCTTTCTTGCTTGCAGGATTTGCAATCGCCTTGCCCGTTTTCATTGTGACCCAAAATGAGATTGCCGAGACTGTTGCGATTACGATCGGCATCACGCTGTATCACTTTGCAATGAGGCTTGCGGTCGGCAGTGTTGTAAATTTCATCATGAAAAACAAAGCCGATCATAAAAACGTGTGGTTTCGCGAAAAAAGGTTTGAAAAAAAGTTTTACCAACGAATACGCGTGCGAAAGTGGAAAAAATACCTTCCGACCTACAGCCCGGATACGTTTGATACAAGTCAAAAAACCATGAAAGAACTTGTCGGCGCGACCTGTCAAGCGGAGGTCGTTCACGAGATCATTATGGTGCTCAGCCTGTTGCCAATCGCTGCAATCCCGTTTCTGGGCGGAGCGGTTACCCTGACGATAACGTCTGTTCTGGCAATGCTGTTTGATTCTTTGTTTGTGATCCTTCAACGCTATAACAGACCAAAGCTCGTCAAAGTAATGGGCCGTTTTCAAAAAATCGGAAAATAATGATCGAAGAATGTCAATAAAAAGGTGTGGGGTGGCTTTTTCAAAGTCACCCCACACGGTTCTATATTTGTTTATTTCACACCCGTGTGACCGAAGCCGCCCGCGCCGCGCTCGGTCTCGTCGAGCGTTTCGACGATCAAAAAATTGGCGGCAAGAACGGGCAGAAACATCATCTGCGCGATGCGATCGCCGCGACGCACCTCGAACGGCTCGTCGCCGTGGTTGACAAGACCCACGCAGATCTCTCCGCGATAATCACTGTCAATGACACCGATGCTGTTGGAAAGCGTCACACCCTTTTTCACACCCAAGCCGCTGCGTCCCGCGATGACGGCAACCACGTCGCTCGTCTCGGGCGAGATCGAAAGCCCGGTGGGGACAAGCGCGCGCTCCCCGGGCGCGAGCGTGAGAACCTCACCCTCCTCCAGCGCGGCGCGCAGATCGACTGCCGCCGAGCCGCTCGTAGCGTATTCAGGCGCGCTCATGCCGCGGGATAATTTTATTTTTACATTCAAATTCATGGAAATACTCCTTTCGTGTGTAAAGTTCGTGGAGAGTGTGAAACCCAAGGCAATGGTATGCATCCAAAGGACGAAAACAATCCCTCCGCCTCGCAAGCTCGGCACCTCCCTTTACACAAGGGAGGCTTCAAAGAATCATTTGCTAACAAAAATACAATTGCTTTGATGGTAAAACTATTCTTTAGGCTCCCTTGTGTAAAGGGAGCTGGCACCGCAAGGTGACTGAGGGATTGTTATATTTTGCAATTTACTATTTGATGCTTCTTTTGTCTACAAACCTCTCACCCACAAGAACCTTCCCCGCAAGACCGATGCAAAGCCCCCGTCTTGTGGGGAATTTTTTCGCTTGGTGCGAGGCGGAAGCCTCCTTCGCTTCGCGTTGTTTATTTGGTTTTGACCTTAAATCCCTTGGCGCGCAGAAACGCGCAAAATTCCTCATACGTGCCCACGGTAAAGCCATCCTTTTTGACCGTAAAGCAAAGCTTTGAGGGCGTTTGAAGCATCAGATAGTGCTTCGTGATCCAAACCTTTTTGATCTTTGAAAGATCCGTCTCGTGCTTCGTGCCGAGCGAGGACGTGTAGGTCATTCCCGAATTCGTGATCCGAATCGTGTAAACGGTCGGTGTGTCGTTTGAGATCTCCTCCTCTCGCGCCAACGAAATTTTGACGTTTTTGAAATAAAGGAAAGCAACCAAAGCAACCCAAATGATCGGGATGATCAAGGCCCCTGAAAAATCTCCGCCAAAAATCCAAAGGAACAGAAATCCGACGAAATAGAGTGCCATGAAAACCGATATTACCACGTTGAACGGACGCTTGAAAAGCGAAAATCCGTAAAACTCCCGCCAGAAGCTTTTGTCTCGGACGTGCGCGCTTTCAAACAAAACCTCGTCAGGTCCTTGTTGACCCGGAATATAATCAAAGAGACGTTGTTGCTCCATCATTGACCTCCTTCATAAAATCGATTCTCATCACATCAAAGCTGCGCAAAGCGCACAGCCTGCCGTGTCCTGCCGCTGTGCGGTGGGAATCGGCAGGCTGCGTTTGAAAAGGTTCTGAAAGAGGAGAGGGTGTGGGAGAGGGGAAAAGCTCTTTCAAGAGTTTTTCCCTCTCCCACGGCCTTCTTCCCTTCAAAAAACCTATTAATGAATCGCGGTGCCTTCGGGAACGCAATCGTCAACGAAGATGACCTGACAGCCGCAAGCGTTGTTGGTTGCGGCAAGGAGCATACCGTTGGAGTTGACGTTGCAGATACGGTTGGGCTTGAGGTTGGCAAGCACAATGATCTTTCTGCCGATCAGCTGCTCGGGCTTGTATTCCTCCTTGATCGAGGACATGATCACTCTCTCGCCGATGCCGTCGAAGAGCGTCAGCTTGAGGCAGGAGTGCGACTTGCGCACCGATTCCGCCTTGAGGATCTTGCAAACACGCATATCGAGCTTCTGGAAGTCCTCGATCACCACCTGCTCCTTGATCGGCTCGACGGGATCGGGCTAGCGGTTCTCGGCGGGTGCCTCTTCGACACAGCAAGCCTCTTCAGCAGGCTTGTCTGCCGCGATCTCGGCTTCGGTCTGCGGATAGGAGAAATCCAGGAGTCCCACGTACTTCTCGGACTCGATGGCGTACAGGAACAGATAGAGACGCGGTCCCTTTTCCTTGTCGATCAGGAGCTTGTAGACGGTGCGGAAGAAGGCACCCTGAATGCCCTTGAGCTCCTTGTCGGTCATGTCGGTTCCCCAAACCTGCTTGGGGATCGCGTAAAGCTCGGCGTTCAATTCGTCGAGCGTATATCCGCCCTTGGCAATATCATCGTGCAGCAGCGCGATCGCCTTCTGCTCGTTCTCATTCAGGGCGTTGTAAACCTCCCAGTTACGCGTCGCGCGCAGACGGTTGACCTGATCGGGCGCGCACTGCTCCAGCCAGAACTTCGCGCGGTCGAGACGGTCGGCGAATTGCTCTGCCTTGTAGGGCGTGCCGATCTTCTCAAACACGGTCTCCAGCATCGGCACGTTGAAGTTGACGATCGAACCGAGCTGAACCAGCAAAGACATCGGAACGGTCTCGATCTCGCGTCCCTCGACCTGACACAGATACATAATATCACGGATGACGTCGGAAGCCTTGCCCTCGCGGCAGTCGGTCAGCATCTTGTCAAACTCAAAATACTGGCGCAAAATGCCATCGTCAAAGCAGAAATCGAACGCCTTGGTGGGCTCGGTCTTGGAATAGAGCCAGAGAACCACCTCGGGCTGATAGAGCTTGAGCAGCGTCTCGGGCGTCAGGTTGAGTCCGGACGAGCTGGACATCTTGCCCGTCATGCCCTTGATGCCGATGAATTCATAGCCCTGGAACAAGGGCGCGTCATAGTTGAAAATCTTCTTGGAGACGATCTTGGAGTTGCTGTAAGAGCCCGTGGGAGCGGCATGGTCCTTTCCGCCCGGCTCAAAATCGACCTTCTCGTATCTCCAACGCATCGGCCAGTCGATCTTCCAGCCAAGCTTGCAATCGGTGTCGGTCAGGAAATTGAAATGTCCCTTGTGACCGCAACGGCAGGTGTAATCCGCCTCGGTGCAGTCGTCGGAAAGCTTCGTAATGGTGGTAAAGTCGGTGTGACACTCGGGGCAGAAGATGCTGACGGGATAGTAAACCTCTCTCTCAGCGTCATGCTCCGCCTTGAGCTGTTCGGGCGTCTTGTCGGGATCCTTGGTCTTGAAGGAATCGAGAATATCAAAGATCTCGCCGCGCTTTCTCAGCGACTCGAGAATATCCTCTCGGTAAGCACCGGAGCGGTACATCTGTGCCTGATAGCGATAGTCCATCTCGATGCCGAACATCTTCATCGCATTGAGGAATTCCTCCTCGAAATGCTTCGCGTAGTTCTCGTGGCAGCCCCAGGGATCGGGAATGTCCACGTAGGGAGAACCGATATATTTGTCATAATCGCTGCCCACGACCGCCTGCACGTTTGCGGGGATCTTGCGGCAACGGTCATATTCGTCCCAAGAAAAGAGCAGCTTTGCCTTCTTGCCCTTCTTCTGCAACGCCTTGACCACAAACAGCGACGTGGCAACGTCACGGAAGTTGCCGATGTGGACCGAGCCCGAGGGGCTGATGCCCGCGGCACAAACGTATTCTTCTTTTTCGGGATTGCGATCAATAATTCTTTGAGCGATCTCGTCTGACCAATGCATGTTTCATCATCCTCACTTTATCGAATCTTGAAATTCATTTTAACTTATATATTTTATCATATATTTTCACAAATGTCAACAATAATGAAAATTTTATCGTACCGATTTCAAAAAATCGCACCGCGCGAACGAAAAAAGGAGCGTAACCGTGCGCAAGCACCCATACGCTCCCCTTCGAGAAGAATCTTATTTCGCTGCCTTCAGCGCCATATCCAGCCAGACGAGTCCCATCGTGAACGCGTCGTGCAGGCCCTCTTTTTTGCCCTGCTTGAGGATCTTGGTGGGATCCTTGGAATCGATCACCTGGATCAACACGTCCTTCGGCAGCTCCTTGTCGCCCACCTTCTTGAAGGACATGATCTCCAAGATCAAAATACACTTATCATTGTTGATATCTCCGTAGCAGATCGTATTTTCCTCGCGCACCAGAGGCTTATCCAGATATTCCAGATATTTTCCCTCGACCAAAGGTCTTGCGTCCTGTGCCATGTTTCTGTCTCCTTTCGACTCTATGGTTCTTGCCGTTCGGCATAATCATCTATCATAATTATACTATACTTTTTTTCTTTTGTCAATACCTATTTTTTGATGACAACACCCCTCGTCCAAAGCGAGGTCTCGGAGCATGGCGTCGGCAGGCAGAGCGAATAGAGCGCAAACGCCCGCCTCTCCCACTCGGCTTGGCGTTCGGCTTCCGCTCTGCTCGGCAGATCGGTGCGGCGCGTCACCACGGGGATCGTCTGCTCTCTTCGAGTCTCGGCAAGGAATTGACGGCCTTTCGCGTTTGCCGCCAACAGGCGCACGTAGGCGGGGGAGGCTCGCAGATCCCCGTCCCGAATGCCCGTGAGCGCAAAGAGAATGCCTCGGCGTACACGCGCGTTCGGATATTTTTTCGTGGCGGCAAGAGAGAGCAGCTCGTCAAATGTCCGTGCCTCTCGGGCGCATTCCGCCAAACGGTTTCCAAGCCCACCGCCAAGCTCTGCAATCGCCTCCAACGCCTCGGGAGACGTCAGACGGAGGTGCCCGAGAATCAAAAGCTCGGCAAGCGCGAGATCGGCAAGCGGCGGATGTTCGCGGCGATAAATCTCGCGCGTTTGTTCCGGCAGACGTGTCAGCATTGCCTCAAGCCCCTCCTCACGCCAAATCCGACGAAGTGCCGTCGCGGAGGGATATTTCCCCGCCGTGATCTCACCGTCACGGTAGGCACTTCCCTCCCGCTTGACGGTCACAGCGCGCATGCTTGAATCTCTTGCGCGGAGGGCGCGCAGATAGGCAATTCCGAGAATGTCGTTGGAGGAAAGCGGCTCTCCGTCACCCGCAAGCGCGCAAAGACGATCGAGGTATTCCTTCGCCGTACCGCCGTTGCCTCGCGTCGCCGCGCTGTAATCTGCGCGAAACGCCTCGGTGTCGGCAAGAGCGGACAAGCGATCGAGACGCGTGATCTCTCCGCATTCCGAACCAAACCAAAGCTCGCCAACACCAAGTCGGTCGAGAATCTCCACGCCTGCCGAGGCAAAAAACTCGGCGCCGGAGGAACAAAAAGGAAACGGAAGCTCCAAAACCGCGTCGGCGCCGCCCTCAAGAAGCGCCTCGGCGCGCAAATGCGCGGGTGCGATCGCCGCCTCACCGCGCTGAACGAAATAGCCGCTCATGACACAGATCACCGCATCGGCACCCGATTCCTTGGCGCGACCGATCAGATATTCGTGTCCCCCGTGAAAGGGATTGCATTCACAGATGATTCCCACAGTACGCATAACGCTCCGCTCCTCCTTTTCTCAAAATCTGTTTCCGAATGATATTATATCACACACCAAGCCCGCTGTCAACCTTCCCCGCCGTGGAAAAGCAGACAAAAAAGGGATAAAAACCAAATAATATCGCGCAAAAAACACCGAATTATCAAAAAGCTCTTGACAAACGAACAAAAAACGGTTATAATATTTTATATCGCATTTTTTGTCAATCAAAAAAGGGGGGTGTGACCGATGGTTTTGGATATGCGTCCGATGCTCCGCGGAGAGGTCGAGCGAATCGCCATCAACTACATGCTCACACCCGAGCTTCCGATGGGTGTCACGTCCGACAGCGACGCGCACGTGGAGGGATTTGTGACCGACGAGGCGGGCTATATGCGCCTTTCCTTGACGGCGACCGTGTCCTACCACACCGAGTGCGCACGGTGTCTGGAGCTTGTTGGCGGTGAGTTTGCCGTAACGCTTGAGCGAACGGTTGCCGCCGAGGGTACGCTGACGGAGCAGCAGTTGGAGGAAAACGTGGATGAGTACGCTGTGATTGAAGACGGCACGCTCGACCTCGACGAAACAATCCGCGAGGAATTGCTTCTCTCTTTCCCCATGCGCATCTTTTGTAGCGAGGATTGCCCCGGACTCTGTCCCAAGTGTGGGAAGCCCCGCCGTCTCGGAGATTGCGGCTGTCCAACCTTTGAGCCCGATCCGCGGCTTGCGATCCTGAAGACGCTGTTTGACAAAGATGAGGAAGAAAATCAGTAATTCAACGTGAAACATAAACATTTCACGCAAGAGGAGGTGTAGACATGGCAGTACCGAAGAAAAAAGTATCGAAAGCCCGCAGAGACAAGAGACGCTCCAACAACAGCAAGCTCGCTGTGCCCGGCATGAACAAGTGTTCCAATCCGGCTTGTGACGCATTTGTAAAGAACCATTGCGTCTGCAAGGTTTGCGGCTTTTACAACGGCAAACAGGTTCTGGACGTCAAGAAGGATGCCTGATGCAACTGCAAAACCGAGAAAAAGGAGAACTTTTCCCAAAAGAAAGTTCCCCTTTTTCTTTTTTTACGTGATTTTGGTCCGATCCTTACGATGCACTTTCGGGCAGGATCCTCGGATTAAAAAAGGAAATCCGAAAGCAGAGAAAGAAGCGGGAGCGTCGCCACGCAAAGAAGCGTCGTGCCAAGCGTCAGAATTGCCGCAAGCTGCGGCTTTTCTCCGTAGGTCTCAGCCAGGGCGGGAGCGCTTGCCGCCGAGGAAACGCCGCTCGCGATCAGCATTGCCACGATAAGAGAAGAATCCAGCGAAATACCGGGCAAAAGCTCGATCAAAAACAGCGCCGCCAGCGCGAGAACGGGAGAGATCACCAGCTTGACAAGCGACGTCGAATAAAGCTCACGAGTTGTGACCATCTCACGCAATTTCATGCGCGAGAGCGAGAATCCCAGCACCGTCATGGCGAGCGGCGTGGTCAGCGCCGCGGGATAAGCGACAAAGGTACCGATGAAGGGGAGGCGCGCGCCAAGCCCCGTGACCGAGAGCAAAACACCCAACACGACCGCCACCGTGATCGGCTTGAGGAACGCGCGGCGCAGATCGGCGTGACGTCGGTCTCCCGAAAGAATCGAGATGCCAAGCGTCAAATAGATCAGCGTGCTGAAAACGTTGAAAAGCGAGAGAAACAGCACGGGACGCGGATCGTCCGGAAAGAGTGCCGCGGCAAGAGGGATTCCAAGAAAGCTGCAGTTGGGAAAGATCGCGCAAAAACGGCACACACGCGCAGTCGCCTCCTCCTTGCCGCGAAAGAGGAGCGCGGTGATCGGAATCGGTGCAAAGCTGGTGAAAAGCGGGAACAGAATACAGACCAGCAGCTCGGTCACACCGATCGATGAAAAGTCGGTTTTCAAAAGATTCGACAGCACCAAAAACGGCAGGGCGACGTCGGTCAGAAGATTGGATATACTTTTCATGGCATGCTCCTCAAGTCTGCTGAGCTTGCCGAGAATATAACCGGGTGCGAGCAGGGCGGTAAACAATACCAAATAGAACAAAAAATCCGCAAAACGCATTTTTCTTGCCTCCTTTTTTGATTGCTTTTATTATACTGCAATTGTACGTCTTTTGCAAGTCTTGAAGTGAATAATCTCTTGAAAAAATTCAAAATCGGACGAAGTCCGAGCTTTTTTGATTGCCAAGCGCGAGAAGGAGAATTTCAAAAAACAGACGCGAGAACCGAGAGTGATCTGTTTTTGAAGTTGCACGTTCCTTTCAAATGTGATGCGATATCATCCAAAGCAAAAAGCCCAACTTTTTTGACGAAAAGAGTTGACAAACCATCGTTTTTATGTTATACTTTTCTAAACGCCATGACGGAGAGTAGTAGTCGTTTGACGGTCATCAGAGAAGGGACGGTTGGTGCGAGTCCCCTGACACAAGACGGCGAAGTCGCTCCCAAGCGGTGTGGGTGAAGAGCGGAAGTGCTTTGACGTTCCGCTTGCGTAGTCTGCGACGGCTTCCCACGTTACGGGATTTGAGGGTGTGCGCCCAGGCGCATGAAATCAGGTGGTACCGCGTGCTTCCACGTCCTGATCGGGACTTGGAGGCTTTTTCTTTTGTCGGGAAGCCTTTCGTATTCGTTTATTATTTTTGGAAACCATCAACAGGAGGTCTATGAAAAATGGATCAATATCACGAGCTGCCGAAAACCTACGCCCCCGGCGAGTTTGAGGACAGAATCTACAAAACCTGGTGTGAAAAGGGATACTTCACGCCCGACGTCAAGAACCAAGCCGAGCATTTCTCGGTCGTCATTCCGCCCCCCAACGTCACGGGACAGCTACACATGGGCCACGCGCTGGACGAGACCCTGCAGGACATTTTGATTCGCTACAAGAGAATGCAGGGCTTCAACACGCTTTGGATCCCCGGCACCGACCACGCGGGCATCGCTACGCAGATCAAGGTCGAGGAGCGTCTGCGCGTGGAGGAGGGACTCTCGCGCTATGATCTCGGACGCGAAAAATTCCTCGAGCGCGTTTGGCAGTGGAAGGATAAATACGAGGCTCGCATCACGGGTCAGCTCAAAAAATTGGGCGCGTCCTGCGATTGGAGCCGTCAGCGATTCACCTTTGACGAGGGCTGCTCCAAGGCGGTGCGCGAGGTGTTCGTCAACCTTTATGAAAAAGGACTGATCTATCGCGGTTACCGCATCATCAACTGGTGTCCGCGTTGCTTGACCGCGCTTTCCGACGCGGAGGTCGAATACAAGGACCAGCCCGGCAGCTTCTGGCATATCAAATATCCCATCAAGGGCGAGGACGGCTTTGTCGAGATCGCCACGACGCGCCCCGAGACCATGTTCGGTGACACCGCCGTCGCGGTCAACCCCGAGGACGAGGACATGAAGCATCTGATCGGCAAGACGCTGATCCTGCCCCTGGTCGGCAGAGAGATCCCCGTCATCGCCGACGACTACGTCGAGATCGGCTTCGGTACGGGTTGCGTGAAAATCACGCCCGCGCACGACCCCAACGACTTCATGGTCGGTCAGCGTCACGGACTTGAGCAGATCAAGGTCATGAACGACGACGCCACCATGAATGCGGGTGCCGGAAAATACGAGGGCATGGATCGCTACGCCTGCCGTAAGGCGCTGGTTGCCGATCTGGATGCCGCAGGGTATCTCGTCAAGACCGTTCCCCACGATCACAACGTCGGCGTTTGCTACCGTTGCGGCACGACGGTCGAGCCGATGACCTCAGATCAGTGGTTCGTCAAAATGAAGCCCCTCGCAGAACCCGCGATCAAGGCGGTCGAGGACGGCGACATCAACTTCATCCCCGAGCGTTTCTCCAAGAACTACTTCAACTGGATGAACAATATCCTTGACTGGTGCATCTCGCGTCAGCTCTGGTGGGGACACCGTATCCCCGCGTTCTACTGCGACGCTTGCGGCGAGATGACCGTCTCGCGCGAGGATCTCACCGCCTGCCCCAAGTGCGGCGCCCCCGTGCATCAGGACGAGGACGTGCTGGATACCTGGTTCTCCTCGGCGCTTTGGCCCTTCTCGACGATGGGCTGGCCCGAAAAGACCGCCGACCTCGCCAAGTATTATCCCACCAGCGTACTGGTGACCGGCTATGACATCATCACCTTCTGGGTGTCTCGTATGATCGTTTCGGGACTCGAGCAGATGGGCGAGAAGCCCTTCGGCACGGTCTTCATTCACGGTCTTGTGCGTGACGCGCAGGGCCGCAAGATGTCCAAGTCGCTTGGCAACGGCATCGATCCGCTCGAGATCATCGAAAAATACGGTGCCGATGCGCTTCGCTTCGCACTCTCGACGGGTAACTCGCCCGGAAACGATATGCGCTTCTCCGACGAAAAGATGGAGGCGGCGCGCAACTTTGCAAACAAGCTTTGGAACGCCTCCCGCTTCGTGCGCATGAATCTGACCATCGACCGCGTCGAGCTTCCCTCCTCCGACCGCCTTGCCGCCGAGGACAAGTGGATCTTGTCGCAGTACAACAAGGCAGTCGCGACCGTGACGAACGCGCTGGATCACTATGAGATTGGCGTGGCTTTGGCTACGATCTATGAATTCATTTGGGATATTTTCTGCGATTGGTATATCGAATTGACCAAGAGCCGCCTGTCGGAGAAGGACACCGAGGGCAATCTCGTGGCGCAAAACGTGCTTTGCTACGTGCTGACCGGAACGCTCAAGCTGCTGCATCCCTTCATGCCCTTCATCACCGAGGAGATCTATCAGGCGCTTCCCCATGACGGCGACAGCGAAAGCATCGTGATCTCGACCTATCCCAAGGCAGACGCCGCTCTCGATTTCCCGCGCGAGACCGAGGAGCTTTCCCGTGTCATCGCCGCCATCAAGGCGATCCGTCTGCGCCGCAACGAGATGAACGTCGTTCCCTCGCGCCGCGCGAAGATCTATATCGAAACCGCCTACGCCTCCTCCTTTGCTGCTTCGACGCACCCCTTCTTCGTGCGTCTGGCATCGGCATCCGAGGTCGAGGTCGCCGAAAAATTCGACGCCTCCGTGGTGAGCGCCGACTCTGCCGTGCAGATCATCACCGACTCGGCAACGCTCTATCTGCCGCTTTCCGACCTGGTCGACACCGAGAAGGAGCGTGCAAGACTGACCGCCGAAATGGAAAAGCTGACGGCGGAGATCGACCGCGTCAACAAAAAGTTGGCCAACGAAAGCTTCGTCGCCAAGGCTCCCGTCGCAGTGGTGGACGCCGAGCGCGCAAAGCTTGCCAAATACGCCGAGAATCTCCGCGGGGTCAAGGCCGCGCTGGAAAAGCTCGGTTAATCGGAGAATATGATTTTCGTGGGGGAGCTTTTAAAAAGCTCCCCCCTTAAAGTTTCGCCGTTCAAGAATTTTCACCCAAAACGTCGATTTTTCTGTTGCAATTGTCCCACGAATGTGCTACAATAAAAGAAACGTCAAAGAACCGGAGGACAGTGAGCATGAACCCCAAATTAGCTGAAATCGCACGCGAGGAAGCAAGAAAGAATTATCACGGCGACACCGTGGCGGCAATCGGAAATCTTCACCCGATAGCCGAGCTTTTTGAGATTGCGGATGACGTCACCGAGGAAAGCTTGTTGGGAGATTGGAGCGGCGCATTTGTGTTCCTCTGCACGGAAAGAGCCGACGTCGGCCTGCCGGTTCGCTATCCCGATCCGCGCGTGGGTACATCGTTTGCTTACGTCGACGCGTGGGAACGCTACGCCAAGCTTCCCAAAATCCGCTTGTGGCTCCCCCCAGAAGAATCCCCCGAGATCGGTGACATCGTATTGCTGGAACCGACCGCAAAGGGCGTGCCGCAGATGGGCATCATCCTGTCGCTTGACGGTGATCAGTTGGAGATTGCGATGGGAAATTATCATAACCATTCCGCCATCGTCGAGAGAGCGAGAGACGATCGAGTGAAAGGCTATATCCGCTTGCCCGAAATCGACGTGTAAACGTCAACCACCTCGGTGCAAAAGCTGCGAACGCGAAAAAAGACAAAAAGCGCGAAAAACAATCGCAAAAAGCCCTTGACAAACATGAAAATCTGTGTTAAAATATGTTCGATTCATGAACATATCGGGGCGTTAGCGCAGTTGGGAGCGCACAACACTGGCAGTGTTGGGGTCAGGGGTTCGAATCCCCTACGCTCCACCAGAAAAAAGCACACATTTGTCTACCGGACAAATGTGTGCTTTTTTCAACTAAATCCGCCTTCGTCGGAATAAATCCACTATCGTGGATGAAATCGCTACGCGATGAAATCTTGCTTCGCAAGGTTAAGAGAGGCGGATTTAATTTCATCTGAAGCCGCAGGCTGAAGATTTCATCCGAGTTTGCTCGGATTTCATCGTGCAACGCACGATTTCATTAAAGATGCAAGGCTACGTCTTGATTTATTTGTGGAAGTGTGTTATAATACTCTCGAAGGGAGTGATTATAATTGACAAAAAGTGAATTTGGAAAGCATATTATAGTCTCTTCGCTGCTAACAGTAGTGGCAATAGTAGTGATTATCTCATTCTGTGTAATTATGTTTGATAAATATTCCAAGCCAAGCGAGGAGAACACCTCTATTTCAGGCGGTACTGTTGCGGATGTTTATTATGCCAGTGGAAAAGATGTAGTCATTGTTGAAATGTCTGATGGAGAACAATTTCAACTTGTATATCCGTGGCTCCTCAAAGATCTATACGATGCAATCGGTTATAACCTTGATCAGCTTGCGGAGCTCTTGGAGGGGCAAAAAGTTGAATATCGTAAAATGGACAACTTACCTTGGGTGGTGGAAATTTATATCAATGACATTGTGATTGACAATAACAAAATGACCTCCGAGGAGATTGATGCAACATATGTTGGTATTGTGATTATAGGTCTTATAATGCTGGCATTTCCTATCTGTGGAGACGTAGCATACATAAAAGCGAAGCAGAAGATTTACAGAAAAGCTGAAAAGAAACGAGTCAGAAGTGCAAAAAGAAAAGCGAACAAATTGCAAAACAGTTGACCTTTTGTTCGCTTT
>JAFWYJ010000042.1 GCA_017517745.1 Clostridia bacterium | reverse complement strand
TTGATTGGATGGGCGCAGAGACAAAGGGTTTCCTTTTTCCCTCTGTCCGAAAAGTTCTTGGGGGTGTGGGGGCTTCTTGAAAGAAGCCCCCACAATCGCATCCTTTTTCAAAAGTACCCCCACAAAAGAAAAAAGCCATTTTGGGTTAGTGGTCCAAAAATGGCAGCGGGAGCAATTGATTGGATGGGCGCAGAGACAAAGGGTTTCCTTTTTCCCTCTGTCCGAAAAGTTCTTGGGGGTGTGGGGGCTTCTTTCAAGAAGCCCCCACAATCGCGTCCCCCACAATCGCGTCCCCCACAATCGCGTCCCCCACAATTCGCGTCCCCCACAAACGCGTCCCATCAAAAATCGCTGTTTCAATTGTCTTTTTCGTTTTCGAGCATACTCTGTGCGGCGGCGAGAATGCCGATCTTGCCGCTTTCATAGGTCAAGCCGCCTTGGAAGAAGGCGGTATAGGGCGGGCGAAGAGGTCCGTCGGCGGAAAGCTCGATCGAGCTGCCTTGTGTAAACGCGCCCGCCGCCATGATCACGCGGTCGCTGTAACCCGGCATCGCCCACGGCTCGGGCGTGACAAAGGAATCGACCGGAGAGCCCTGCTGAATGCCGCGGCAGAATGCGCAAAGAAGGGCTTCGGAACCGGTGATGACGGTCTGAATGATGTCATAGCGTTCCTCGTTCCAACGAGGCTCGACGTCAAATCCCAGTTTTTCGAAGATATACGCCGCCAGATGCGCGGTTTTGAGGGCTTGCGCGGTGGTGTGCGGAGCATAGAAGAGACCTTTATACATCAGCTTGTTCTGTCCAAGTGATGCCCCGACCTCAGCACCGATGCCGACCGAGGTCAGTCGGTAGCTTGCCAGCTCGACGGCACGCTTCGTGCCCGAGAGATAGCCGCCGCTCTCCGCCATGCCGCCGCCCGGATTTTTGATGAGCGAGCCGATGACGAGATCGGCACCAAGCGCCGAAGGTTCCAGCGTTTCCACAAACTCTCCGTAGCAGTTGTCGACCACCACAAAGGTCTCGGGACTGATGCCATGCACGAAATCGGCAAGCTTGCCAATGTCATGCACACTCAGCGTCTTGCGGTTCAAATAACCCTTCGAGCGTTGCACAAATACCATTTTCGCGCGCTTGCCGAACGCGCGAAGCTTGTCCGCGATCTCGTCAAAGCGGAAACTGCCGTCCTCGTTCAGGTCGGTCTGCTCGTAGTCCACACCAAAGTCGCGCAGAGATCCGTCTCCCGGAGTTCCGGTCAATCCGATGACCTCCTCCAGGGTGTCGTAGGGCTTGCCCGCCACCGAATACATCACGTCTCCGGGGCGCAAAATGCCAAACAGACCGATGGTGAGCGCGTGTGTTCCGCTGACGATGCTGTGGCGCACAAGGGCTGCCTCCGCCCCCATGACGTCCGCCCAGATCGCGTCCAGAACGTCTCTGCCCCGGTCATCGTAGCCATAACCGCTCCCCGATTGGAACATCGCGTCGCATACGCGATGCTCTCGGAAAGCGTCCATCACCTTTTGCGTATTTTCAAAGGCTACGCGGTCGATCCGCGCAAAATGCTCCGCCAGAGCGATCTCCGCCTCGGCGGCAAGTTGATTGATTCTTTCGGAAAATACCATGTTTCTTTTGCTTCGTTTTCAAAAACGGCCTTTCTTTTTTCAAAATATCTTTTTCACATTCAATCCACAACGTAATCGTCGGGATCGATGCTCGGGAACTCGACGTCCTTGGAGGCGTCGCGGTTGGCAGCCTCGTGATAGAAGGCGGCGAGAGAGGTCTGCATATACGCCGTCAGAACGAACTGACCGACCAAGCCGCCCAAGCCCAGCGTCACAATCGACGCAAGAAGCCAGACCAGCCCCCAACCGATGAAGCTGAATTGCATGCAAAACAGCTTCCATTTTCTTCCCTTCATCAGCGTCGCCGAGCTGCGCAACGCGTCGATTGCGCGCATTTCGGGATATTCGGCAAGGATGAAGGGCGCCATGATATAGCGGTAAAGAACAAAAAGCAACAACGCCGCCCAAGCCACCGTGAAAACCGCGAAAAACGCCGCGAAAAGAAGCTTGCTGTCTCCGATCCACCCGGAAAGAAGCCTTTCAAAAAGTACGGCGACAAAAACCAAAAGCGTACAACCAAACGCCAAAAGCATCTGCCACGCGGCGATACCAACCGATTTCCAATACGCCTTTTTGAAATAAGAAAACATCGAGTCGATCTCCGGCGTTTGCCCGTCGATGAGCTTCAGATGTACGTGAGAATACCCCACCGTCAGCGGCGCAATGACAAAGATCATCACGGCAAACATCAAGCCGTATCCAGCCAAGACCGCAAGAAACAAAAACAGCACGCGCTCTGTTCCCACCGCCTCCTTTGTCGCAAGGAGCATAAAAAGCATGAGCGGCACGCCGACCGCAACCGTCAGGATCTGCATCAGCGTATAGACCAACGACATCACCGACGCCGTCACCCAATTGCCCTTGAGCGCCTCCCGCGCCCGTCCGCGAAAATAACGCGCGTTTTTGACCGTCAGCATCGGCGCGTACTGCTCGTTTTGTTCAAATTCAAATTGATTGTTCTGATCCATATTTTTCTCTCCTTTTTATTTGCTCAAAACCCCTGCACGATCTTGCGGAAGGTCTCCCCGCGCACGGCGAAATTTGGGAACGCGTCAAAGCTGGCGCAGGCGGGTGAGAGCAAGACAATATCGCCACGCTCGGCAAGCCCTCGTGCCAAGGTGACGGCTTTTGTAAAATCAGGCTCCGGATAGATCGGAAGCATCCCCTTCTCCACCTCGGGACGTGCCTTCAATGCCTCCAGAATTTTCGGCGCGGTCGCGCCCGTGAGCACCACCGCCTTGGCATGCTTGCAAAGCGCGTCCGCCAGCGGCGCAAACGGGATCTTCTTGTCATAGCCGCCACAGATCACGATCGGACGTCGCGGCGCGAGTGCCGAGAGCGCCGCCGCCGTGCGCGCGGGGCTGGAATCGATCGAGCTGTTGTAATAGGTCACGCCGTCAAGCTCGCGCACCGGCTCCAGGCGGTGTTCAACGCCCTGAAAGGTAGATGCCACCGCAAAAATATCCTCGTCGGATACCCATCCGTCGGTCAGCGCGATCGCCGTCATGCAGTTTTCCACGTTGTGAACGCCCGGAAGGAACAGATCCTTGCGATCCAGCACCGCGCGCGTCTCTCTGCCGTCCCACGCCATGATCTTCCCATCGGCAAGCCAAAGTGCGCGGTCTCCCTCGCAAAGCAGATCTCCGAAATCCTCAAGAGACGACTTTTGCGAGGAAAAAAGCGTGCGCGGAAGGCTTGATTCCGCCGCCATGTTTCTTGTTTGGGCATTTTCGGCGTTGGTTATGAAGCGCTCACAGCCCACGTTTTGATACAGATTCTTTTTCGCCGCCACGTATTCCTCCATACCCGTATGCCAATCGAGATGGTTGGGCGTGACGTTTGTCACCGCGGCACGGCAGGGAGAAGTTTTCATGGTCTGCAATTGAAAGCTCGACAGCTCCACCACACAAAAGTCGTCCTCGCACATCGAGTCGACCGCGGAAAGCAGAGGTCTGCCGATGTTGCCTCCCACAAACACACGACCGCATCCGCGACGGCGGCAAGCCTGCTCCAGCATCAAGCCGGTCAGCGTGGTGGTGGTGGTCTTTCCATCGCTACCGGTAATTCCAATCATCTTGGCGGGACACAGCGCAAAAAAAAGCTCCATTTCCGAGGAAAGGATCGCACCGCGGTCAACTGCCGCCAGAAGCGCGGGATGGTCGGGACGCAATCCGGGAGAACGGAACACAAAGTCGCCATCCACCGCGTCGAGATAGCCTTCTCCCAGCCGCAGGACAACGCCGCGTGCCTCGAGCTGCGCCGGCACATCTCCCAGCTCCTCGCGTGATTTGCGATCGCAAACCGTCACCAACGCGCCGTGGGAAAGCAAAAAATCAACGAGCGGACGGTTGGAAACGCCCAAGCCGATCACCGTACACCGCGCGCCGTCAAGGCGCTTTCGCCATTCTCTTCCCGTCATATTTTCTCCCCCTTGCAGATTCTAACTATATTATATTCCTTTTCCCGCAAAAGTGCAAGGGCTTTGAGAAAAAATTGTCGAGATCTTTTCCCCAACCATCCTCTCTTCGTTTTGAAAAAACATGAATAAAGCATAAATTTTTCGCTTGCATCCTTGATTTTGAAATAGAAATATATTATAATAAGAGATGATAAAATGGTGGGGTATGCCCTCACGCCGATGAAAGGAAGAAAAATTATGACACGCGTATCCAAACATAATTACTATTTAGACATTGCGCAAACCGTGGCAGAGCGTTCCACTTGCCTGAGAAAAATGTTCGGCGCGATCATCGTCAAGAACGATTCGATCATTTCCACCGGCTACAACGGCGCCCCCCGCGGACGCAAGAACTGCTCGGATCTGGGCGTTTGCATGCGGGACAAGTTGAACATCCCGCGTGGCGAGCGCTATGAGCTTTGCCGTTCGGTCCACGCCGAGGCGAACGCGATCATCGCCGCATCCCGCGAGCAGATGCTGGGCGCAACGCTTTACATGTCCTGCCTTGACACCAAAACGGGTGAATTGGTGCCGGGAACAAACTCCTGCATGATGTGCAAGCGCCAGATCCTGAACGCAGGCATCTCCACCGTCATCGTCCGCGACACCAAGGATGAATATCGCGTCATCGACGTCAGTGAATGGATTGAGGACGACGATTCTCTGTCCGGCGTCTTTGGCTATTGATTTTGGAAAGGAATCCTACAAGATGAAACGAAACCTCTTTCGCGTGCTCGTCCTCTTGCTGACGGCATTGCTTTTGCTCTCTTCCTGTTCCAAGCTCCCCGATTTTGCCTATGCCGACGGAGCATACGTCAATGAAAAGAGCGGCGCTTCCTATTTAGCCGCCCCCCAGACCTATCGGGCGAGGAACTACGTGGAGAATAACCCGGTTGCCAAGATTCCCCAGGGAAAAAGCCAAGACATGATCATTTATTCGATCGACAAGACCGATTCCGAAAAATATCTCTCCAACGACGAAGGACAACTGTTCTACAATTCCACCCTGACGCTCCCCGCGCTTTGGGAGATGAACGTGGAACAGATCAAAGTCTTCTCCGCCGCAACCACGCAGTATTCGCTTGTTTCGATTACCGATGTGAATGAAATCGCCGCCATCATCGATGCCTATCAAAACGGTGTGCATTTTTCGCAAGACGAGCTCGAATTGGATCTGTCTCGTCAGCGTTACGATCTGGAGTTTGCCTCGCCCGATCATCTCGCGTTTTACTATACGCTGACCTATTGGGCATTCTCCTCCGAGGTGCTGGTCTATGAGATCATTGAGAGCGTGGAGGGCTTTTCTTCCTCTTACGCCGGCATTGAGGTCACCTTTGAGACCTTCGAGGACGAGACCTATGCGGTTTATCATTTCGGCAAACATCTGCTGTTTGACCGTGTCACAGGGGAATGCTATCCCATCGGCGACACCATAACAAAGTATCTGAACTGAACACGCGCACAAGGAGGTCGCCCATGGTCACCGCACCGACAGAAGTCAAAAAGGCAGCCGACGGCGAGTTCTCACGCCCCCGTCTTGTCTGCTTCGTTTGCACGGGAAACACCTGCCGTTCGCCGATGGCGGAGGCAGTTGCCAACGCGCTTTCGCTGGAAGCACTGAATGCCTATCCTGCGGCGGTACGCGATGCACTCGCTCCGCCGATCCAAGCCGTCAGCGCAGGACTCTACGCCGAAAACGGCGCGCCAATCTCTCGCCATGCCCTCGAAGCCCTGGAAAGTGCCGAGATTCCGACGGTCAAGGAGAGAGATTATCACAACCATACCGCACACACCGTCACCGAAGAGGACGCCGACCGTGCCGATCTTCTCGTGGCAATGACACCCGCACACGCGATGGAGCTCATGATGCGCTTCCCCGCGGCGGCGAAAAAAATCACGCTGATGCCGATGGCGATCTCCGATCCCTTCGGGGGAGATCTTGCGGTCTATCAGGCTTGTCTCCGTGAAATCACCGAGGGCGTCCGCCGCCTCTTGTTTGAGGAGGGCGCAACATGAACGAACCGCAAACGGTCATCCGCCTCTCTCGCGAGCATCTCGCTCAGGTCTCCGCGCTCGAGCGTCTCTGTTTCTCGGAGCCGTGGAGCGAAAATGCGCTCGAACTGCTTCTCGGGGACGCGGCGATCGGCTTTGTTTGCGTCGCGGGCTCACACGTCGTCGCCTACGGCGGCATGCTCTGGGCGCCCGACGAGGGACAGATCACCAACGTCGCCGTGCATCCAAATGCGCGCAGACGCGGTTGCGCACGCGCGATCCTTTCGGCGCTCACCGAAGCCGCACGGGCGCGCGGGGCTCTGCAGATCTCTTTGGAGGTGCGCGAGTCCAACGCCGCAGCGATCGCACTGTATGAACGGGACGGTTACAAAACCGTCGGAAAGCGCAAGAATTTCTACCGCAACCCGCGCGAGGACGCGTTGATCATGATTCGGAATATTTAGGCTGTTTTCGGAGGACTAGGACGGGTGTTCACCCCGCCGTCCACGCATCACACCAATCAACTTTTCAAAGCAAAGGATACGTATGTATATTTTAGGAATGGAAAGCTCCTGCGACGAGACGTCCGCCGCGGTAGTGGAAATGGGAGACGGCGTGCGTGCCATCCGCTCGAATATCGTGGCGTCACAAATCGAAACCCATCGGCTTTACGGCGGCGTTGTCCCCGAAATTGCGAGCCGCGCGCACGTGGAGGCGATCTCACGGATCACATACGAGGCTCTTGCGGAGGCGGGAATCGGGGTCAAGGATCTCGGTGCCGTTGCCGTCACCTCGCATCCGGGCTTGATCGGCGCTTTGCTGGTGGGCGTGAATTTTGCAAAATCACTGGCATATTCCCGCAAGATCCCGCTCGTTCCCGTCAACCACATTCACGGTCACGTGGCGGCGGCATATCTTTCGCATCCCACACTCGAACCGCCCTTTCTGGCTTTGGTGGTCTCGGGCGGCCACACGTCGTTTTATTTGGTAAAGGATTACACCGATTTTTGCGAGATCGGCGGTACGCGAGACGATGCCGCCGGCGAAGCCTTTGACAAGATCGGACGTGTCATCGGCCTGCCCTATCCCGGCGGAGCCGCGCTCGATAAACTCGCCTACGAGGGCGATCCCAAGGCGATCGCGCTTCCCTCCCCCGCGCTTGGGAAGGATACGCTCGATCTTTCCTTCAGCGGCATCAAAACTGCCACGCTCAACTATCTGAACGGCATGGCACAGCGCAAAGAGGAGATCAATCGCGCCGACGTCGCGGCGTCTTATACCCACCGCATTGTCACCGCCATCACGCAAAAAACAGAGGCGGCGATCCGTGAAAGCGGCATGAAAACACTGGTTCTGGCCGGCGGTGTTGCCGCCAACTCGCATCTGCGCGCCTCGCTGGAACAGCTCTGCGCACGATTGAAGGTCACGCTTTGCATGCCCGAACGCGCACTTTGTGGTGACAACGGCGCGATGATCGCCGCCGCAGGCTACTTCGGATTTTTGAAGGGAGATCTCGCCGACACCTCGCTCAACGCCTCGGCCTGCGACGATCTCTGAGCATCCCCCGTTTCGGCAACAAATTCGGACTTGGCAATTTCGACAAATTTTTGTAAATAAATTTCTTTTCATGATTCATGCACTTTTTCACAAGGTTTTTTCACAGCTTGTGGAAAAATCCAAAAAGTCTGTAAAAAAAGGAAAAGAAAGATCAAAAAAGTGCCAAAATCTCAGTTTTTTATAAAAAAAACCACAATTTTGAGATAAAAAGCAGAAAAACCGCAGTTTTTCAAGCTGTGGAAAACCGATCGATCCCGTGAAGGCAGAAATTCAGGCCTTCCCCCAAAGTGTGTCAATTTGCACAAAATCAACTTGCCAAAAGAAAGGAAAAACCTCTCATGGAGCAGAAAAAGAACACGCCGCCCACCGAAACTCGGCACCGCCTCGGCGAGGAATATCCCAACGTCTCTCCCGCGGTCATTCGCCGTCTGCCGCGCTATTTTCGCTATCTGCGCGAGTTGATCCGCCAGGACAAAACCCGCATCAGCTCGGGAGAACTGTCGGCACTCATGGGCGTGACTGCCTCGCAAATCCGTCAAGATCTCAACTGCTTCGGCGGCTTTGGTCAGCAGGGTTACGGCTATAACGTCAATTATCTCTACGCGCGCATTTGTGAGTTGCTCGGCGTCGAGGCAGGACTTCATGCCATCATCATCGGTGCCGGAAACCTCGGACGTGCGCTGGTTCGCGCACCCATGTTTGAGAAGCGCGGCGTTGACATTGTGGCAATGTTCGACATTGATCCCGAACTGATCGGCAAGACCTTTGGTTGTGTGACCGTCCGCGACATGAAGGAGCTTGAGCAATTCTGTCATGAGATCCGCGTGGACATGGCGGTTCTCACACTCCCCAAAGAATTCTCCGCCGAGGTTTCGAAGCGCCTTCTCGCCTGCAACATCCGCGGGCTTTGGAATTTCACCGGAAAGGATCTGGAAATCGATGAATCGGAGGCAGTTGTCGAAAACGTCCATCTCGGCGATTCTCTCATGATTTTGAACTACCGCATCTGCCATCCCTCCGACCAACAGCCCTCCTGACGGCGACAAACGCCTCCCCCATCACAACCACCAATCAAGGAAGACATAGACGTATGAAATTGAATTTTCAACAAGACGTAATCAATTTACCCGGATCCGTGCTCTCTCACTCCGATGCAACCGCCGCGCAGTTGCGCGTGCTCTTGTGGCTTGCATCCGACACCACACTGGTGGGAAAGCTCCGTCAACTTGCAAAATTGGCAGACTGCTCCCCCAAAGAAGCGGAGGCTGCTCTGACCTATTGGCGCGAGCGCGGAATCCTGACCGACGGCGAATCGATCCCCGTCATGGCGACGCCGACCTCCGCGGCAGAATCTGCAAAGTCGGCCGCAAACCGACCTCTGATACATCGCGCAGACGAACTGCCCACCTATACGTCCACCGAGCTTGCCGCCATGCTGGAAAAGCGCGAATCCCTGCGGATTCTGATCGACGAGACACAGCGCATGCTCGGAAAAATCTTCAATCTCTCCGAGGTGAACACCCTTGTCGGGATGGTTGACTATCTCGGCATGAGCATGGAATGTATTTTGATTTTGTTCGCGCACTGCAAGCGCATTGAAAAAACGAGTCTGCGCGCGATCGAAAAATATGCCTATTCGCTGGTTGACCGCGACATCACCACACCGGAAGCTCTCGAGGAGGAGATCCGAACCGTCGAAACGCTTCACAGCTTTGAAGGCGAGGTGCGCGCGCTGTTCGGATTGAAGAGTCGCGCACTGACCTCCAAAGAGAACAAAATGCTCCGCGCGTGGGTTTCGTTTGGCTACGGCATCGACGTTGTCCGCCGCGCTTACGAGCTGACCGTCAACGCCACGGGAGAGGCATCTCTTCCCTACGCCAACTCGATTCTTGAGCGTTGGAACAACGAAGGACTCAACAGCATCGAGCAAATCGATCGTTCGATCACCGAGCAAGCGGCAAAAAAGAACGGAAAGACCACTCAAAAAGCTCCCGAGAAACCCGCTTTGGGCAATAGCTTTGACACCGACGACTTTCTCAAAGCCGCTTTGCGCCGCAGCTACCCCGAAAGAAAAGATCAAAAATAACTTGAATTTTGGAAAACGAGGAAAATGCGATGAGTTATAACAAGGAAAATTTCAAGCGCATCCGTGCCGAATATGAAACGAAAGCCCTTCGTGCCGAAGAGGATGCCGACGCTCGCCGCCGCGAGCTGCATCAAGCCATCCCCGAGCTGCGCATTCTGGACTCCAGGCTTTCTTCCTTTGGTCTGCGCATCATGGACGAGGTGCTGAAAGGGGGCGATTGTGCGAAAAATATCGCCGCTTTGCGCGCCGAAAACGAATCCATCTCCACGGAGCGAGCTGCGCTGTTGCGCCAACACGGCTATCCCGAAAACTATTCCTCGCCCAGGTATGAATGTGATGCCTGTCGGGATACCGGATACGTCGGGATCAAGATGTGCGATTGCATGCGACGTCGCCTGATCGAAGCCGGCATGGAAAGCTCGGGACTCTCCGCGCTCATGAAAAAGCAGTCCTTTGACAATTTTTCGCTCGACTATTATCACACCGACAGC
The DNA here is from genome assembly GCA_017517745.1 of Clostridia bacterium. GTDB lineage: Bacteria > Bacillota > Clostridia > Oscillospirales > CAG-272 > UMGS1865. The sequence continues at coordinate 789 of JAFWYJ010000042.1, read as the reverse complement.
GAGGTGTTCTCCTGCATGAGCCGCAACCTGGAAATCATCCGTGATTACGCCGAAAACTTCCGCATCGAACCTGACAAGCGCGCTCCCGAAAGTCTCCTCTTTTTGGGTGGAACGGGACTTGGCAAAACCCATCTCTCCACCTCCATTGCGCGCGTTGTCATCGAACGTGGCTACGACGTGTTTTATAATAGCGCCGTCGGAATGCTCTCGGACTTCGAAAGCCGCCGTTTCGGTAACGGCATGATCGAAAGCGAAGGCGACAATACCGCGCGCTACACGGAGTGCGAGCTTTTGATCATCGACGATCTCGGCACCGAGGTGGTCAATCAGTTTACCCTCTCCTGCCTCTATCACGTGCTGAACACCCGACTCAATCTGCAAAAACCGACCATCATCAGCACAAACCTCTCCTCCTCGGAACTGAGAAAAAATTATCACGACCGCATCATCAGCCGTCTGATGGGAGAATATCGTGTCATTCCCTTCCTCGGTGTGGATATCCGCAGACAAAAAATTCAATAAAAAATGATTGTTATAGGGCTCGTTTTGTGGGGAAACTTTTCTCAAAAAGTTTCCCCACACCCCTTTTTTGCCTTCGGCGTTTTTTGTGGGGGCGCTTTTTGAAAAAAGCCGCCCCCACACCCCTTTTTTGCCTTCGGCGACCAGAGAAACTTTTTGAAAAAAGTTTCTCTGGACTCTTCAAAAACTTTTATCGCATGGGTATCAACGTAATTGTTTATCTGTGCGCTCGCTCTTTCAGTAGCTCCCGCGGCTGTTTTGGTACCACCA
>JAFWYJ010000041.1 GCA_017517745.1 Clostridia bacterium | reverse complement strand
GTCCCTATGTACCTACGCCGACCATTGTTGAGGCGGCAAAAACACTTTACGAAAGTCATTCGGTTGAAAATATCACAAGGCATGAAGCGGACCAGGTATCAACCGATGCAACGATAAAATATATCCTTGATGTAATACAGAATAGCAAAACGAACGGCGAGAAAAGCATCTGCTTTGTGACAGGTGTGCCCGGCGCAGGCAAAACTCTCGTCGGTCTCGATGTGGCTGTGAAGCAAACCTATCAGGGCAATGACGCGCCTGTTGAAGATGAAGGCGCAGTATATCTTTCCGGAAACGGCCCTTTGGTTGCCGTACTTACCGAAGCTCTCGCAAAAGATAATCATCAAAAATGTCGTGATAGAAACGAAAAGAAAAACCTGTCTGACTCACGTAGAGAGGTGGGCAAGTTTATTCAAATCATCCACCGTTACCGTGATAATATGCTCGCTAAAATCAAGAACCCCGTTGAAAACGGAGTGCTGGAAATCGATCCTGAAAAAGCGGTGAAGCTTGCAGAATCCGGTTATGGAGAAGTGGAGCATGTTGCTATTTTCGACGAGGCACAGCGTTCGTGGACTCATAAAAGGCTTGCCGACTATCTTAAACGAGGTGGAACATACGGTAATAAACTGAAAGTTCCTAACTTCCCATTATCAGAGGCGGCTTTCTTGATATGGTCTCTCGATCAGAGAGAAGACTGGGCAACGATTGTCTGTCTTGTAGGAGGCGGTCAGGAAATCAATACCGGTGAAGCGGGAATTTCCGAGTGGATACATGCACTGAATGACAAGTTCCCACATTGGAAAGTATATATTTCTCCGAAGCTTACAGAGCCGGAATATGCCGAAGGTAAGGTTGACGAGCTGTTGGCGAAAAACGAAAACGTTACGTATTCAGAAAACTTACATCTTGGCGTTTCTCTGCGTTCTTTTAGAGCAGAAAAGCTCTCTGCATTTGTCCATTCGCTGCTCACCTTCAATCCCGATGCGGCAGAATTGTATAATGAAATAAAAGACAGATATCCCATTGTTTTAACACGAGATATGGAAACTGCCAAGAGATGGCTTCATAGTAAAGTCAGAGGAACAGAGCGCACAGGAGTGCTTGTGACAAAAGAAGCGGCACGTTTCAAACCGCTTGGCATTCATATTCTACCTTCAGGAGATGAAAACGCAGTTCACTGGTTCCTTGAAGATAAAATTGATACAAGAGCATCCAACTATCTTGAAGATGCGGCTACCGAAATTCAAGTGCAGGGCTTGGAGCTTGATTATACCTGCGTGCTGTGGGATGCTGATATGAGATGCGACAACGGCAAATGGCGTTATTACACGTTTAATGGCAAAACAGCGTGGAACGAAAAATTACCCGATACTGAGAACAAGCAAGAACAAATCAAATATATGCTTAATGCCTATCGTGTTCTTCTTACAAGAGCGAGAGCCGGCATGGTTATTTGTGTTCCATCTGGTAATCCCCATAAGAATCCGAGTGGATTTTGGGAAGACAGCACTCGCTTGCCTAAGTTCTACAATGGAACTTATCAATACTTAAAGAGTTTAGGAATTGAAGAAATATGAAAATAACCGAAGTAGTAGCCGCCCTTATCTGGCAGGGTGATAAGTTCATGATTTGCCAACGCCCGGCACATAAGGCGCGAGGACTTCTTTGGGAGTTCGTTGGCGGCAAGGTTGAGCCAGGAGAAACCAAAGAGCAAGCTCTTATTCGCGAGTGCAGAGAAGAGCTTGCGGTTACGCTTTCTGTTGACGACGTATTTATGGACGTCGTCCACGAATATCCCGACCTGACGGTGCGTCTGACTCTTTTTTACGCAACAATAGCGGAAGGAGAACCGCAGAAGCTGGAGCACATCGACATCCAATGGATCACGCCAAGCGAAATTCCAAACTATGAGTTCTGCCCGGCAGATGAGGAGATCCTCGCAAAAATTATCGAAAGGTACGGTAGCACCGTATGAACCGACTCAAGCAAAACCACGCGGCGAGCTTTGTTGTCGTCACGCTGGTCTACATAATTGCCACCGTGGTGGGTGTGCTTACCTATCGCGCGCTCACGCTGGATTGGTGGCTGTCGCTTCTCATCGCAGATGTTGCGGCAACCGTGGTGACCTTTATTTTCAGTTTGATATTCAAAAACGCATCGGTCTACGCCCCCTATTGGAGCGTGCAACCGCCCGTCATTCTCGTGGCGTTTGCCATCGGCAGGGAGCTGACGCTCCTCGGCGTTCTTCTGCTTGTGGTCGTGTCCTTTTGGGCAATCCGCTTGACGTCAAACTGGGCGTACACCTTTGGGAATCTCACGCACCAGGACTGGCGTTACACCATGCTTCATGAAAAAACGGGTGTATTTTACCCCATCATCAATTTCGTGGGCATCCATATGGTGCCGACGCTGGTGGTGTACGGCTGTATTCTGCCCGCCGTTTACGCCATCCGTGAAGGACTTTCGGCTAATATCGCAAGCGTGCTGTTTCTGTGCCTGTCCCTTTGCGCGGCAAGCATGCAGGGGATCGCCGATATACAAATGCACAAATTCCGCAAGAATCGCACCGCGCCCTTTATCCGCATAGGCCTTTGGAAATACTCGCGCCATCCCAACTATCTCGGCGAGATTCTCATGTGGTGGGGCGTGGGTCTGTCCGTACTTTGCGCGGCACCGAGCGCGTGGTATCTCACGGTGGGCGCTGTGGCCAATACAGTGCTGTTCTTTGCGGTCAGCATTCCGATGGCAGACAAAAGACAGTCCCGCAAAGAAGGTTTTGCGGAATACAAAAAGCAGACACGAATGTTACTTCCGATTAAAAAATCTCTGCATACATAAGAGGGTATTACAACCATGCTTTGGATTATTGCTGCCATACTTTCCGCGGTGTTTGCGGGGCTAACCTCGATTCTTGCAAAATGCGGTATAAAAAAGACCGATTCCGATCTTGCTACGGCGATCCGCACCATTGTGGTGCTGATCTTTTCGTGGGTGATGGTGTTCGTAGTCGGATCGCAAGGTACGATTGTGGAAATTCAGCCCAAGTCACTGATCTTTTTGATTCTCTCGGGGCTTGCCACGGGCGCTTCGTGGATCTGCTACTTTAAGGCGCTTTCGATGGGGGACATCAACAAGGTCGTTCCCATTGACAAGTCAAGCACGATACTCACGGTCCTGCTCGCGATCATTTGCTTTGGCGAGACGTCGAATTTGGTATTCAAGCTGATCGCCACGGTCATTCTCGCGCTCGGAATCTTTCTCATGGTCGAAAAGAAAAAGACCGAAGGACAGGCGAAGGGGCGTTCGTGGATGATCTACGCGGTGCTCTCCGCCGTTTTTGCTGCACTCACATCGATACTTGCCAAGGTGGGTATTTCGGGCGTGGAGTCCAATCTTGGTACGGCCATCCGCACGTGCGTCGTGCTGGTTATGGCTTGGGGGATCGTTTTTGCGCGCGGAAAGCAGAAGCAGCTACTGTTGCTTGACAAAAAGGAATTGCTATTCATTTCGCTTTCGGGCATTGCTACGGGAGCATCGTGGTTGTGTTACTATTACGCGATCGGTCATGGACTTGTCAGCGTAGTTGTGCCAATCGACAAGCTGAGTATCATCGTAACCGTTGCGTTTTCTTATTTCGTGTTCAAGGAAAAGCTTTCGAAAAAATCCTTCCTTGGGCTTTGCCTGATGGTCGCAGGTACCTTGCTGATGGCGTTTTTCAAGTGATGATAAGGAGAT
>JAFWYJ010000010.1 GCA_017517745.1 Clostridia bacterium | reverse complement strand
TGAAACATGCTTCAAGATGAGATATCCCTCCTAACTTGATTAGGTAAGGTCACTTGCAGACTACAAGTTTGATAGGTCGGAGGTGTAAGCACAGTAATGTGTTCAGCTGACCGATACTAATAGACCGAGGGCTTGAACTTCAATAGTTCAAACAAGCAATTTATGAGTTTCGCTTAATTCATCATCGATTCTTTTATTCGATTTTCTATGAACGTAAGTTCAGAACGAAAAGCAAACCAACTTGGTTTGCTTTTTTGCATAAAAGGAGATTTTTATGTCCTATCTTTACGAAACGCATCTTCACACCGCTCCCGTGAGCAAGTGCGCAAGAGCCGGTGTGAGAGAAACCTTGGAGTTTTACCAGTCTTTGGGATATGCCGGCGTTTTTTTAACCAATCATTTCCTTGATGGAAATATCAACGTCGATCGCTCGCTGCCTTATGAAGAACGCATTGATTTTTACTTTTCGGATTATGAGGAAGGCGTTGAGATCGGCAAGGAGATCGGTCTGAGCGTTTTTGGGGGCGTTGAGTTGGCTTATCGCGGAACCGATTTTTTGGTGTATGGCTTGGATAAGGCGTGGTTTTTGGCGCATCCCGAGATTGAAGGGATGAAAAAGAGCGAGGAGCTTGCCCTGATGATGAATGAGGGCGCGTTGGTCATCCACGCGCATCCGTTCCGCGAGGCGAGTTATATCGACCATATCCGTTTGTTCCCTCGCGCGGTTCACGGTGTGGAGATTTGGAATTCCAGCCGCTCGGATTTTTGCAATGAAATGGCGAAGCAATATGCCGAAAGTTATGCGCTTTTGCCCTTTGCGGGAAGTGATAACCATGCCGGAAAAGCACACGGAAAGCTGGCGGGCTTGCAGTTTGAAGCGCCGATTGCAGACGTTGCCGACTTTGTGGTGCGCGTGAAAAACGGAGAAGGCAAGATCTTCAAGATGCAGAATCCGTTGTTGGACGGCTGATTGAAAAGAATTGAAAGGAAATGCAACTTTTTTTGAAAAAAGTATTGCATTTTCTTTTCTTTTATGATATAATACTGATGTTTGCCGCGCGTGACGCGGTTCTCTGATGTCAAAGAACATCAAATTTTTGAAAAGAGGTACATGAAGATGAAAGACGGAATCCATCCTAGTTACGAGGTCTGCAAGATCAGATGTGCTTGCGGCGAGGTCGTTGAAACCAAGTCCACCAAGGGCGGCGATCTGAGAGTTGATATCTGCTCCAAGTGCCATCCCTTCTTCACCGGTAAGCAGAAGTTTGTTGACGCCGGCGGACGTGTTGACAAGTTCAAGAGAAGACTCGAAAACTTCAAGAAGTAATTCTTGGCTTTGGTTTCTGATAAACGGGCGAGCTGCGCATATTGCGACGGAACTCGCCCGTTTTTCGTCTTTTTGAAAAGTTTTGAAGATTCGTAAGAAACTTTTTCAAAAGTTTCTTGCGCGGGGTATGGGGCAGCGCCCCATAAACGGGAGGTGTTTATGGAATATCAAGCGACAAAAGCGGTTCTCGTTGGTCTTTGCACTGACGAGAGCAGTGCCGAAGAGCTGGAAAAAAGCATAGATGAGCTGGAGCGTCTGTTGGACACTGCCGGCGGTGTTTGTCTTGCCAAGCTGATCCAAAACAAGGACAAGCCCGATCCGCGCACCCTGATCGGCTCGGGAAAGGTACGTGAGCTGGCGGCACTTTGCGCGGGGAATGACGTGGAGCTGGTGGTGTTTGACGAGGAGCTTTCACCGTCGCAGATCCGCAATCTCGAGGACGAGATCGGAAACGATGTGCGCGTGATCGACCGTTCGATTTTGATTTTGGATATTTTCGCGCTCCACGCAGTCAGCCGCGAGGGAAAGCTGCAGGTCGAGCTGGCTCAGCTCAAATACACCGCGCCAAGACTTACGGGACAGGGCAAGGATCTTTCGCGTTTGGGCGGTGGTATTGGTACGCGAGGTCCCGGCGAGAGTAAGCTGGAGTCGGATCGACGCCACATGAAGCACCGAATCGTTGCGCTCGAAGAGGAGCTGCGCGTGCTTGACAAGAACCGTCAGACCATGCGCGCCGCGCGTGACCGCAGTGGAATTCCGAAGATCGCGATCGTGGGATACACCAACGCGGGAAAGTCGACGCTGCTCAACCGTCTGACCGATGCGGGGATCCTTGCCGAAGACAAGCTGTTCGCAACGCTCGACCCCACCACGCGAAAGTTTGAATTGCCGTCGGGCGAGAGCGTGCTTTTGACCGACACGGTCGGATTCATTCGCAAGCTGCCGCACCATCTGATCAAGGCGTTCAAATCGACGCTGGACGAGGCGGTTTACGCCGACGTTCTGATGATCGTGATCGACGTTTCGGATCCCGAATATGCGGCACAGCTGGAGGTCACCGAGAGACTCTTGGGCGAGCTGGGAGCGGCGGGAAAGCCGACGCTTTACGTGTTCAATAAATGCGACCTCGGCGCGGCAGGGCTTCCTTCGATCGGTGTGCCTGCCAAACACACGCACACGGTTGCTGTTTCGGCAAAAACAGGGCAGGGCATGGAGCTGTTGGTGGAAACCTTGCAAAAGATCTTGCACGCGGGAAAACGTCGCGTGGTCTTTCAGATCCCCAACAGTGAGGGCGGCGCGTTGAATACGCTGTATCAAAACGCGACGGTGGAGGACGTGGAATATGGTGCTGAGGGAATGACCGTGACGGCGATCGTCGACGCGAAGATCCACGGCATGCTCAGACGCTTTGATCCTGATTGGAAGGATCCCGTGGAAGATTGACAACAAGTTTTTGAAAGGTATCGAAAAAACGATGGCAGACGCAGTTTTATACACCACGCTGGAGCAGGAGGGTGTTGCCGAGTTCGTCGAGAAAAAATCGGTGTTCATCGGTCACGCGATCCCCGTCAAAAGCGAGGAAGAGGCACAGGCGTATATCAAAAAGCAAAAAAGTGCGTATATGGACGCGCGGCACAACGTGTGGGCGTATCTGATGAAGGGCGAGATCGTGGCGCGCTATTCGGATGATGGGGAGCCGCAGGGAACGGCAGGTGTTCCCGTGCTGGACACCATTCGAAAGTCGGGCGTGACCGATGCTGTGGTAGTTGTGACGCGCTATTTCGGCGGCATCTTGCTGGGTGCCGGAGGGCTTGTGAGAGCCTATTCCCACACCGCCAAGCTGGCGCTGGAGGCGGCGCATATCATCACGTACGAGCAATACACCGTTTTGGAGCTTTGCTGCTCCTATTCGGACTATCAGCGCTATCTTGCCGAGCTTCCGCGCTTTGGAGCGATCACCGACGACACCGAATTTTCGGATCGCGTGCGCTTGGTGTTTGCGGTGAAGGACGGTGTGGTGGAGGATCTGTTTCGCTTTATTCAGGAGTTGAGTGGAGGACGGGATCAGGCAAAGGTGCTGGGACAACGCTTTGATTATCGATAAAAAACAGGATCGAACGGCTTCGTTCGATCCTGTTTTTTGATGATTTACTTTGCTTTCTTTGCCGTGTGTCGGATACGTGCAAAAACCGCGATCGCGAACAGCGGAAAGAGCATTCCGACCAGCATCCCGAGCTTCATGCCGAGTTGCTCGGGCGTGAGGCTCAGGGTCTGTGCAAGAGAGGCGGCGGAAGCGTTTGCCGCCACCGTGTCGGTGATGATGCCGACCAGCTGCGGACCGACCGATGCGCCCAGATCGCCTCCCGCCGCCATGATGGCGTAAATAAACACGCCGCCCGAGGGAAAACGGTCAGAACCGATGATGAGCGCGCCCGGCCACATCATTGCGGTGCAAAAACCGGTCAGACCGCAAGCAATGAGTCCGAGAAGGGGGAACGGGGAAACCGCCGCGGTGAAATAGCAGAGCGTTGCGCCGACGGCAGACCAAAACAGAAACTTTTCAATGCTTTTGCCGTATTTTGCATAGAGTGAACGACCGAGTCCCAGCATCACGGCAAACATCGCGACACCGAAGATATCGCCCCATGCCTTGGGAATTCCGAGCGCCTGCTCGAGATATCCCGAGCCCCACTGTGCCATCGTGCATTCGGATGCGCCGCCGAGAAAAATTGCCGCGATGCAAAGCCAAAGGCCTTTGTTTTTTAACAGAGTCAATGCGCCCGAAACGCGTTCGGGCGTCTCCATGGCGGGAATTTTTGCTCCCGCAAACAGGATCGCCGCAGTGAGCGGAACCAGGGCGAACAAGAGGGAAAGGATCTGCCAATATTTCGCGTCCAGAAACAAAAGAAAGAGTGTGCTGACAAGGATCACAAACACCACGCCCCAGGCATAGATCGAATGAAGCTTGCTCATTTCATGCTCGGGGTTTTCGGCGGGGATCGCCGCAATGACGGGGCTGATCAGCACCTCCGCCAAGCCGCTGGATGCCGAGAAGACGATCGTTCCCAGGACCAATCCGAGATAGACGTTTGCGGGGAAGAGAACGGGGGCGGCGGCAAAGAGCAACAGCCCCAGCACCGACAGCACGGGAGTGAATTTGACCGTCAACGGAATGTTGAATTTATGAGAGAAAAAGGAAAAGATCAGATCGACCGCAAGCTGGGTACAGAAGTTGACCAGAACCAACAGTCCCAAAAGGGAATAGGAGATCCGGTAGAGCGCGCGAAAGGTCAAAAACAGAAGCGGCGGGAAATTGCTGATGACCGACATGGAGATATTGGTGGCGTAGCAAGCAAGCTTGGTACGCCTGAAACGACAGTTCATGAGATGCGATCCTCCGAGGAACGATAAGAATAGAGCAAGTATAGCATAAATCTGCAAAAAAATCAAGTATTTTAGAGATAAAAAAGTGTTTTTCGGAATTTTTGCGTATATTAGTTATATAGGATCATTTTTTGTTGGGAGGTGTTCCTTTGAGCAGTGTGTGCGAAATGTTTTTGGAGCGTGAGAAAAACACGCTTTCTCCCTACGCCTTTTTGACGGCAAACACAAAAGGTCGCGACAAGGATTACGTTCCCTGCGACATGAGAACGGAATTTCAGCGTGACCGCGACCGCATCATTCACTCGCAGTCCTTTCGACGTCTGATGAACAAGACCCAGGTTTTTTTGGCTCCTGCGGGTGATCATTATCGCACGCGCCTGACGCATACGTTGGAGGTCTCTCAGATCGCGCGGATCATCGCGCGCGCCCTGCGCCTGAACGAGGATCTGACCGAGGCGGCGGCTTTGGGACACGATTTGGGACACACCCCCTTCGGGCATTCCGGAGAGACGGCAATGCAGGAATTCTTTTCCAAGGATTTCACGCATTACAAACAAAGTTTGCGCGTGGTGGAAAAGCTGGAAAATGACGGAAATGGCTTGAATTTGACGTGGGAGGTGCGCGATGCGATCGTGAACCACACGGGAAGCTGCATGGCTTCCACGCTGGAGGGCGTTGTCATCAAGTATGCCGATCGGATCGCCTACATCAATCATGACATTGATGATGCTTGCCGTGCGGGGATTCTCTCCACGGAGGATATTCCGCGAGACCTTCGGGAGCTTTTGGGCGAGACGCACAGCAAGCGGATCAACACGATGGTCTCCGCGGTCATTCAGGCAAGCACCGACCGAAACGAGATCCGCATGTCCGACGAGGTACAAGATGCGACCGACCGCCTCCGGGCGTTTATGTTCGACGCGGTCTACACCAATCCGGTTGCGAAGGCCCAGGACGGCAGAGCCAAGGAAATGCTGGGGCAGTTGTTTTCGCATTTTGTCAAGCATCCCGAGCAGATGCCGGAGCTTTATCGCAGACGCATGGAGTTCGACGGCGTTGCACGCTGTGTTTGCGATTTTATTTCGGGAATGACCGACCGCTATGCGATCGAAACCTATAAGGAATTGTTTATTCCGAAAGTATGGAGTAATTAACGATGAGATTTTCCGAAAATTTTATACAGGAGGTCGTCGACAGGACCGACATCGAGGAACTGATCGGGCGTTACGTGGAGCTCAAACGGCAGGGTGCCAATCTTTGGGGACGCTGTCCGTTTCACAGTGAAAAAACGCCGTCTTTTTCGGTTTCTCCCGTCAAACGGATGTTTTTCTGCTTCGGATGTCACGCCGGAGGTTCGGCGATCACCTTCGTTCAGAAAATAGAAAATTTGGATTTTCCGGAGGCGGTGGAGTATCTTGCCAATCGCGTGGGACTGCCGCTGCCCAAGGAAAGCGAAGCGGCATACGAGACGCGCGGCGTGTCGAGAAAACGCGTTCTCGAGATGAATCTCGAGGCGGCAAAGTTTTTCCGTGCTTGCTTGTTTGACGAGCGGCTGGGAGCCGAGGGAATGAAATATTTACATGAGGATCGTGGGCTTTCGATGGCAACCATCAAGCATTTTGGGCTTGGATTCGCGCCGAACAGCTTTCAATCGCTCACCGACCACATGCACCGTCTGGGATACACCGACGAGGAGCTGGTTGCCGCCTGCCTTTGCGGAAAAAGCCAGAAAACGGGAAGGACATACGATTATTTCCGCGACCGCGTGATGTTTCCCATCATTGACACTTCGGGCAACGTGGTGGCGTTCGGTGGACGTGTGATGGATGACAGCAAGCCGAAGTATCTCAACTCTTCGGACACACCAGCGTTCAAAAAGAGCCGACATTTGTTCGCACTCAATTTCGCCAAGAATCATTGTGCAGAAAAAGCGATTCTTTGCGAGGGATACATGGATGTGATCGCTCTGCACGCCGCCGGCTTTGAATATGCGGTGGCAACCCTCGGAACGGCGATCACCCCCGATCACGCTCGCGTGTTTTCCAAATACACCCAAAAGGTCGTCATCTCCTACGATTCCGACGATGCCGGACAGAACGCCGCCAACAAGGCGATGCGGATTTTGGGGGAGGTTGGAATGGAGGTGCGCGTGCTCAAGCTCAGCGGCGCCAAGGACCCCGACGAATACATCAAGAAGTTCGGATCGGACAAGTTCCGACAAGTGCTCGAGCAAAGCAAGACCGGCTTTGATCACAAATCCGAGCGGATTCTTTCCAAGTTCGATCTGACGGTCGGCTCGGAAAAGATCAAGGCGACCTCGGAGATCTGTGCGCTGATCGCGGAGTATTGGTCGGGAGTGGAACGTGAGGTCTATATTTCACAAGCCTCGAACCTTTTGGAGCTTCCGAAGGAGGTTCTCAAAAATTCAGTCGAGCAGATCCGACGAAAGCAAAAACGAGCCTACGATGCCAAACAGAGCCGTGAGGCGATGGCTTCGGTCAAGAACTTTGGAGATCGGATCAATCCCGAAGCCGCCAAGGACCCGCGCGCGGTGTCGGCGGAGGAAACGGTATTGGGACTTCTCTTGCTGAAAGAGGAATACCGAAACGCTGTGGAAAAAGGTGAGATCGTTTTGAGTGAAGAGGATTTCGTCACGGATTTTCACCGACGGGTCTTTTCTTCCATGATGCGGATGCACCGTACCGATGGCGGTTTGCGATATGAGTTGCTCGGAGCCGAGTTTACCCCCGACGAAATGGGCAGAATCGAAAAGACCGAGATCGCGCGGCAACAGCTTGTGCAAAACGGACCGGAGGTTCTCCGTTCTGCTGCCGCCGTGTTGCGGGATGCGAGAACGAAAGAGAACATGAAAAACAGTTCTTTGAACGAAAAAATTGCGTATTTACGTGAAAAGAAAGCAAAACTACATAAAGGAAAGGCAGATAAAACATGAAACACACGGATGAAAAGGATTTGATTGTCGACGAGCTTGACGAGGAGGCAGCGCTGGAAAAGAGCGAAGAAGAAAAAAAGCAAAGCATGGATCAGCTGTTGGAGAAGGCAAAGAAGGGAAAGCTTTCTGCGGATGAGATCGACGAGGCGATGGAGACGCTGGATTTTGATGCGGAAAGCCTGGACAAGCTGTACGAGACTTGTGAGGATAACGGCATTTCCTTCGATGAGGGCGAGATTTCCAGCGAGGAAATGAGCGCGATTGAGAGCGAGGTCGAAAGCTTTGGCGCCGGTGAAAACATGGAACGGATCCTCGAGCAGGAGGGCCTTGCCATCGATGATCCCGTTCGTCTGTATCTGAAGGAGATCGGAAAGGTTCCGCTGCTCACGAACGAGCGGGAAAAGGTGCTTGCCGAGCGCATGATGGAGGGCGACGAGGAGGCGAAGAACGAGCTGGTCGAGGCGAACCTCCGACTGGTTGTCAGCATCGCGAAGAGATATGTCGGCCGCGGAATGTTCTTCCTGGATCTGATTCAGGAGGGTAATCTCGGACTCATGAAGGCGGTTGATAAGTTTGACTATACCAAGGGATACAAATTCTCTACCTATGCTACGTGGTGGATCCGTCAGGCAATCACCCGCGCGATTGCCGACCAGGCACGTACCATTCGTATTCCCGTTCACATGGTGGAAACGATTCACAAGGTGTCGCGCTATTCGCGTCAGATGTTGCAGGAGCTTGGCCGTGAGGCAACGCCTGAGGAGATCGGAGAAAAGATGGGCATGAGCGCGGAAAAGGTGCGCGAGATCATGAAGATCGCGCAAGAACCCGTGTCGCTTGAAACCCCGATCGGCGAGGAAGAGGACAGCCATCTGGGAGACTTCATTCCCGATGACGACACGCCTTCTCCCGCAGAAGCCACCTCCACCAACATTTTGCGCGAGGAGTTGGAAAAGCAGCTTCACACGCTGACGCCCCGAGAGGCACACGTCATCAAGCTGCGCTTCGGACTTTATGACGGCAGAACCCGCACCCTTGAGGAGGTCGGCAAGGAATTTGACATCACGCGTGAGCGAATTCGTCAGATCGAGGCGAAGGCTTTGCGCAAATTGCGTCATCCCAGCCGTGCAAGACATTTGAAGGGATTTATGGAGTGAAATTTGGTTTGTTTTTATAAAACAAAAGGTTGCTTTTTGTTTGAAAAAAACAAAAAAAACGTCAAAACAACAAAAACGAACGGATTGTGTTTGTGCAGTGTGATGTCAAAATGTGAACGTAAAGTGTCGAAAGTGAAAGATTGCGGTTTTTTGCTTGTTTTGGTCACAAAAAATTCACTTGACATATCATCAAAAATGGTGTAAAATATACTAGTATAAATATGCGCCTATTCCAATGTTTTCAAACGCTGGAATACGCTCAATTTTCTGGAGGAATCAAAATGAAAAAAAGACTGGTCTGTTTGGTTCTGTGTCTTGTGATGCTCCTGCCCATGGTGCTGTCGAGTTGTTCAAAGAAGGATGACGAATCGGCAACCGAGGACATTGAGAAAAAAGCATCCGAGAGCGCAATGACGTTGACGATGTGGATCGTTTCCGAGGAAAAGATCGCACCTGCAACTGCCGCTGCTGTCAGCGCGCAGATCAATGCGGTGACCAAATCAAAATTCAAAACACAGCTTGTGATCAATTATCTGACCGAGGATGAATACAAGACAACCTTGGAAAAGACGATCGCAGCTTATGAGGAAAGCGGCGGAGCCGTTGAAGAGATGCCTCCCGTCGGAGTAGAGCCCGAAACGGAGGTCGAATCCGGAGCGGTGACCGACGAGACCGAAACCAATGAGTGGGGTCTGACGGTCATCAAGTATCCCGAGTTGCTTGCAAATCAGGTGGACATTATTTACATCTCCGGCGAGGATATGTATATTGACTTCATCGAAAAGGACTGGCTTGCAGAACTTGACACCGAGCTTTCGGGTTCGTCCAAGAAGATCAAGGAGTATGTTTCTTCGACGCTTCTGTCTGCCGCAAAGCACAACGGTACGACATACGCGCTTCCCAACAACCTTGTCATCGGTGAGTACACCTACATGCTCCTGAACAAGGAGTTGATGAAGAAGTACAATCAGCATGCATACGCCGAAAAGGGCATGATCGACGGCTTCTACAACGAAAATCTCTATTCCTTCCTGAACCTCATCTATCTGTTTGAGAAGGACGTGATTCCGGTTGATGCAAGCTACGACGAGTGTTTGGATCTCCTGGCACACTATTGGTCGATTGATTCCGAAACCTACGAGATGTTGGATGAGTTCTCTGTCTTCGGCGCTTATTACAGAAAGATTGAAGAGCTGAACCGCGGTAGCGCGATCCTCGGCTTTGACAGCTTGTTTGCAGATCCCGAGTTTGCTGCGGATTATCTGAAGCTGAACGAGTTCCGCTTCAAGGATTACTTCCGCCAGAGCGATGATACCGAAACCCGCGACGGCGGCGTTGCCGTGAAGTTTATCACCGGTGACTCGAGCATCATGACCAAAAACGAGTACGTCGACGAAAACGGCGACGCATACTATCCCGTCATCGTCGGCTATCCGACCGCAACCTCCGAGGATATCTACGGCAACATGTTCGGCGTTTGCAAATATTCGAAGAGCGTCTCGCGCAGCATGCAGATCATTACTTATATGAACACCAACGCATACTTCCGCAACCTGCTTCAGTACGGTGTGGAGGGTGTTCACTACACGGTGACGACCGATGAGAACGGCGTGAAGTCCGCGACTCGTCTCAACTCCGATTACATGATGGATCTTTATGCAACGGGTAACGCGTTCCTGGCTTACATCGACACGCAGTCCGGTATGTCGAAGGACATTTGGGAGAGCGGAAAGGTGCAAAACCGCGATTCTTTTGTGGATCCGTTGCTTGGATTGAACTTCAAAGAACACGCGGCAAGCATGGCACCCGAGTTTGAAGAATCGATTTCGTTGGATTCTTGTGGCTACAACATCTCTTTCTCCAGCGGATATTCCAAGGAGATCTTCTCTCAGAATGAGGTTATCAAGGATTGGCTCACGGAGTGCGACAAGGCAGGAAAGGGCATCTACGTGCTCAGCACCTCCGAGGTTGACGATGACCAGTTCATGAACGCGACCTACTACGTTTATAACAATGACGTTTCCAAGAAGCTTACCTTCAACGTGGAGGATAAGCGCGTGATGGGCAAGAAGAAAGACGAGAAGACGGGCAAGGATGTCGAGGTACAGACCGATCTGGACTTCATTCTCACCTATGCCACTGCAGACGGCTCTGCTGCGAAATACGAGCTTTCCGTCTTCAATCTTTACACCAAAAAGGACAATGAGTTCGAACTGAAGTGCAAAGTGAATGACAAGGCAAAGGATCTGAAGATCACGAATTACGAAGGTGCTCTCAACTTTGATTTGCTTCACACCAAGAACTATTCCATCGACGGATTTTTCAATCTCAGCAAGCCCACCGTTCTCGAGAATGACGTTTTGAACAATTGGTTCAACGAGTGCGATGCCAAGATCGTGGGTAAAAATGCAGCCCAATTCTTGATGCATGACAGAAAAGAGGTTGGCGATAAGGCAGTATATACCTTTGTGGTTTACCGTGCAAATCTGAAACTTGCCACCAATTTCAACCTCATCCTTTCGGGTGACTTGGATAACCTCGTTTTGAATTTCTATTACCCTTATGGCGAGGAGATGCTCAATGAGCAGAGCGATCCGACCTATCTGTTGGAGTATATTCAGGTGACGGTTGACAAGGATGCCAAGGTTGACACTGTTACGATCAACGGTGACAAACAGGAGGCATATAAACTCAAAACCGCCGGAAACCCCGAGTTCAAGCCGTTTGGAAATCTGGACACCGAGCTGATCAAATTCATGGAAAAGCTGAATGATAATATTGCCGGCGAAAACGGAATCTTGGAAACGAAGTTCCAAGAATATTATCAGGCGTACCGCAAGGTTGCCGACAACCCTGCCAGCACGCCCGCTGCCATTGATGCGGCTCTGAACACGGCGATCGAAAAGTACGCGCAGCTGGTTTCTGAGATCAGCTTGTTGCTCTCGACCGGCGAGGAAGCTCCCGTTTACAATCAGCTCAACTTCAAGACGCTCTTCGCTACGCTCAAGAACGATTGGAAGTACGTCTGTGACAATCGCTTTGATTCGGAAAAAACCACAAACCTGAAAGAGATTCACCAATATCTCAAGTTTATTACCAACTATGAGAAACAGACCATCATGGTTCTCAATGAAGAGACCATGAAGATGGAAGAGGGATACTATCAGGGCAAGGAAGATTACGTATATTACGATTCGCCTTTCGCAGTATATTACTCCTGGATGGCGAGCTGCGGCTATCTTCCCAAGGAAAAGAAATAATGTTTCAAGGGGCTGTCTTGTCAAAAGACAGCCCCGTCTTTTCCGTCGCAGAGGAGAAAATCCTTTTTGAAAGAAAAATTTCTTCTTTCCCCTTGAAAAATGCGGCGTTTTGTGATACAATAAAGCATATTTATGAAAGCAAGAGGAATCAGACATGTTTGGCGAACAAAAAGTATCTTATTCCGGTGTCCAGCCCAGCGGAAATCTGACGATTGGAAATTATTTGGGCGCAATTCGGAATTTTTCTACCTATTCTGAGAAATATAAAACCTTTTACTGCGTGGTGGATCAGCATGCCATCACCGTCAGGCAGGTGCCTGCGGAGCTTCGCCGCCGCACCTATGAGACGCTGGCTCTTTATATGGCGTGCGGATTGGATCCCGAGAAGAATACGCTTTACGTCCAATCGATGGTGCCGGAGCACACCGAGCTTGCGTGGATGCTCAACTGCTTCACGATGTTCGGAGAGCTTTCGCGCATGACACAGTTCAAGGATAAGAGTGCAAAGCATTCCGACAACATCAATGCAGGTCTCTTTACTTATCCCGTTTTGATGGCGTCTGATATTTTGCTGTATCAGACCGACGTGGTTCCCGTGGGGATTGACCAGAAACAGCACGTCGAGCTTTGCCGTGATATTGCCGAGCGCTTCAATCAGATCTATCCCGATACCTTCACCGTGCCGGAACCGATCATTTCTCGCAGCGGCATGAAGATCATGTCCTTGGCAGATCCGACCAAAAAAATGAGCAAATCCGATGAAAATACCAACGCGGTGGTATATATTCTCGATGATCGTGATACAATTATTAGAAAGTTCAAACGCGCGGTGACCGATTCCGGCTCTGAGGTGCGCTATGCCGAAGACAAGCCCGGCGTGAGCAATCTGATGAGCATTTATTCCTGCTTCACGGGCAAAACGATCGAGGAGATCGAGCGCGAATTCAACGGCAAGGGCTATGGCGATTTCAAGCTTGCCGTCGGAGAGGTGACCGCAGATGCACTCGCACCCGTACAGGAGAAATATCACGCGCTTCTTGCAGACAAGGCGGCGCTTGAGGCGCAAATGAAAAAAGGTGCCGAAGAGGCATCTTGGTATGCGCGCCGCACGCTTTCCAAGGTCAAGAAAAAGCTTGGATTCGTGCAACTGCGCTGAGTGCTACATCAAAAAAAGACAACGGAGGAAGGACCAACGTGCCTTTCTCCGTTTTTGTTGAATTTTTCATGCAAAGGATTGTTAGATATGCTGTTGCTTGGTGGCTTGTTGTCGTTTTCGCTGTGCCTCATGCTGATTCCCGCCGTGATTGCACTTGCTTGGCGGATTGGAGCGATTGACGTTCCGCGGGATTGGAGACGGATGCACAGCAATCCGATTCCGCGCGCCGGCGGCCTGGCGATTTTTTTCAGTTTCACCGCGTCTGCCATTGTTTTTGCAGGGCGTTTCCCGTATTTGATTTCGGTTTTATGCGGAGGAGGCTTGTTGTTTGCCTTGGGATTGGCAGACGATATGTTTTGTTTACCCGCTTTTTTCAAGCTTTTGTTTCAATTCGCGGCGGCAACGGCAAGCGTATTCGCAAGTGGAATCGTTTCGGAGAACGTGGCGGTTTGGGCGATTCTCTGGGTGGTCGTTTTGACAAACGCGCACAATTTCATCGACGGCTTGGATGGGCTTTTTGCGGGATGTTCTGCAATCGAGGGGAGCGCGCTCTGTGCGGCGTTTTTATCACGCGGGGAAGGGGATTTTGCAATGCCGCCGCTTCTTTTGGCGGGGGCTTGTCTGGGCTTTCGATGCTTCAATCGCCATCCCGCCGAGATTTTTGCGGGCGATTGCGGATCCGGAACGGTGGGCTTTTTGCTCGGAATGCTTTCTTTGCCTCTGTTTGCGGAAGGTGAGAGTCTGTTCGTAAGTTTGTCCCCTCTTCTGATGTTTGCTTATCCGCTGACCGATCTTTTCACTGCCGTTGTGCGGCGGGTTCTGCGCGGGAAAAGTCCGTTTTCGGCAGATCGCGCGCATTTGCATCACCGCATTTGCGCAGTCGGCCTCAATCCTCCGCAGTGTGGCGGCGTTTTGCTTTTGATTACGGTGGCACTGAATATCGTGGGGGTGCTTCTTGCGGCAGAGAGCTATCTTTTTTTCACGGCTCTGGCCTGCTTCGCATCGGCATTGCTTCTGATTCGCCTGAGACACTTTATCACTGATTGCAGATGAATTTCTCTTGCGAATCTTGATTTTTGAAGAAAAATATGGTATGATAAAAGAAACCTCGGTTGCCTTGGCGATTTTTGTCGCCGAGGCAGTTCCGAGTTCGGGGTTCAGTGCTTTTCACGGAGGGAATACATATGTATCCGTACGATCTCTTTTGGGGATTGGATTTGTACGATCTTTTGATCGCAGTCGGTTTTTTCGCGGCGTTGGTTTATTTCCGCCTGTGGGCTGACCGACTTGCCTTTTCGGCAAAATTGCAAAACTTGGTCATCGCTTCGGCACTCTGTGCCTTGTTTGGCGGTTTCTTTTCGGCAGCGCTTTTTCAGGCGTTTTATCATTATCTCGACGCTGGCGTCCTTACGCTGTCGGCAGGCTCGACTTTTTACGGTGGCTTGATTGGCGGCGCGTTGATTTTTTTGGCGGTTTATTTTCTCGGCGGACGTCTGTTCCTTGGCGAAGGAGTTGCCGCACGCCGCTTTTTCGCGGTTTCCGAGATCGCGGCGGGATCGATCGCACTGGCGCACGGCTTTGGTCGATTGGGATGCTTGATGGCGGGCTGCTGCCACGGGGAGGTGACCGATGCATGGTGCGGCGTTTACAACGTCACGCTCGGTGCGAAAACCGTTCCGTTGCAACTGTTTGAAGCTCTTTTCCTGTTTGTCTTGACGTTTCTTTTGAGTTTGCGACTTTGGAAGGGCCGCCGAGGAAATCTCGGACTTTATCTGATCGTCTATGCGATTTGGCGTTTTTTCATCGAGTATTTTCGCGCAGACGAGCGCGGTGCGACGGTGGTTTCCTTTTTGTCACCCTCGCAACTGATGGCTTGTCTGTTGGTTTTGTTCGGCATTGCGCTTTGGTGGTTGGAGTACCGTCTTGACAAAAAGAGTCGAGAGAAGGGAGAGATGCATGATGCGTGATAAAATCAGCCGTTTGATGCTGTTGCTTGGCGTGGCGGCGGTTGGATACGTTTGGTATTTCGAGCCAACGTATGCACAGGAGGAGCTGACTCAGCGCCTTTGTGAGTCGTTGGTGTATCGTCTTTTTGGAAGCGTTGTGTTTCTGTCGCTTTGCCTCTATTTCCATTACCGTCTTTTGCATCTGCCGCCGAAATCGGCTTGGAGCGTTTGGTTGCCTTGCATCGCGGTTGTCGTCAACAATCTTCCGATTTTGGCACTCGCAAACGGCACGGCATGGGTGGAGCGTTGGGATCTCTTTCCGCTCTTTGTCGCGGATGCGCTCCTGATCGGCGTTTTTGAAGAGCTTGCCTTTCGCGGCACGCTGTTTTTGGCGATCCTCGAGAAGCGGCGCGACAGCAAAAAGAAGATCTTTTGGACGACGGTGGTGTCTTCCGCGCTGTTCGGACTTTTACATCTCACCAATCTTTTGGATGGCGCGGGTGTCGGCGCGACACTGATGCAGGTGGGATATTCCTTCCTCATCGGAGGCATGTGCTCGATCGTCTTACTCAAAACGGGAAATCTTCTGATTTGTATCCTTCTGCATGCTGTTTTTGATTTTGGAGGCATGCTGATCCCGACCTTGGGGGCGGGGAAGATCTGGAATGTGCCTACGATCGTGATCACCGCGGTTTTGGGTGTCGCCGTTGCGGCGTGGGAGATTTACGTGCTGTTGCACGTCACGCCCGAGGAGACGGAGAAGTTTTATCCGACGGCGCCTGTCGAGCAACGTGACGTTGAGGGGGAACGCAGGCAGTAAAAAGATTCTTCGGGACATCCGTCCGGTTTCAAAAATAAAAAATCCGAGAACTTTGTTCTCGGATTTTTTTCTGGGGTGAGATATGGGATTCGAACCCACGACCTTCAGGGCCACAACCTGACGCGCTAACCAACTGTGCCAATCCCACCATGACTTGGCGTGCCTTGAGGGATTCGAACCCCCGACCTACTGCTTAGAAGGCAGTTGCTCTATCCAACTGAGCTAAAGGCACATAGACGGGAGAGCGCTTTCCGAATTGCTTCGGAAAGCAGCCCCTCTTTTGGAGCGAGTGATGGGAATCGAACCCACGCGACCAGCTTGGAAGGCTGGGATTCTACCATTGAACTACACTCGCATATCGTGACTCTCTCAAGTACCTCAATATTATATCACAGACCACCTTTTTTGTCAATAGGAAAATCAAAAATATTTTTGATAAATTTTGATTAAATTTTGAATTTTATCAACAATTTTGTTTCGGCGTGTGTTATAATGTGTTATATCAAAACGAATTCTTCAAGGAGAAAGACGATGTATACCAAACACAAGTGGAAGTCGGCTTCGCATTATAATTTCGGCTACGTCAAATATCTTCCCAAGGACTTTGACGAAACCAAAAAGTACCCGCTGGTTTTCTTTTTGCACGGTGCGGGAGAGCGCGGCGATGATCTCGATAAGGCAATGTTCAATGGATACATGAAGCACGTCAGGGAAGAGGGACGGGAATATCCTTTTATTTTCATCGCGCCGCAGTGTCCCGAGGGCAAGTATTGGGGATGCTTCACCGAGTCTCTGCTGGCGTTTTTGGATGAGATCTGTGCGACGCTTCCCGTTGATCTTGACCGTGTCTATTTGACGGGACTGAGCATGGGAGGTACCGGCGCGTGGATGCTCGCGATGGCAGATCCCGATCGCTTTGCGGCACTTGTTCCGGTTTGCGGTACGGGAATCTATTGGTATGCCGGAACGCTTGTGAATCTTCCGACTTATATTTATCACGGTGACCTTGATGACACCGTTCCCGTGAGCGAATCGATCTCGATGCTCAGCGCGATCCACAAGTGGGGTGGTACAAAGGCGCAGATCAAGATCCTTTACGGTGTCAAGCACAACGCCTGGAACGCCGCCTACAGCGACGACGAGCTGCTCGAGTGGATGCTCAGCCAAAGGCGTACGCCTCAGACGACTGAATAAAAAATCAACTTTTTCCAAATCCCGAAAGGAGAATTTTTATGGCAGGAAATCCGATCAAAACGCTGAAACACGGGGAAACCCTCAGCTATTGCTGTTCTTGGGCAAGCCAGAACTTTGTTGCCAAGAACAAGGCGTTTGGAAAGGGCGCGAAGCCCGAGGACTTCTTCGGTGCGTTGGGCTCCAAGCTCGCGCGTGCCGAAATGAACGAGGAGACGATCTTTGGAGAGGGCGGCTTTGCCGATCAGTTCCCCGAATTGCGCGGGGATCTGTATTTTGTGCTGGACGACGGCTGGGACGTGCCGTTCACGATCAATCCCGACGTCGAGATCCACATGTTCGGCTCGCTGGAAATTGATCCCGAGCGATTCCCGTCCTTGCGGGGAACGCCCGCCGAGCGTCTGCATCAGTTGAACGAAAGGATCAAAGCGCTCGGTTGGCGCGGAGCGGGGCTTTGGATCGCGCCGCAGATCTCGGGAGAGAGATACGACGATCCCGCGTGGGACTATGCCAAGCACGAGGCATATTGGCGCGAGCGGATCCTGTGGTGCAAATATGCCGATATTCGCTATTGGAAGGTCGATTGGGGCAAGCATTCGGGCAAGGCGGAGTATCGGGAAATGATGACGCGCTTGGGGCATGAGCTGTTTCCCGAGCTGATCATGGAGCATGCCTGCTGTTTGGCTCCCGTCAACGGCGTGATTCCGGAGGGAAAGATCCGCTATGAGGATTTCCCGAAGATCGCGCGCATTCGCGCGATCAGCGGATTTAGCGATGCCTTCCGCTCCTATGACGTGACCGATGATATGTTGTCCGCCACCTCCACGCTCGACCGTTTGTCCACCCTTTTGGAGACTGCGGTTGGCATCGTCAACTGTGAGGACGAGCTTTATATGGGCGCGGCACTGGGTTGCTCGGTGGGCATCATGCGCTCGGCATACGGCAAAAATCTCTTTCGGATGTGTACGCGCCTGGACGAGATCACTGCCACAGTCAAGTGGCAACGCGTAGCTCCTCCGTTCGCCGGAGGTGAGCTCTTGCGCTCCGAGAACGTTTTGGTGGATAGCTGCTATTATTCCGAAGAAGACACATGGTTCTGTGATATCATGAACAAAACCGTGGAGCAGGCGGCACCCGCCGTGATCGCGCGGAATACGCCCCTGCCGCTCGTGGAGAGCGACGAGCGAGCGCCGTTTGTGATCGCGTCGAAAAATCCGTCGGGAGCGTATTCTCTGGCGGCGATCCGCCGACGCATGGCGCTTGAGAGCACCACCTCTCCCCGTGTCACCTGCTTTGCCGCAGATGCCGAGAGAGTCGGTATTTTCGGCTCGTTTGCAAGTGTGACACTCCAATTTGACCGCCCCGTGGCATCTGTCACGGCGCAAAGCCTGATCAGAGGTCAGGCGCTGACGTTGGATGCCGCCAAGACCGTCAACGGAAGCACCGTCACGCTTTCGGGTGCGCTTCTCGCAAGCCTTGATACCACCGAGGACAATTCCGAGAACGCCGTGATGGTGACGGTGGAGTTTGCGGAAAATTGACGATGGAAAAAGAATTACCGAAGAGAAAAAGCACTCGTTTGGAGAATTATAATTATAATACCTGTGGAGCCTATTTTTTGACAATATGCACTGAACACAGGAAACAAATTTTATCTCGCCCCCTACAAAACAACATTCCATCGTTTCGCGTTTCGTTTCAACGTTCAAAAGATTTTGTAACAAAGAATACGGAAACAATATATGGCAAAGAAATTTTTACGATCATATCATTCGAAACGAAAAAGATTATGATGATCACGTAAAATATATTTGCGAAAACCCAATTCATTGGCATCTCGACAAATTGTATGCGGAAGAATGAGAATTGAGAATTTATATCGATCTATCATGAAAAGAAAGGGGAGAGCGGTTGCATGATTGAATTTGAGATCTGCCCAATGACGACAGATGCCGAAAAAGAAGAAAAAGGCTACGTACATTGGAAATCATGGCAAGAAACGTATAAAGGATTGATGCCTGATCATTATTTGAGTAGCCTCACCTTGGAAAAATGTATTAAGATGGCATTTCGGTTTCCTAAAAACACGCTTTTGCTAAAGGTCAATCATCAAACCGTCGGCTTTTCTTGCGTTGGAAACAGTTTGGATACAGAAGGCGCAAATGAACTTTTTGCGATTTACCTATTGAAAGAATACTATGGTCAAAAGTTGGGATATGAACTGTTAAAAAGAACCGTTTCATCTCTTGCCGATCGGCGACCTCTCGTTCTTTGGGTTCTGAGGGGCAATGATCGAGCGATCCGTTTTTACGAAAAATTTGGATTTGCGTTTAACGGGAATGAAAAAGCTTGTCCGTTTGGTATGGAGTTGCAAATGGAAATGAAGCGGGAATAACATAAGAGCAGGCAGATATCATCTGCCTGCTCTTATGTTTGTAAAAACAGAGGAGCACTTCTTCTCTTTGCAACTTTATCGAAGAAAACACAAAAAAAAACCAAGGACTATTCTTTGGTGGCGTTTTCTTGTCCACAGACGCAAGCATCGGAAAAGCAGAAAACACAATCCAACGATCGCTTGAATTTGAAACAACGAATTGACAATTGTTTTTTTCAAAAATATTTGCTATAATATCATTACACCGGTGAAACAAATTTTGGAGGTGCTTATATGCAAC
This sequence comes from Clostridia bacterium, assembly GCA_017517745.1. Classification (GTDB taxonomy): domain Bacteria; phylum Bacillota; class Clostridia; order Oscillospirales; family CAG-272; genus UMGS1865. The sequence continues at coordinate 44,315 of JAFWYJ010000010.1, read as the reverse complement.
TTAATTTAGGACAAAAAATACGCGAACTGCGTCGGCGCGATGGACGCACTCAAGAAGCACTTGCTGAAGCGATCGGCGTAACGTCGCAAGCAGTTTCACGATGGGAGGCAAACGGTGGTTATCCCGATATGGAAATGATTCCTTCTATCGCTAATTATTTTGGCGTTTCCATTGACGAGCTATTTGGTTACAACAATGAGCGTTCTAAAAGAATTGACGAATTGGCTACGAAAATCGATCAAATGAATTCCCGGAATAACGGGGAAGATATAAACATGGACGAGTGCATTTCTCTTGCTCGAAATGCATTGATCGAATTTCCCGAAAATGAAAAAATCATGCTACGCCTTGCTTCTGTATTGTATAATGCAGGGTATGTTCGATATGGTGAATATCACTTGTTGGATGATGAGGGATATGATGTATTGAATGTTGAAAAGCATCGAACCTATAGCGAATGGAAAGAAGCAATTTCGCTCTATGAAAAATTATTAAACTCTATGGAAGATGGGGAATCGCGCCATCGTGTCATTCGTGAACTGACTCAACTGTATTTGAATGTTGGAGAACACAAGAGGGCAAATGAAATTATTGAAACTGTTCCCAATATCTATGGATCAAGAGAGTTTCTCAAAGCAAACGCGACAGATGGAAAGAAACGTGCAGAGGCATATGGTAAAGGACTTCTGAAAACCATACGCGCTTGTTCTGAACTTATGGTCAGCGGAGTGCTTGTTAACAAAAAAAATATGACCACCGCAGAAAAGGTACAGAGCTTGCGTGATTCTATCGAATTATTTAGTATTGTCTGCACCGATGGCAACTGTGGTTTACATCATTCGTATATTGCAAGAGTTTATACCTTGCTTTCACTATACTTGTGGCTGGACGGTAAAAAAGACGAGGCGTTTGAAGCTTTAGACAATTCTCTTGAACACTTCATTCGTTTTGACGAATGCCGTATAAAAGATATAGGATACTATACTGCACCACTTATTAGATTGGTTCAGTACGAAATGTGTCAAGGCAAGGTTGATATCGAATCCCCTATCGAAACCTCACACATAAGTTTGGCAGAAGATTGGCCTTGGTGGAGTGTGTCTGAGTATTCAACTGTAAAACCTGAAATACAAGCGGATCCCCGTTGGAACAAATGGGTATCCAAATTACAAGCATAATCCTAATTTTGCCCCGCTTCGCGCGGGGCTTTTCTTTGGTTTTTGCATATCAAAAGCCACCATAAAAAATGTGGTGGCTTTTGTCGTTTTTTTCGCTGATTTTGCAGATTCTCGGAACGGTCCTTTTATTTCAATGCACGTGACCGACGTGGAACAGGTTCAAAAAGAACATGATGAGGTAGGTCAGAATTCCCGATGCGACCAGGAAGGTCAGGATCAGCGCAAGGATCCTGACGGGGAGGGGATAGGACTTTTTTGTTTTCTTTGCCATGATAGTTTCCTTTCTTGCCGTTACGGCAGCGGTACACCGGTTGCCGGGATTTTTAATTTTTTCAAGCTTTTCGCGCCGTCCGGGATCTGCGAAAGATCGGTCGTCACGCGCACGAGCGTTTGTCCCTTCTTGAGAGACATCAGCGTCGAGCCTCCCGAGGTGCGGGTTGCCATTTCGGGAATGAGCGAGGATTTGATGACGATGGCGCGGTTATCCGAGGAAACCAGCATCACCTCCATCGGTTCCGTCTCATAGAACGCCGCGACGATGGGCGAGGTTTTGGAGAATGCCGATGTCAGCTTGCGGCGGTTGCCCGTGATCTCATAGGCTGCCGCTGAGATACGCACGCCTTTGCCGTTGGCAAAGATGAAAATGAAATGATCCTTGGCGGGATATTTGTTCTGAATGTTCATCAAAACCGGCTTTTCGTCGGCGTCCATTTTCAGCGTGACGGGCAGATAATCTCCCAGTGCCGACGCCTTGGTGGTGTCAAAGTCGTCTGCTTTTGCGCGGTAGAGCTGACAGTGATCGGTGAGGAAGATGAGGTTGCCGGAGTTTTCTCCGTCCATCAGATTCAAAATCTCATCACCGTCCTTGCACTTCTGCTCGTCGTTTCCGCGCAGGGATTGGAAGGTGATCTTCTTGAAATAACCCTGGCGCGTCAGCACGAAGCGGGCGGGATATTTTTCGACGTGCTCTTCCTCTTGATAGGTCGAGACCATGTTGATGGGAAGGATCTGCGTGCGGCGCGGTTGACCGTATTTCTTTTTGATCTCGGTCAGTTGCTGAATGATCAACGCCTTTTGCTTGAGCTCGTCCTTCAGCGTCTCCTCCATGTCGGCGATCTCCTGTTGAAGTCCCTCGATCTCGGAGATGCGGTTGAGGATATACTGACGGTTGAGGTTGCGCAGCTTGATCTCGGCGATATAGTTCGCTTGGATTTCATCGATGTCAAAGCCCTTCATCAGGTTGGGAACCACGTCCTCCTCCAGCTCGGTACGGCGGATGATGCGGATCGCCTTGTCGATGTCAAGCAGGATCTTGCCGAGTGCCAGAAGCAGATGCAGCTTGTCCTTTTTCTTGCCAAGCTCAAAGGTCATCTCACGGCGCAGACATTCGAGACGGAACTTGATCCATTCGTGCAGGATTTCAATGATGCCCAGTGTGCGCGGAACGCTGTTGATCAGCACGTTGAAGTTGCACTTGAAGCTGTCCTCCAGCGGTGTCATCTTGAAGAGCTTGGTCATCAATTTGTCGGGATCGACACCGCGGCGCAGGTCGATGGTCAGCTTGAAGCCGCTCAGGTCGATCTCGTCACGGAAATCGGTGACCTCCTTCAGTCTGCCTTCCTTATAGAGCGACGTCAGCTTTGCCAGGATCAGCTCGATCGATGTGGAGTAGGGGATCTGAATGATGTCGATGCAATTTTGCTCCTTGTCATAGACGTAACGCGCGCGGAGCTTGACCGAGCCCTGACCCGTGGTGTAAACCTGTTTCATCTGTTCCTCGTCATAAAGGATGACACCGCCGCCCGAGAAGTCGGGGGCTTTGACCAGCTCCATGAGCTTTTCCACCGAGAGATTGGGCTTGCGCAGGAGCGCAATGGTGCCGTCACAGATCTCGGCGAGATTAAACGAGCAGATGTCGGATGCCATACCGACCGCGATTCCTTTGTTGGGCATGACGAGGATGTTGGGAAAGGTGGTGGGAAGCAGGACGGGCTCCTTGAGGGTGGCGTCGTAGTTGTCCACCATATCCACTGCATTTTTATCAATTCCCGCGAACAGCTCGGCGCAAATGCTGTCAAGCTTACATTCGGTATAACGCGCGGCGGCATATTTCATTTCCGAGGAATATTGCTTGCCGAACGAGCCCTTGGAGTCGATCAGAGGATGGAGGAGCGTCGCATTTCCGCGCGTCAGACGTACCAGCGTTTCATAGATCGACGCGTCACCGTGCGGGTTGAGCTTCATCGTCTGACCAACGATATTTGCGCTTTTGGTACGCGCGCCGTTGAGCAGTCCCATTTTATACATCGTATAGAGCAGTTTTCGGTGCGCGGGCTTGAGTCCGTCGATCTCGGGGATCGCGCGCGATACGATAACGCTCATGACGTAGGGCATATAGTTCTTTTCAATGGTTTCGGTGATCGGCTGGTAAACCACGGGGGCGTAGACTATTTCTTTTTTTTCGTTCTTTTTCTTTTTCGCCATGCTTCGGTGGTGATCCTTTCGTTTAAAATGGAGAGAAAAGCCTGATTCAATCGATGGTTTTTACGGTATGCGCCGCGGCGCGGATCATGCGGTTGTAAAGCGCAAGCCCGAGTCCGTCTGTGGGCGGCAGATGCGCATAGATGATCTCGGCATCGGTTGCATCCGCCTCGCGCAGAGCGGCAAACAGACGCTTTGCCTGGGTGGCAACGTCATCGCGCGCGCCAACTGCAAACAGATTGTTTTTTTGCAGATGCGCGCATTCCTCGTCATAGCATAGGATCGCGCAATTCACAGCCTGCTGTTGCTCTTGCAAAAAGGCAAGCACTCGGTTTGCTGGTCCGGAGAGGAGCACCAAGGGCGCGCTGGGCGCGTAGTGGCGGTATTTCATGCCGGGGGAGAGAGGGCGTTCATCTGCGGCAAGCTGACGCGTGACCGCATCGGCAACCGTGACCTGCTCACAAACCATGCAGAGCGCATCGTAGGTGATGCCTCCCGGGCGCAGCAGGGTCAGTTTGTCACCGTCGAGCTTGACGATGGTCGATTCCAGGCCGATCTCGCAGTCACCTCCGTCCAGGATCATGTCCACCCGTCCGTCCAGATCTTCCACCACGTGAGATGCCGAGGTGGGGGAGGGCTTACCCGATAGATTTGCGGAGGGAGCGGCGATCGGAACGCCGGCCAACGCGATCAGCGCACGGGCGACGGGATGAGAGGGACAGCGTACGGCGACCGTATCCAATCCTCCCGTGACCTCGCGCGGAATGTTGTCGCGTTTGGGGAGAATGACGGTGAGGGGACCGGGCATAAAGGCTTTTGCCAAGCGGTAATATGTATCGTTCGGGAGGGCGTATCGTTCGGCGTCCTCGGGATTTGCAACGTGAATGATGAGCGGATTGTCAGAGGGACGGCCTTTGGCGGCGTAGATCTTTTTTGCCGCGCTCGCGTCGGTCGCGTCTCCTCCCAAGCCGTAGACCGTTTCGGTCGGGAAAACCGCGAGTCCGCCTCGGCGAATGATCTCGGCGGCGCGTGCCAGGTCGTTTTTCTGCGCCTCGGGGTCGGTGATCTTGATATATTCGGTTTGCAAAAAAACACCTCGCTTTCGTAGATTGAAAAACAAAGTTATTTTGTCAGTGCGCAAAAAGTTTTGGGCAAGCTTTTTTAAAAGCTTGCGTGGTGGAGGCTGCGGAAGCCTCCTCGCTCTCCGCAGAGGGCGAAACGTCCTTTGCGGCGTTTCTTTTGTCAAGCCTGTTGCTTCAGCTTTTCGGCAGTCTGTGCGGTGGCAAGCGCGTCGATCATCGCGTTGATGTCACCGTCAAGGAAGGTATCGAGCGAGTAGAGCGTCAGCCCGATGCGATGATCGGAGACGCGGTTTTCGCGGTAATTATAGGTGCGGATGCGCTCGCTTCTGTCTCCCGTGCCTACCTGCTGACGGCGGTCGGAGGCGATCGCCTCGCTTTGCTCGCGGCTTGCGCGGTCGTAGAGAATGGCGCGCAGCATTTTGAGCGCCTTGTCCTTGTTTTTGAATTGACTGCGCTCCTCCTGACATTCCACCACGATTCCCGTGGGCTTGTGCGTCAGGCGGACGGCGGATTCGGTCTTGTTGATGTGCTGACCGCCCGCCCCGCTCGATTTGCAGGATTCAAAGACGAGGTCTGCGGGATTGATTTCAATCGACACGTCCTCAACCTCGGGAAGCACCGCCACGGTTGCGGTGGAGGTCTGAATACGTCCCTGCGATTCGGTTTCGGGAACGCGTTGCACGCGATGGACGCCGCTTTCGAATTTCAGTCTCGAATACGCGCCCTCGCCCTCGATCATAAAGACGATCTCGCGAAAGCCTCCCAGCTCGGTGGGGTTCTGATTCATGACCGAGCATCGGTAGCCCTGCGCGTCGGCGTACATCGAGTACATTCGATAGAGCACGGCGGCAAACAGTGCCGCCTCCTCGCCGCCCGCGCCCGCACGGATCTCGACGATGACGTTCTTTTCGTCGTTGGGATCCTTCGGGAGCATCAGGAGCGTCAGCTCCTGCAACAGAATTTCGGAGGTCTCCTTGGTGCTTTTGAGCTCCTCGTTGGCAAGCTGGCGAAGCTCGACGTCGCTCTCGCTCTCCAAAAGCGTGAGGATCTCGGCAATCGCCTCCTCGGTTTTGCGATAGTCACGGAATTTTTCAATGATGGGGGTGAGTGCGCGATATTCCTTCATCACGTCGACGAAGCGCGCGGGATCGGATGCCACTGCGGGATCGGAGAGCGAGGCTTCCAGATGTTGATATTTTTCTTCTGCTTCTCCCAGCTTTTTGAGCATGGATCGCTCTCCTTTCCGTTGTGATTTTTGATGCTTTGAGGGGGATTATTGGAAGTTGTAGAATGCCTTGAATGCGCGGTAAGCCTCGTAGAGGTCGACCTTTGCGATCAGCTCGTAGGGCGCGTGCATGGAGAGGACGCCGACACCGATGTCAATGGTGTCGATGTTGTGATTTGCCATGTATTTGGCAACCGTTCCGCCGCCGCCCACGTCGGTCTTACCCAATTCGCAGGTCTGCCAGACCACGCCCGCCTCGTTGAGGAAGCGGCGTACCCATGCGACCAGCTCGGCGGACGCGTCGGAGGTACCGCTCTTGCCGCGCGCACCGGTGAATTTGCACATGCTGACGCCACAGCCGATCAAGGAAGAATTGCGGTATTCGTAAACGTCGGCAAAGTTGGGATCGTAGGTCGCGGTCACGTCGCTCGAGAGACATTTGGAGTTGGCACGGACTGCCGCCTCGTTGCCGCCGAGCGCCTTGGCGATCTCGGTGATGATATCGGTGATCAGACTGCTCTGCATACCCGTCACGCCGTCGCTTCCGGTCTCTTCCTTGTCGACAAGGATGCACATGGTGGTATGCTTTGCTTCGTCTGCGTCGATCATCGCAGTGATCGAGGGATAGGCGCAAACGCGGTCATCGTGACCGTAGGCGCAGATCATCGAGCGGTCAAATCCGACGTCACGCGCACGTCCTGCGGGAACGATTGACAGCTCGGCAGAGAGGAAGTCCTCCTCGGTGATGTCGTACGCTTCGTAGAGATACCGAAGCACGCCTGCCTTCACCGCGTCCTTCTCCTCGCCGTCGAGCGGCTGACTGCCGACCACGACGTTTAGCTTTTCTGCTTGGAACGCCTTGGAAATCGGCTTTTCGTTCTCGGCAGCCGCGAGGTGGGGAAGGAGGTCGGTGATATACATCACGGGATCGGTCTCGTTTTCGCCGACGGTGACGTTGACGATCTCGCCGTCCTGCTTCACGACCACGCCGTGCAGTGCCAGGGGCATTGCCAACCACTGATATTTGCGGATGCCGCCGTAATAATGCGTTTTGAGATAGCACATGCCGCCCTCTTCATAGATCGGAACCTGCTTCAGGTCAAGGCGAGGCGAGTCGATGTGCGCGGCGGTGATGCGGATACCGTTGTTGATGTCCTCGGTACCGATGCGGAACAGATAGATATTCTTGCCGCGGTTGTTGAAATAGAACTTGTCGCCCGCCTTCAGGGGCATGCCGAAGAAATAGGGACGGTAACCTGCAGCCTCTGCCAGCTTGACGCCCGCAGCCACTGCCTCGCGCTCGGTCTTTGCGGCATCGAGGAACTTGACGTAATCCTTGGCGTATTCATAAGCCTCGGTAACAACCTTGCTGCCTGCTTTTTCGTAAACGGTTTTTTTCTCGTAGGAGAGATTTTTCTTTTTTGGGGACATGATGTTGACTCCTTTATATTCATGAATGATAGTACAGTTTTGTATATTGGTCAATTGCGGTTTTGACCGATTTGACGTAAGCCGAGACGCTTTTGTCGGGGATGTTTTGCAGAACTCCCTGGGGAGAGATACAATCGGGGTTTTTGAGCCATTCGTCGACGGTATCGGTTCCTGCAACATAGGCGGCAAAGACCTGCTCCCAAACGCCGTAGCGTGTGTAGAGATAGGAAAGGTAGGCAGAGCCGGCAGAGAGATTGGTGGCGGGATCGTAAAGCATGCCCGCGTCCATTTTTTCTTTTTCAAAAACCTCGGTGCAGATAAAGTCAAACTGTGCGGGCGTGAGCTGCATCAGTCCGATCGCTCCCGCCGAGGAGACGTGATTGCTCGCAAAGCCGCTTCCCGTATGCATGGTTGCCCAGAGGATGGCTTCGGGGATTCCGTATTGTTCGGACTCGCGGCGCACCGCGACGGCAAGAGAATCCTCGATCGGATAGTTCTTTCGTTCGATGGCAGTCATGGCGGCATCAAAGGCAAAGCCGAAGCCGATCGAAAGCGCGATCAAGAGGAAAAATGCGGTCACACGCCAAAACGTGATTTTCACGGCAGATCCACCCCCATTTCCGCGAGAATCCGCCGCACCTCGGGCAAAAGACGATCGGGTGCATCGTTGTTCTCGATGATATAGTCCGAATGGGTTCGGAAGAACGTGTCGCTCTTTTGCGCACGGAAACGCGAGGCGGCGGTTTCCTTGTCAATGGCGTCGCGTTGCATGATGCGGCTCATACGAATGGCTTCGTCTGCAAGGACCGAAACGATGACGTTGCAATCGCGCTCGGCACCCGCTTCAAAAAGCTGCGGCGCATCGAGGAGTGCTGCTTGGAAGGATTCCTTGCGCAGCTGCTCCAATCGGCGACGAATTTCTGCCATGACGTAGCGGTGTGAGATCTCATTGAGAGCGGAAAGCTTGGCGGGATCGTGAAATACGATCTGTCCCAGCGCGCGTCGGTTGAGCGTTCCGTCCTCCGCAAGGATCTGCGCGCCGAAATATTCGGTCAGCTCGTCAAGGCAGGGGGAGGGCGGCTCCAAGAGCGCATGATAGATGGCATCCGCGTCGATGCGAGGAAGACCGAGTTGCTCGAAGAGTGAGGCAACACGGCTTTTGCCCGCGCCGGACGGTCCTGTCAATCCAATTACCAGCACGGCGGCACCTCCAGCATCCGACAGCCCGTGGAATCGGAGCGATAAGCGGTATCCATCACAGCCTGTACGTAAGCACCTTCTTCAAAGGAGGGCGAGAAGGACTTGCCGGTGTCGACCGCGCAAAGAAAGGCGTGCATGCTTGCCAGATGACCGTAGAGCCAACCGGCGGGAGCCTTTGGGGAGGGGAAGATCAGGTCGGGATAGCGTCCCACACATTCGATGCGGCAAAAGCCGCGCTCTCCGCCCAAAGGCTCAGACTTGGCGGTTCCGTCATAAAAATACAGCCAGTTCGGTTCCATCAAAGAGAAGCGCAATGCCCCCTTGGAACCGTAGATCTCAAAAGAAAAATCATCGTTGGTGCCCACGTGAAGCTTGCCAACCGAAAGCGTACCCTTCGCCCCTTTTTCGGTGACCGCCATGCAATAGAAGGCTTCGTCCGCGTTGGTTTTCCAAGCAGATCCGTCTCTGCCGAGACGCTCGGGGTAGGAGATCTGTGACATGCCGCTGACAGACGCGAAGCGTCCGCAAAGCCACGAAATCAGATCAATGACGTGCGAGCCGAGGTCAAAGAGCACTCCGCCGCCGCAGACCGTTTTGTCCTGCTTCCAGCCCGCGGGACGGTTTACGTCGGCGGCACTGTTGTGAAGATAAGACGCGTGAAAGCTCAGGATCTCTCCGATTCGCCCTTCGTCGATCAGCTGCTTGGCGCGCATGACGGGGGAGAGCCAACGGTTGTTGAATACCATTCCGAGCACCTGCCCCTCGCGACGCGGCATCGCAAGGATCTCTTGCGCCTCGGCAGGGGAGATGCAGAGCGGCTTTTCGCACAGCACGTGCTTGCCCGCAGCGATTGCCTTTTTCAGCGTCTCGAAGTGGCAGACGTTCGGGGTGCAAATATCAATGACGTCGATCGTGGGATCGTGAATGATCGCGTCCTCGTCGGTTGTCGTGATCTCAATGCCGAATTCCGCGCCTACGCGGTCGGACTTTGCTTGCGACGTGGTGCAAACGGCGCGTGTGACGGCACGAAAGGGGAGATCTCCGTAAAAGAACGGCAGATTTTGCACCGCCCAGGTGTGGGTTCTTCCCATGGATCCAAATCCGAGCAGACCGATATTCCATTGTTTTTTCTGCTTGTTTTCCATCACGTACAGCCTTTCCGCCGCAATTGCGGCTGACATTTATATCCATTATATATTATACATTATTTTTTTTCCTTTTGCAAGAGGATAATTTGATTTTCATGCTTTTTTCGCAAGTTTTATCAAGGTTTGATATTGCAATTTTTCAAAAAACAGAGTATAATAATATCAGCGAGATTTTTTGGAGGTAGGACATGGAGCGTTTGCGAAACGATTTGAAGCGTGCGGGAATCCGTGCCGAAAACGAATGCCCGCTTTGCCGTTACAGCAGCTTTCGCATCGGGGGCTGTGCCAAGCTCGCGCTGTTTCCGAAAAATCGAGAGGAAATGATTGCCTGCCTTGACGGCGTGAGACGCCACGGCGTTCCGCATCTGATCATCGGCAACGCCTCCAACGTGGTGTTTTCCGACCGCGGATTTGACGGTGCGGTGATTTTCACCACGGCGTGGAAAGAACTGACGGTCGTCGGCACGCGAATCCGAGTCGGAGCCGGGGCTTCGCTGAGCGCGATTGCCAACGCGGCGCAACGGGCATCTCTTGGCGGCGCGGAATTTCTCTATGGGATTCCCGGAACGCTGGGGGGAGCGGTGTTTATGAACGCGGGCGCTTTTGGCGGTTGCATGGCGGATATTTGTCAGAAGAGCGAATATTACGATCTGCGGACGGGTGAAACTGCCGTGCTCTGCGGTGAGGCGCAAGAATTTTCCAACAGAACAAGTATTTACGAAAAGCATCCCCACTATACCGTTTTAGGTGCGGAGTTGGTTCTTCAAAAGGGGAATCCGACCGAAATCTGCGCGCGGATGCGCGACTATACCGAGCGGAGACGCCGAACACAACCGCTGGAGTTTCCAAGTGCGGGGAGTGTATTCAAGCGCCCCGAGGGCTATTTTGCGGGAAAGCTGATCGAGGATTGCGGACTGAAGGGAACGCGCGTGGGCGGTGCCGAGGTTTCGGTCAAGCACGCGGGATTCATCGTCAATCGCGGCGGCGCGACCGCCGAGGACGTCAGATGCCTGTGTGAGCTGATCCGTGCGCGCGTGTTGGCGCAAACGGGCGTGACGCTGGAGTGTGAGATTCGATTTTTGTGAGGTGGACTATGTCTTTTGCAGATGAGGTGCGCGCCGAGCTTTGCGCGCTTCCCGTGAAAAAAAACTGTTGCCGCCGCGCCTTGACCGCGGGGCTTCTGTCATTGGTTCGCGCCGTTGACGGCAAACGAATGGCGGTGCGGTATCAGCACGAGACGGTTGCCGCACTTGCCACCGAGATGATTCGTCAGCAGTACGCGAAGGCACCCGAGATCGCGGTCAGCGGAGCCTGCGGTCACGTCTACTATGACCTGACCTTCTCATCCCCCGCCTGCTATCGCCAATCGGTGCAGCTTTTTTCTCCCGACGCCGAGATTGCGCAGATCTTGCCGTTTGCATGCGACTCCTGCCGCGGCGCGTTTTTGCGCGGACTTTTTCTCGCTTGCGGTACGGTCAACGATCCCCATAAGTCCTTCCATCTGGAGTTTGCATTGCCCGTGGGAGCGGAGATACGCCCCCTTTCCCGTTTCCTTGCCGATTGCGGCTATCCGCCGCGTAGCTTTGCGCGCCAAGGATCGGTCGGACTGTATTACAAGGACGGCGGCTCCGTTGAGGATCTGATCGGCATGGCGGGCGCACAGCACACCGTGTTTGAGATCATCAACAGCCGCATCGAACGGGAGATTCGTAACAATGAAAACCGCGCCACCAACTGTGTGGCAAAAAATATTGAAAAGACGATCTCTGCCGCGACGCGTCAGATGGAGGCGATCGACCGTCTCTTGGAGACGGGACGCATGGAATCGCTTCCCGAGGCGCTCCGCACGACGGCGATGGTGCGCTATCGCAATCCCGACGCCACGTTGGACGAGCTTGTGCGCCTGCACGAGCCGCCGATCTCCAAATCGGGGCTCAACCACCGCCTCAAAAAGCTGTTGGAGGAAGCGGAGGAACTTTCAACCTGAACAATCGATTCAAAAAACATCGGAGGAAAGCATGAACGGATTCGTACACCTGCATTTGCACAGTGAATACAGCCTTTTGGACGGCGCGTGTCGGATCGCCGACATTCCCAAGCGAGCGAAGGAATGTGGGCAGGAAGCGGTCGCCATCACCGATCACGGCGTGATGTACGGTGTCGTGGCGTTTTGGGAGGCGTGCCGCCGCGAGGGGATCAAGCCGATCATCGGATGCGAGGTCTACGTCGCGCCCGAATCGCGCTTTGACCGTGTGAACAACGGGGAAGGCTACGCCGACCACCTGGTCCTGCTCTGCGAGAACATGGAGGGCTACCGCAACCTGATCGAGATGGTGTCGCTTTCCTTCACCGAGGGCTTTTACAACAAGCCGCGCGTCGACGATGAGCTGCTCAGAAAATACAGCGGCGGTCTGATCGCGCTCTCCGCCTGCCTCGGAGGTCGTATTCCCAAGCAGCTCAGCAGAGGAGATTTCGCGGGGGCGGCCGAGACGGCGCGACGTTATTCTGATATTTTCGGAAAAGATCGGTTTTATATCGAAATTCAGGACCACGGTCTTGCCGAGCAAAAAGCAATTCTGCCGTCGCTTGTCAAATTGGCAGAGGACTGCGGACTCGGACTTGTCGCCACCAACGACTGTCACTATCTGCGCCGACACGATGCCGAAACCCAGGCGATCCTGATGTGCATTCAAACCAACACCACCGTTGACGCAGGACGTCCTGCGGCGTTTGCGACCGACGAGTTTTATCTCAAGGATACCAACGAGATGGAGATGCTTTTCCGTCAGTATCCCGAGGCGATCCAAAATACTTGTCGCATTGCCGAGAGATGTAACGTAGAGTTTGATTTTTCCACCACGTATCTGCCGAAATTCCCTTGTCCCGCGGGTGAGAGTGCCGCGTCGCATTTGCGTGCGCTTGCCTATCGGGGACTTGAGGATCGGATCGCGCGCGGACATATCGTGTTTGACCGATACCGCCGCGAGGACTACGAGGCGCGGATGGAGTACGAGCTTTCTGTGATCGTCGAGATGGGATATGCCGATTATTTCCTGATCGTGCAGGACTATATCGCTTTTGCGAGATCCAAAGACATTCCCGTCGGTCCCGGGCGCGGCTCGGGTGCGGGCAGTCTGGTCGCCTTTGCGCTTTGCATCACCGACGTCGATTCGATCAAGTTCGATCTTCTGTTCGAGCGATTCCTCAATCCCGAGCGCGTCAGCATGCCCGATATTGACGTGGATTTTTGCTATAACAGACGCGACGAGGTCATCGAATACGTCGCGAGAAAATACGGCAGCGATCACGTGTCGCAGATCATCACCTTTGGAACGCTTGCCGCGCGTGCGGCGATCCGAGACGTCGGACGCGCGCTCGGAATGTCCTATCAGGACGTCGACGTGGTGGCGCGTGCCGTTCCTCAAGAGCTGAATATTACCATTTCCATGGCACTCAAGCTGCCGGAGTTGAAGAATCAATATGAAAATTCCAATGAGGTCAAGCGTCTGGTCGATACGGCGATGGCGCTTGAGGGAATGCCGCGCAACGTCTCGATCCACGCCGCTGGCGTGGTCATCACCGACCGACCGATCGCGGAATACGTGCCGCTTGCCATGAGCAACGGCACGGTGGTAACACAGTTTGACATGGACACGGTGGCAAGGCTCGGACTGCTCAAGTTTGACTTCCTTGCACTGCGTTATCTGACCATCATTCACGATGCAGAGCGGCAGATCCGCGAGAGCGAGCCCGCGTTTGACATCGAAAAGCTGCCGCTTGACGACGCGGCGACCTACCGACTGATCTCCTCCGGCAAGACCGGCGGTGTCTTTCAGCTCGAGTCGGGCGGCATGAAACAGATGCTTTCCAATCTGATGCCCGAGCGCCTCGACGACGTCATCGCGGCGATCGCGCTTTACCGTCCCGGTCCGATGGACTCGATCCCGAAATTCATCGAGTGCCGTCATCACCCCGAAAAGGTGGAGTATGCCATCCCACAGCTCGAGCCGATCCTGCGCTCGACCTACGGTTGCGTGGTCTATCAGGAGCAGGTCATGAGCATTTTCCGCGAGATCGCGGGATACACCTTCGGACACGCCGACGTTGTGCGCCGTGCCATGTCCAAGAAGAAGGCGGACGTGCTGCTGTCCGAGCGTGAGAGCTTCGTGGCGGGCGCCGTCGAGCGCGGCATTGACAAGGATGCCGCGGCAGAGCTGTTCGCCGACATGGAGAGCTTTGCAAACTATGCCTTCAACAAATCGCACGCGGCGGCTTACGCGGTGATCTCCTACCGAACGGCATATCTCAAGTGTCACTATCCGCACGCCTATTTTTCGGCGCTTTTGACCAGCGTTCTCGGAAATCAGACCAAGGTCGCGGAATATATTTCAGAGTGTGCGGCGCGAGGGATTCGTGTCCTGCCGCCCAATATCAATGAGAGTCGCATCTACTTTTCGGTCAGCGGCAAGGATATTCGATTTGGACTGCTGGCGGTCAAGAACGTTGGGCGTTCCATCTTGAACGCGATCCTGGAGGAGAGACGGCGCGGGCCCTTTGCCTCCTTTGAGGACTTCATCGACCGCATGCCCGCGAGTGATTTGAACAAAAGAATGGTCGAGTCGCTTTTGAAGGCGGGAACCTTTGACGGCCTTGGCGTTTACCGAAGTCAGCTTTTGCGCGTCTATGAAAAGATGATCGACCAAGCCGTCGAAAAGGGAAGAAACAATCTCGAGGGACAGCTGGATATGTTCTCGATGCTCGACGGAGGGACGGGAGGCTATCAAAAGCCGCAGTGCGAATATCCCGATATTCCCGAGCTTGGCGTGAGAGAAAAGCTGTTGATGGAGAAGGATGCCACGGGAATGTATTTCTCGGGGCAGATGTTGGATGAATATACCAAGCATCTCTCGCACCTGAAGTACGATCAGATCTTGGATCTGGTGGGAGACGAAAGCGATCCCGCCGAGAAAATGCGCGTCAATCTCGTGGGCATCGTGACCTCGGTCACGCTCAAAAATACGCGCAACGGTGACCGTATGGCGTTCTTTACCCTGGAGGACCGCATGGCGGAGATCGAGTGTGTTGCCTTTGCGCGGCAGTATGCCGAAAATGCGCATTTGATCCGTGTCGACGCCGCTCTTTACGTCAGCGGAACCGTTTCCTTGCGCGAGGACGAGCCTCCCAAGGTGCTCGTCAACCGCTTGGAGGAACTGGTTGAGGATGCGCGCTTCAGGTCCGAGATGATCTCGACTGTGACAGAGTCTCGGCAAGAGCGTGATATGCCAACGAAGGCGGCTTCACTGACGGCAAAGCCCAACCCAAGCCCCACTCCCGCACGTCCCGCCGCGCCGCGGCGCCTGTTTTTGCGCGTGCCGGGCAGAAAGGATGCGAAATATTTCAAAGCGTTGAATCTTTGCGAGCTGTTTGAGGGAGAGTTTCCGGCGTTCTTCTATTTTGCCGATGAGAAATCCTACGATACCTCTCCGCACGGCGTGGCGATGAGTGACTACGTGATGCGGCAGATGACCGACCTGCTCGGTGCGGAAAACGTCATTCTGCAATAAAAGGAGCATATCATGATCAAATTCGTGTTTTGGATATTGACGACACGGTGCTGGATTTTCACAAGGCGGAGGCCGAGGCGGTCAAAAAGACGCTGCGGCATCTGGAGATCGAGCCGACCGATGCGGTTGTCACGCGATACAGCGAGATCAACGATGCGCAATGGAAGCTTCTGGAGAAGGGACAGCTGACGCGTGCCGAGGTCAAACTCCGCCGTTTCAAGCTGCTGTTTGACGAGCTTGGCGTGGTGCGCGACGCCGAATACGCGCGCACGTATTACGAAGAAACGCTTTCGCACGGGCATTTCTTCATGCCGGGTGCCGAGACGCTTCTCGAGCGGTTGTTCGGCAGATACGAGCTTTACGCCGTTTCCAACGGAACCACCGCAGTGCAAAACGGACGCATGGAGAGCGCGGGGATCAAACGCTATTTTCAAAGGATCTTCCTTTCCGAGGAGATCGGAGCGGTTAAGCCGAGCAAAGAATTTTTTGATCGTTGCTTTGCCGAGATCCCGCACCTCGACCGCGAGCAATCCATCATCCTTGGCGACAGCTTGACGTCGGATATTCAAGGCGGCATCAATGCCGGCATCAAAACCTGCCACTATTGTCCGCGCGGAGCGGCGCAGTATGACGCGATCCGCCCCGATTTCTCCGTCACCACGCTGGACGAGTTTGTGGAGCTGTTGGCGAAGCTTTGAGTCATATATTCTGTCTGTGACGCGGTCTTCATGGAGACGCGAATGTGGGGGAGCTTTTTTCAAAAAGCTCCCCCACAAAAAAACAAAAGCCGTTTTGGGTGGTGATCCCAAAACGGCCGCGAGAGCTATTGAATGAGCGAGCGCACGGATAAACCATTACGTTCATGTCCAATGCGATCAAAGTTTTTGAAGGGGTATGGGGGAACTTTTCTCAAAAAGTTCCCCCATAAAAATCGCTTTTTTCAAAAATCGCTCCACATCATTTGATTTACTGACCGTCCTCGGCATTGTCAAAGAATTTTTCGAAATATTGTTCTTTGGTGATGAGGATGGAGCGCGGTTTGGAGCCGTCGGGAGGGGAGACGATGCCCTCGGACTGCATACGGTCGACCAGCTTTGCGGCGCGGGAATATCCGACCTCGAGTTTGCGCTGGAGGAGCGACGTGGAGATGCGACCTTCCTCGATCGCCACGCGCACCGCGTCGGCATATTTGGGATCGTCCGTCTTTTCACCGTCGACGGGAGGCGGCAGGTCGTCGTTCTTTCCCTTGTTGCCGCACTGAGCGGCAAGCTCCTTGAGTTTGGAGATAAACTTCTCGTCATACTGAGCGGTACCGTTTGTTGCGCGGATGAATTCGCAGATCTTTTCGACCTCCTTGTCATCCACAAACGCGCCTTGCACACGGGTGTCGCGCATCGCGCCGATCGGAACGAAGAGCATGTCTCCGCGTCCTGTCAGAGCTTCCGCTCCGCCGTGGTCAAGAATGACGCGCGAGTCGACTTGCGACTTGACGGCAAAGGCGATGCTCGAAGGTACGTTTGCTTTGATCAGACCGGTGACAACGTCGGCAGAAGGACGCTGAGTACCGATGATGAGATGCATTCCTGCGGCACGCGCCTTTTGGGCGATACGGCAGATCGCCGTCTCAACTTCGTTTTTCGCGGTCATCATCAAATCGGCAAGCTCGTCGATGATGATGACGATGTGCGGCATATAGGGCATGTCGGGATCGTCCGCAGTGATTGCATTATATCCCTTGATGTCGCGCACGCCGATCGATTCAAAGATCTCAAAACGCCGTTCCATTTCCTCAACGGCTGCCTGCAACGCACCCGCCGCATCCTTCGGCGTGGTGACAACGGGAGCCATCAGATGAGGAATGTTTTTGTAGATGCTGAATTCGACCTTCTTGGGGTCGATCAGGATGAACTTGACCTCATCGGGGCGGACCTTGTAAAGCAGGCTCATGATGATGCAGTTGATGCAGACCGACTTACCGCTTCCCGTCGTACCCGCAACCAGAAGGTGAGGCATTTTGACGATGTCGAAGATGATCGGATCACCCGCAATATCGGCGCCGAGACAAGCGGCGAGTTTGCTGGAGGCTTTGGCGAATTCTTTGGATTCGATCAGATCGCGCAGATAGATCGTCGAACGCGTCTTGTTGGGTACCTCAATGCCCACGGCGTTGGTGCCGGGGATGGGGGCTTCGATACGAACGCCGCCCGAGGAGCGAAGCGACAGCGCGATGTCGTCGGCAAGATTTTTGATGGTGCTGACGCGCACACCGGGTGCGAGAATGACCTCATAGCGCGTGACCGTCGGTCCGCAGGAATAGTTGATCTCCTGCACGCGCACACGGAAGCTTGTAAGCGTTTCGGCAAGCTGTGTCATGCTGGCTTGGATCTCGGCACGGTTTTCCGCCGTCATCGGCTCGCCGGGTTGGAGATAGGAGATCGGGGGGAATACGTATTTCTTGGGCGCCGCAGGCTTTTTGGCGGCATCTTTGCCCGCCGCGGTTTTCACGGGAGTTGCGGGAGCTTTGGGCGCGGGCTTCGTTCCCGACTTTGACGGGATTCCGGCGCGCTCTGCTTCCAGCTTTTCAAATTCTTCGCTGGAAAGGCCGAAGTCTTTCTTTTGCGTGTTGTCGGCATGACGGAAGATCGGCTGTGCGACGTCCTTCTTCACGGGCTGTGCTCCGGGGGCAGCAGGCTTGATCGCATTTGTCGAAGGAGCCTTGGAAGGTGCACCCGCAGGCGTCGGACGGGTTGCGGGACGCTGCGCGGGAGAAGCACCCGACGTCGCAGCGTTGGGGGATGTCGGTCTTTGCGGCGTGCCGGGGGCGACGGGAGCCGCGGGATTCGTCTTTTTCTGCGCGGGGGCAAGAGGAACCTCGGGCGGCACGGGGGCGTGCTTGCGCGGCGTGGGAGCCGGCTTGTCCGTTTCGTCATCAAAATCAATGAACACGTTGCGCAGATCAAAGTTGCGTTCCGCCTTCGGCGTTTTGCGCTGTGCTTTGGATTCTGCCGATTTTGGGAAAATGGGATCAACCGCGGCATCGCGGTTTTGTGCAAAGTCAGACTTGGGTTGCGGAGCCGTCGGTGCAGGCGTCGGCGCAACGGGAGCAGGAGCCGGTGCAGGCGCGGGTGCGGCCTGAGTCTTCTCAGCCGCTTTCTTTGCAGCCAGACGCGCCGCGTGCTCTTCTCTCATTTTTCGGTTGACGTCGCTCGGAACGAAGAGCGTAGATCCGTCACTCGGATCCAGCTTGGGCAACGGCATGGGCGCGAGTCTGTCTTCGGGATTCTTTTTGTTCGGAGCGGCTTCCGTCGTTGGCGCGCCTTTTTTCGGAGGCATGTATGCATCCTGCTCGTCATCGACGATTGCATTCGTTCCGGTTGCGGGGATTTCTTTTTCCTTGTTGGCTTCGGATTCGTTTTCCTCCGCCTTTTCGCGTTCTGCCATACGCGCGACGCGGCGTTCGCGGTAATGATTCCACAGATTTTGCGGCGTCATGCCGAGAATGTAGAAGAGTCCGAGCGCAAGAAGGGGAGGCGAGAGAATGAGCGTACCGGGGACGCTGAGCAGCAGATGCATCAGATATCCCAGCTTTCCGCCAAATAGACCGCCTCCGGTCATGAGTACGCCCGAGGAGATCAGCTCTGCCGCCGAAAGCGCGAGGTCATGATCGGGGTATTGCTGCTTGAAGAAGGGCAGACAGATCACATGAATGGTGGCGCTGAGGAGCAGGAGAAAGACGATTGAAACAACGATCTTGGAGATCGTCACGCGGCTATCGACGTATCTCTTCCAGAAGAAAGCCAGATTGAGCAAAAGGAAGGGGAGGACGAAGACCGCGGGACCGAATAAACCAAACAGCCAATAGCAGAGGTAATATCCAAACAAGCCCATCCAATGTGCTTCGGGCGTTCCGGCGGTGCCCAGCTTGTTGTTCCAATTGCAGAGCAGATTGAGTGTCAGCGACACCAGAATGAAAACTGCCAACAGAATGAGAACAAAGGGCATGACGCGGTGCGCGGGCTTGGAAGAGCGGGGAAGCTCATCCTCGGCGGTGGGCGTTTCCTTCTTGCCTTTTTTTGCGGAGGCGGGAGTGGCAGTGGAGGCGTGTGTCCGTCCGGATGGCGTTTTTTCCTTGGCACTTTCGGATTTCACCTTGGTGCGGGAAGAGGATTTCTTGGCTCCTCCTTTGCCGGCGGAAGCACTCTTTTTTGCGGCTCCCGATGAATGGTTGGGTTTATGTTCACCGCTTGCCTGCTTCTTTTCCGGCACGGCTTCCGATGCGGTCGATTTGCTTGCAGGAGAGGGAGCGGGAGTCGGTGCCTTGGGAGTCGTCGGTTGCTTTTTCGGTGCCGCACCAAACTCATGCAAGAGATTTGTGGTGTTCTCGATCGGGCCGGCGGCGTCCGAGGACGAACGGCGCTTTTCTTGTTCGGTCATGAAGTTTCCTTCCTTTCTGCGCTTAAATACTAATTTTTATTATAACATTATTTAGAATGGATTTCAAGTGGTTTTTTTAATTTTTTTCTTCTTTTGGAATTGAGTCGAGAAAGACAAGGTGAAATGGTTTGATGTGCTTTGTCTGGGATTCTTCTTGAAATGTTTGTTTTTGGAATTTTTTGCACGGTTTGATTTATTTAAAAACAAAAAGTCAATTTTAAAATTCCAAAAACGGAAAAATATTTTCAAAAAACTATTGACAAACCCCAAAGAGCGTAGTATAATAGAGACATCGAAAAGGATGGGGTTGGTATGCCCCGGGAAAGGACAAACAACAGTATGGCAACATCCAAAAAAATCAAGGCGGCAGTTCCGGTCAATCTGGATGCGGACGGAAAAAAGCAGGCGCTTGCTACCGCCATGTCTCAGATCGAGCGCAACTTCGGCGCGGGATCTATTATGAAATTGGGAGAAAACAGCCGCATGGAGGTGCAGGCGATCCACACCGGCTCCCTTTCTCTGGACCTTGCACTCGGCATCGGCGGCGTTCCGCGCGGACGTATTGTCGAAATTTTTGGTCCCGAGTCTTCCGGTAAGACAACGGTCGCGTTGCATATTTTGGCGGAGGTGCAGAAGATCGGTGGCACGGCGGCGTTCATTGATGCCGAGCACGCGCTCGATCCCGTTTACGCCAAGGCGTTGGGCGTTGACATCAACGATCTGCTGGTTTCTCAGCCCGATTGCGGCGAGGATGCGCTTGAGATCTGCGAGGCGCTCGCACGCTCGGGAGCGGTGGATGCCATCGTGGTCGACTCGGTTGCGGCACTCGTTCCACGCCAGGAGATCGAGGGAGATATGGGACAATCGATGGTCGGTGTCCAGGCGAGAATGATGTCTCAGGCAATGCGCAAGCTGTCGGGTGTCATTTCCAAGAGCAACTGTGTGCTCGTCTTCATCAACCAAATTCGCGAGAAGGTTGGCGTGATCTACGGCAACCCCGAAACCACGTCCGGCGGCCGCGCGCTCAAGTTCTTCGCGTCGGTTCGCATCGACGTTCGCAAGACAGAGCAGCTCAAGGACGGAAACGATATTTACGGCAACCACGTCAAGTGCAAGATCGTCAAGAATAAGGTCGCCCCGCCGTTCCGCGTGGCGGAGTTTGATATTCTGTACGGCAAGGGCATCTCCGCATCGGGCGAGATCTTGGATTACGCGATCGCGCTGGACATCATCAAAAAGAGCGGCTCCTGGTTCTCTTATAATGGGGAAAGAATCGGACAGGGCAAGGAAAACGTGCGTAAGCTGATCGAGAGCAATCCCGCCATGATGCAGGAGATCGAGGAGCGCGTCCGCGCCATGAGCGAGAGCGCCAAGCTTCCCGAGACCGAGGAATTCGAGGTGGACGAGGACGATGATTTCGATCTCCGCCTTTCCGATGAGGGTGCGGATGAATCATGACCGAGGCGGATTTCTGTCACGCCCCCATGACGATCACCGTTCGCTCATTGCAAGCGCAAAACGACGGCTCGGAGGTGGTGGTCTGTGTTCTTTTCGAAGCAGGGGAACGTCGGGAAGAACGGAGACTTCCTCTGACCGTGGAGCAATATTGTGAGCTCAAGCCCGTCAAAGGTGAGATCGACGAAGAGGTTTTTGAACGGTTGGAGACGGCATCCAAGCTCTGTCAAGCCATCCGATGCAGTGAAAATTTGCTTTCGTATGGAGCTAACACGGTCTATACGTTGACGCAAAAGTTGACGCGACGCGGATTCTCGCGCGAGATCGCGCTGGAGGCTGCGAAAAAGCTGCAACAGATGGGAATGATCAACGAGGAGGAGTATCTTCGCCGCGAATTCGAGCGTTGTCTGCAGAAGCTCTGGGGCTCAAAGCGCATTTATGCGCACATGTGGGAGCGCGGCTTTGCAAAGGAGACCGTCGAAGGGCTTGCAATGTTGTTGGAAACCGTGGATTTTACTGAAAATTGCGCAAAACTTCTGCGGAAGCATTACAGCGAGATTCCCGGCGATCCCGCACAACGGAGAAAGATCGTCGCATCTCTCGGACGCTACGGATATTCGCTCGAAGAGATTCGACAAGCGCTTGCGGCGATCGAACGCGACGGATGATACGGGCATGCTTTTTATATCAAAAAATCCGATCTTTTTGAAAGAAAGATCGGATTTTTGTCATTTTTATTCTCCATCGTTGAGTGCGGCTCCGATGACGGTGCCGAATTGCGAATTTTCGGGGATCACGAATCGCACGCCAAAGGTTTCGGCATGGCGTTCGAACACTTGGCGGATCGGCTCGATGGTGGTGAGATTTCCGATCAGCACGATGTCGCGCAGACCGTAGCTGCGGGCGGCAAAAACCGTGAGCATCATGATGGTTTCCGCCACCATGTTGGTAATTCCGAGCGCCAAGTCGGAGCCGGTTGCCAGATCCGAGACCTTTCCGAAGTTTGCCGCGGTGAGGTTTTCGTTGATGCCGTGATACTGACTGCGCGAGATGTCCTTGATGCGCAGGTCGATATTTTCGAGATTGCCGTCGGCACAAAGCTGCTCGATGTGCTCAATGGTGTCAACGCCCAGCATTTTGCGGCAAAGTCCGATCAGCGTACCTCCGCCCATGCCGGTGCCGCCGAGGTACTCGATCGTATGTTTTTCGCCTTCTTTTTTGGCATGGATGAGCGCGGTACCCGTGCCCATGCTGACCACGATGGCTTCCTTGAGCCCCGAGAGATAGAGTCCTCCGATGCCGATGCAGGAAAATTCGGGAACGGGGATGCAGTTGAGGTTATAGATCGGCTTGGTGATAACCGAGGCACCCGCGCCCGTCATCAGGATCCGATCGATGTCGGAGAGTTCCAGATCGTTTTCGGCGGTGAATTTTCCAAACGCGCCGTAAATGGAGGTCTGAGGATCGGTCGCGCGGACGAATTGGGGGGCGATGAGCGTTTTCGTCCCGTCCGCGCCCTTGCAAAATCCGACGATCTTCGTTGTCGTTCCGCCGACGTCAATGCCGATTACGGTTTTGTCCATTATCAAATATCCTTTCCGGGAAATGTTTTTCTGGGAATATTATATCATTCTCTTGTAAAAAATGCAACGGTATGATATAATATTTTTACGATTATTTTCAAAAAACCGAATTTTTCGGCCATTTTTTTCGAAAATACCTTCTTTATGAGGATGAAAGCGAGGAAACGACATGGCTTTTGACGCGGGAATGCTGGCGTGTGTGATCGACGAGATCCGCAGAACGGCACTGGGCGCAAAAATTGAAAAGGTATTCATGCCCGAGCGAGACGAGATCGTTCTGCAACTGCGCGGCTTTGAAGGGAGCAGACGGCTTTTGATCAACGCCGGTTCCAACACACCGCGCATCTGCTTGACCGCGCAACAGAAGGAAAACCCGATGACGCCGCCGATGCTGTGCATGCTTTTGCGCAAGCATCTGCAGGGCGCAAGACTTTCGGAGATCCGTCAGGCGGGCTTTGAGCGCGTGGCGGTGCTGTCCTTTGAGACACGGGACGAAATGGGCTTTGCCTGCACGCGTCGGCTTTATGCTGAGATCATGGGCAAATACAGCAATCTGATCTTCACGGGTGACGGAGACAGGATCATCGCGGCACTTCGCACGGTGGATTTTTCCACCTCGAGTCGGCGTCAGGTGCTTCCGGGCATGACCTACGAGCTGCCGCCGCAGCAGGACAAGGCGGATCCGATTTCGTTGACACGCGACGGCTTTTTGGAGATGCTGGCAGGGGAGAGTCCCGACCGACCGCTTGACAAGTGGATCACGTCGCGCTTCCTCGGCATCTCTGCGGCGGTGGCGAGAGAGATCGCTTGGCGAGCGTCGGGCAGAGGTGACGCGTTTCTGTTCCAAGTCGACCGCGCACGCGCGGTGGAGGCTTTCTTTGAGATCACCGATATGATCCGCGAAGCGAATTTTTCGCCGTCGATCATTTTTTCCGGAACAAAGCCGGTTGAATATGCCTTCTGTGAGCTGAGGCACTACGGTACCGATTTTGAAATGCGCCGCTATGAGAGCGCGGGGCTTTTGCTGGATGAATTTTTCCATACGCGCGACCGTGAGAACCACGTCAAACAGCGCGCGGCGGATATTTTGCGGATCCTGACCAACGCCGATACGCGCCTGCGCAGAAAGCTGGAGCTGCAGCGCGAGGAACTTGAGGCTTGCAAAAAGGGCGAGGAATACAAAAAATATGCCGATCTGATCACGGCGAATCTCTACTGCCTGCAAAGAGGTATGACGCGCGTCGAGCTGACCGACTACGAGGATTGCCGTGATGACGGGACGTTTGGGACGGCGGTCATCACGCTTGACGGCAGACTTTCGCCGTCGGCAAACGCGCAGGTCTATTACAAAAAATACAACAAGAGCAAGACCGCCAAGGTGGAGCTTGCGCGGCAGATCGAGATCGGTGAGAGCGAGTTGCGCTATATTGACAGCGTTTTTGACGCGCTGACACATGCCGAGACCGCCGCCGACCTCGGAGAGATCCGCGACGAGCTTTACCGTTCGGGATATGCCTCGCGCATGAAGAACTATTCGGCATCCAAAAAGAGCGCGACGCCAACGGTGGCACGCTTTCGCACGAGCGGCGGATATCAGGTGCTTTGCGGAAAGAACAATCTGCAGAATGAATACATTACACACAAGCTGGCAGGAAAAAATGACTATTGGTTCCACGTCAAAAATCTGCCCGGTTCGCACACGGTGATGCTGTGTGATGGCGAGGAGCCTTCGGCGCAGGATTTCACGGAGGCGGCGGAGATCGCGGCGTATTTTTCCAAGGGCGCGGACGGACAGAACGTGGAGGTGGATTACACCTTGGTCCGCAACGTCAAAAAGCCCGCGGGAAGCAAGCCGGGATTCGTGATCTATCACACCAATTGGTCCTGCATCGTCACGCCGAACGAGGATAAGATCCGCGCGATGCGTCTGACGGGATCACGTTGAGAAAGGTTGAGAACACAAATGAACAAATATGATATCGTGATTGTGGGTGCCGGACCTGCCGGAATGACGGCGGCACTTTACGCGCTTCGTGCGGGGAAATCGACGCTTCTTGTGGAAGGGAAGAGCTACGGCGGACAGATCGTGCAGTCCCGCATGGTTGAAAATTATCCCGGTGCACCCGAGATCGGCGGTTTTGAGCTTGCCGAGCAGATGATGACACAGCTTCGCGCGCTGAGCGTCGAGATCAAGTGGGCGGAGATCACGGGGATGCGATCGACCGACGGCGGCTGGGAGCTTCTGACGCGCGACGCAGTGATCGCGGCGCGCGCGGTGATTCTTGCCACGGGCGTGGGACATCGAACGCTCGGCGTTCCGGGAGAGGAGCGGCTGATCGGCAGAGGTGTTTCTTTTTGCGCGACCTGTGACGGGATGTTCTTCCGCGGCCGCGAGGTCGCCGTGGTGGGGGGCGGGAATACCGCCGTTCAGGACGCGTTGGTGCTTGCCGAAACCAGCCCGAAGGTCTATCTGATCCATCGCCGCGAGGGCTTTCGTGCCGAGAAATATTTGCTCGATAAGCTGGAAGGAAACGAAAAGATCGAGATCATCACCGAAACCGTGGTAGATGAGATCAAGGGAGAAAATTCCGTGTCGGGTGTGGTGCTTCGGAACCTCAAAAGCGGTGAGCGGCGTGACCTTGACGTCGCAGGCGTTTTTTTGGCGGTGGGTGTGCTTCCGCAGAACGCCGCTTTCGCGGATGTCGTCGCGCTTTCTGAGGACGGATATATTTTGGCGGACGGCGATTGCAAAACGTCTGCGCGAGGCGTGTTTGCCGCGGGAGATTGCAGACAGAAGCGCGTCCGTCAGCTGACCACCGCGACTTCTGACGGTACGGTTGCCGCGCTCTCCGCGTGTGAATATCTCGACGCGTGAGCGGTTGAACGGAAACAAAGAAGAGCGTTTATTATGGAATTTCATGAAAAATTACAAGAATTGAGAAAACAAAAGGGGCTGACGCAAGAGGAGCTTGCCGCAACGCTTTACGTGTCGCGCGCCGCGATCTCCAAGTGGGAGTCGGGCAGGGGATATCCGAGCATCGACTCTTTGCGCGCGATCGCCGTCTTCTTTGGCGTGACGGTCGACGAGCTTCTTTCCACCGACGCGGTACTGCGGATCGCCGAGGAGGACCACCGACAAAAGGAAGGACGTCTGCGCGATCTGGTCTTCGGATTGCTGGATTTGAGTGTCGCGAGCTTTCTGTTTCTGCCGTTGTTCGGACAGCGTGTGGGAGACGGTGTTTCCGCGGTATCTCTGCTGTCTTTGTCCGTGAGCGCGCCTTGGATGCGGGGATTTTATCTGGCTGCCGTCATTGCCGTCGTCGCGTGGGGGCTTCTGACGCTGACGTTTCAAAATTGCCGTTTCCCGCTGTGGCTGCGGTGCAAAAATCTCGTTTCGCTTCTTTTGAATACGCTGGGAGCGTTGCTTTTCATCGTCAGCTCTCAGCCGTATGCTGCCGCGTTTTTGTTCATGCTTTGGATCATCAAGGCACTGACGCTGATCAAACAGCCGTGATACGGAAAGTATCACGGCTGTAACGCTTCGTTTCTTGCTTTTTTTCGCGTCTTCCCTTAAAATGGATTCTGGCGAAAGCCGAATCAAAAAACAAAAAGGAAGGTGCTTGAAAATGAGAAAAAACGTGGGAAGAAATTGGTACGTTGCCGCAGGGTTGCTTGCGGCGTTTGTTTTGTGGACGGTGCTGATTTGCGCCGTTGACGTTGAATCGATCGGTCCGGGGGGATCACGCGTCGGTTTTGCAACCCTGAATGGGTGGGTGCATGATGCGACGGGTGTGCATTGGTGGCTATACAACGTCACGGATTGGCTGGGACTCGTCCCCTTTGCCGTCGCGTTTGGGTTCGCGATTCTGGGGCTTGTGCAGTGGATCCGACGGAGCAGTCTTCGGAAGGTCGACCGCAGTCTTTGGGTGCTTGGCGGATTTTACGTTGTTGTGATGGCGGCGTATCTCTTTTTCGAGGTGTTTGCCGTCAATTACAGACCGGTTTTGATCAACGGCGTTTTGGAGATCTCCTATCCCTCCTCGACAACGATGCTTGCGCTGTGTGTGATGCCGACAGCCGCGATGCAGGTGTGTGATTGTATCAAAAATGGCGTTCTGCGCCGTTGCCTCGTCACGCTCATTGTTGCCTTCACAGCCTTCATGGTGATCGGCAGATTGATTTCGGGCGTGCATTGGGTGAGTGATATCATCGGCGGCGCGCTGCTGAGCGCGGGGCTGGTCATACTGTACCGCTGTTTTGCAGGACTATTTTGTCAACAAACATAAAAATGGAGCGGGGGAGCTTTTGAAAAGCTCCCCCGCGATCTGTTCTCGGTGGTGTTTCTGTTTAATCGTTTTTTTGGTCTCTGAACGTAATTGAGCCGGTTTCGGAATCCATGGCATCCACGATTGCCAAGGATTCAACGTGATAGCCCATGTTTCTGATGGCGCGGCCGCCGTACTGAAATCCTTTTTCAATGACGATTCCACATCCATCTACAACGGCGCCCGCCGATTCAACAATAGAGATCAGGCCTTGCAGCGCACAGCCGTTTGCGAGAAAGTCGTCGATGATTAAAACGTGTTCATCTTGTTGCAGAAATTTTTTGGAAACGATGATTTGATTTTTGTTTTTGTGCGTAAAGGATACTACTTCCGCGACGTACATTTCGCCGTCCACGTTGATGGACTTGGATTTTTTTGCAAAGACCATCGGAACGCCGAATTCTTTGGCGACAAAGGCGGCGATTCCGATGCCTGAGGCTTCTATGGTCAGCACCTTGGAAATCGGCTTCTTGTCGAATCTGCGCTTGAATTCACGGGCGATCTCTTCGATCAGGGTGATGTCCATCTGATGATTCAGGAAGCTGTCAACCTTCAAAACGTTTCCCGATTTCACAATCCCGTCTTTCAGTATTCTTTTTTCTAAAAAATTCATGTCTATTCTCCTGAGCAAAAATTGATTACACAATATTTCTTGCAACGTGAACGCCGCTTGCGGAAGCGTGAGAGAGCGAGTGTGTGATGCCGCTGCCGTCACCGATTATGTAAAGCCCCGGATAACAACTTTCCAAGCGTTCGTTTACTTCGACTTCCATGTTATAGAATTTCACCTCTACACCGTAGAGCAGGGTGTCGTCGTTGGCAGTGCCCGGCGCGACCTTATCCAACGCGTATATCATTTCAATGATTCCATCCAAAATGCGTTTGGGAAGAACCAGACTGAGATCTCCGGGAGTGGCTTGAAGCGTGGGGGTGATGAAGGCATCCTCTATGCGCCCGGGCGTGGAACGGCGCCCGCGTATCAAATCCCCGAATCGCTGAACGATCACGCCGCCGCCCAGCATGTTGCTGAGCCTTGCGATGGATTCGCCGTATCCGTTCGAATCCTTGAAGGGCTCCGAAAAATGCTGGGATACCAGCAACGCGAAGTTGGTGTTTTCCGTTTGCTTGGAGGGATCCTCATAGCTATGTCCGTTCACCGTAATGATTCCGTTGGTATTTTCATTGACAACGGCACCTCTGGGATTCATACAGAAGGTGCGGACCTTGTCGCCGTACTGTTCGGTGCGGTAAACGATCTTGCTTTCATACAGCTCGTCCGTCAGATGAGCAAACACGCTTGCGGGAAGCTCCACGCGAACACCGATATCCACGCGGTTGGACTTGGTCGGGATGTCCAACTCCTTGCAAACACGTTCCATCCACTTGCTGCCGCTTCTTCCGACGGAAACGATACATTTTTCGCAAGAATAGGAGGCGTCTTTGCATTTGATTGCATAACCTCCCGGAATGATCTTGATCGTATCGACAAACGTGTCAAAGAAGAATTCCACTTTATCTTTCAAGAAATTGTAGAGATTTTCCAGCACGACGTAATTGATGTCGGTTCCCAAATGGCGCACGGAAGCATCCAGCAGATGGAGATCGTTTTGAATGCAAAGCGTTTTGAAGCGAGTTCCCGTAGTGCTGTAAAGCTTGCAACCTTCTCCTCCGTAAGTCATATTGATTTTGTCAACGTAGTGCATCAAATCCAAGGCTTGCTTTTTTCCGAGATATTCGTATAAAGCACCGCCAAAGTCGTTGGTGATATTATATTTGCCGTCGGAAAATGCCCCTGCACCGCCGAAACCACTCATGATCGAGCAACTCTTGCAGCCGATGCAGGTTTTGATCTTGTCGCCGTCAATGGGGCAGTGGCGCTGATTCAGCATATGTCCTGCCTCGAAAACAGCCACCTTCAGCGTAGGCTTTTTTTGCATCAGCTCGTATGCCGCGAAAATTCCACCGGGTCCGGCCCCGATAATAATGACGTCATAATTCATTTGACTCTCTCCAATTTTTTGAGATTTTTTCTGGGGGAAACTTATAGATGTTTGCAATTGGTTTATTATAGTATAGCATAATGCAATGAATAAATCAACAAAATCTGCGTTTTTTTATGATTTTTCTTTGCAATTTTTCTGTGCTGGCGATGTGATGAGCGGGCGACCGTTGATTTTGGTTTGGGAAAACGAAAAGGGGCTGTCTCAAAATTGCATTTGAGACAGCCCAAAATGGCGTATCGTTTTTTATTTGCCGAAGTATCTCTCGAGGAGTCCTGCGAATGCTCTGCCGTGGCGAGCCTCGTCGCGGTTATTGGGGGGGAGCTTTTATGAATAAGGTCTTGTATTTCTTGGTGTTGTGAACTTTTACGACATGATTGAAAACGGTGCTAAAAATGGAGCTCTCCACAAAACTTAGGTAACACGAGTTCTTCAAGGTATATGCATTGATTGAATGCAGCTTCGCCAATCCTTACTACACTATTAGGAATATCTACGTGAGTCATATTACACCCGTAAAATGCCATATTACCTATGCTTGTAACTCCATCTTGGATAGTAACCCGTTTAATTGCCGAGCGACTATTGTACCATGGAGCATCATAATTGTAATCATACATTTCACCCACGCCAGAAATAGTCAACAATCCGGTATCATCCAAACTCCACCTTATCAAGGCCGCAGACGGGGCACAGTTCTTTTACCATATGGAGCTTGGGTTCGGTTTCGACGATTTCGTAGCCGCGTTTTTTATACATCGTATGCGCGACGACGTTCTCGATATTGGTGTGCAGGTGCATTCTCACCATCCCCTCTGCGCGTGCAGAGTCCTCCGCTGCTTGCATTAGCCTTGAACCATAGCCGCGTCCACCGTGTTCGGGAGCAGTGGCAAGAAGGTCAAAATAGGCATCGACCTCGGAGCGAAAACGAGGATAATAGACGGCAAGGGCGGCAATGTTTTCTCCGTCAAGCAAGGTCAGAATATGTCCGCGTGCCAGATTCTTCTGCACGAATTTCGTCAGATCGGTGCGTGCGGAAAGCGGAACGGGGAGCGTGTTGTCAATGATTTTGAGAAATTCGATAATTTTTTGCTCGTCACGGCAATCGATGATCGGAGGAAAATCAGTATGTTTCATAAAAAGCCTCTCAATTTGTGATATTGATTTTATTATAGCACATTTTTTTTAGGATTTCAATAATTTTTTCTCTAAAAAGGCTGGAAAGTCATCCACCAAAAGAGAGCAGATTTCTCTGCTCTCTCAGTTTTTATTGACTTATTCCTCTACCTCGAAGGCGTCCTTGTCAAGTCCGCAAACGGGGCAAACCCAGTCCGCAGGGACGTCTTCCCAAGCCGTGCCGGGAGCGACGCCGTTATCGGGATCGCCGACGGCGGGATCGTATTCATAGCCGCAGGGGCATACGTATTTCATCGTTTTTTTCTCCTTTTTTTAGAATTTACAGAGCGAGGCTCGGTGCGGTATAAACGCGACCTGCGTATTCCTGATCGAGGGCGTACAGACCCTTGGGATCGCTTCCGAAGAGCTTGTAGCGGTTGATCATCGAATCCGCGTTATCCTCCTCCTCCATCTGCTCGTCAACAAACCAGTCAAGGAACTTCATGGTGCGGTAATCTCTCGCCTCATAGCACTCATGATAGATCGCGTTGATCAGGCTTGTCACGTAACGCTCGTGCTCGGCGGCAACCTCAAGGGGCGCCAGAATGCCTTCGTAAGTCTTATCGGGCTTGGCGATCGCTTCCAGGGTGACCTTCCAGCCGTTATTTTGCATATATTTCAAGAACAGAAGGGCGTGATCGCGTTCCTCCTGTGCCTGGATCATGTAATAATTTGCGTAGCCGTCGAGATCGAGCTCGTCGTAGTGATTTGCAATGTCAACGTAAAGATATGCGCTGTAAAGCTCCTTGTTGATCTGCTCATTCAGCAGTGTCTTGATCTTGTCGTTCATAGTAATCCTCCTTAATTAGTGATTCATTTGTATTTTTTAGAAAGCAAGGGGAGCTTTTTCAAAAAGCTCCCCTCAAATTCACTAAGAATTTATTTGCCGAAGTATCTCTCGAGGAGTCCTGCGAATGCTCTGCCGTGGCGAGCCTCGTCCTTTGCCATCTCGTGAACGGTGTCGTGGATCGCGTCGAGGTTGAGCTGCTTTGCCATCTTTGCAAGCTCGAACTTGCCTGCGGTTGCGCCGTTTTCCGCCTCTACGCGAACGGTGAGGTTCTTCTCGGTGCTGTCATAGACACACTCGCCGAGCAGCTCAGCGAACTTTGCCGCGTGCTCTGCTTCCTCCAGAGCGGCTTCCTTCCAATAGAGCGCGATCTCGGGATAGCCCTCTCTTGCGGCAACGCGGAACATTGCCAGATACATTCCGACCTCGGTGCATTCGCCCTGGAAGTTTGCGCGCAGACCCTCGATGATCTCAGCGGGAGCGTCCTTCGCGATGCCGACGACGTGCTCGGTCGCCCAATTCATCTTGCCGTTCTCAACGATCTCTTCGAATTTTTCACCCGCTGCCTTGCAGAGGGGGCATTGATCGGGACGGACGTCGGACTCTACGATTTCTCCGCAAATTGTGCATCTCCATTTTTTCATAAGTGGTAATCTCCTTTAAATAAAAAAATTTTTTAATTGGTTGAGCAGCCTTCGCATTCACGTCTGCACGAGGCAGCGCAACGGTGCTTTTTGGTGCAGCTGTTCTTTTTTTCGGGAGGGCAGGAACTGCCGATCTCACAGACACTGCAGGATTCGATCGCAATGCGGACGGGCTTTCCGTTGACCAACGCGTCGGCAATCTTTTCATGCGCGCTCAGCAGCAGCATGGCGACGGTCGGGCGGGACACCAACATCTGATTTGCAACCTCTGCCTGACTCAAATGCTCAAGATCATGCAATCGAAGCACCTCGTATTCATCGGCTTCCAGCGTGACCGTCTCGCGAGGCTCCTCGTGGATGGGTGCAAAATGCCGATGCCGTGGGGTGGAACAGATGACACGCTCTTTTTTGGGTCTTGCCATATCATTCCGCCTTTCGGTTTTTTTGCCGCCGGAGAGCGGTTTGCGCCGGTTCTCCTTTGACACTTACATTATAACATAGTTTCTGACATATGTCAATAACTTTTTGAAAAAAAACAAAAAAATTTTTTTGAGAATATTTTTGAAGAAACGACTTGACAGACGGCGGGTTTTCGGGTACAATTTTTATATAGGAAAACCATTGCACGACAAGCTTGGATGAAAGGGGGCGCGAAGGATGGCAAGAGAAATACAGACGAAAAAAAACAAAGGAAACACCGAGTCGATCCTCGCTTGGTGGTTGCTTCTTTTTTTAATATT
The DNA here is from genome assembly GCA_017517745.1 of Clostridia bacterium. Taxonomy (GTDB): domain Bacteria; phylum Bacillota; class Clostridia; order Oscillospirales; family CAG-272; genus UMGS1865. Next base: position 11,862 of record JAFWYJ010000010.1, on the reverse strand, counting down.
CGAAGTGGTGTTGATCACCGTCGTTTTGGTGCGAAGCTTCAAACGTACCGCGCCGCCGATCACGGAGCCGTCCGAGGAGGAGACGACGGATGCCGGTGAGGGGCAGGAATCCGCACCCACGGCTCCCGTGTTTTCGGAGAGCATGCTGCCTTCCGCACCGACGGAAACCGCAAAGAGTGTCGTTCTCTCGAATGAAATTTCTTCGCAGTTCGCGATCCTGATCGACGCGCAAACGGGTGAAATTCTGGCGGGGAAGGACTACTCGATCGCCTTTTCTCCCGCTTCGATGACAAAGGTAATGACGCTCATTGTGGCGTGTGAGAATCTGACTGAAGAGGATCTTGATCGCAGACTCGTGTTCGACGAGAGGATCTATCAATACATCACCAGTGGAAGTTACGCCGGTACATCTCCTTCGCTTCCCACGCAGTCAAATGGTTACAGCTGCTTCGGAGATACCTATCGCATCAAGGATCTGCTCTACGGGATCGGTGTGGCATCGGCAGCCGATTGCACCTATATGATCGTCAAGGAGATCGCGGGGACCGAGGAGGCATTCGTTGAGCTGATGAATCAAAAGGCCCGGGAGCTGAATCTGTCCGGTACGCGCTTTGACAATGCGGTCGGCTTTGACAGTCCCACAAACCAAACCACTGCGGCCGATATGGCAGTCATAATGAACTACGCGATGCAATGCGATCTGATCGTCGAGGTGCTTTCGAAACAAACGGCATACAATATTTACGCGCACTACGAGTTGGATGGACAGGACAAGACCTACAAGGTCACTCTTGACTCCTCATGGGAGAGCAGAGTTGAGAAATATTCCGACTTCAATCTGACGAGCTCGACGCTCGTTGCTTCCAAGACGGGCTATACTGACCAGTCTTTTATGGTACTGACGGCAAAGAGCAAGAGTGACGGACGGCAGTATATCGTGGTGCTTGGCAATCGGGAGAGCACTGCCACTACGCTCACCGAGAAGTTCCGACAGACCATGGTGGATATCGAGTATTTACTCAACACCTATGTTTCATAATTTATAAAATGGATTGATTTGGAGATGTGTGCCAAGCGGTGCGCATCTCCGCTTTTTTGCATATACTTTGATGAGAACAATTATGGGAGGAATGCGCTATGCTGATCACCAAACCCTACAACCGCGCACGCGCGGTGGAATATGCCCGAAAGTGGGCGCTTGATCGCAACCCGCTGTTTTTCGATTTTACGGGACGGGGAGGAAATTGCACCAATTTCGTCTCGCAAGCCGTGTTGGCGGGAAGCTGTACCATGAATTACACGCCCGATTTCGGTTGGTATTACGTTTCTCCCGAGGACCGCGCCCCTGCTTGGAGCGGCGTGGAGTATTTTTACGATTTCATGACGGGAGCTCCCGCGTTTGCCTCGCGCAACGGCGGCATCGGGCCGTTTGCGCGTGAGGTGGGACGTGAGGAGATCGAGATCGGAGACGCGGTTCAGCTTGCAAACCGCACGGGGGATTGGTATCACACGTTGATCATCTGCGCCATTGACGGTGACGAGATTTTGGTCTGCGCGCAGTCCGACGACGCGCTCGACCGTCCGCTTTCTTCTTATACCAATGCCGCCACACAACGCTTTTTGCACTTTGACGGTGTCCGAGTGGAGATCGACGACAGTCGATGTTTTGAAACGCTTTTGGCGGGAGGCGATCCCGATGCCGTGCAAGAAACGGCGGAAGAATGAGTTTGCGGCGCGCAAATCAGAGCGCTTTTTTATGAATCAAAAATAAAAAATCGGAAAAAAATGAAAAAATAAAAAAAAACTATTGCATTTTTGCGATGAATGTGATATAATACGATGGTATGAGAATGGTCACGCCGCCGTGGGCGGTGTGGGAAAATAACTTTGGAGGTAAAAAACATGGAAGTAGCTCAGTGGATTATCGGTAGCGCACTGATTCTTTTGTCGGTGGTGATGACCGTGCTGATTTTGATGCAGACAGGCAAAGACGAGGGACTTTCCGGCGCGATTTCGGGCGGTAGCTCGGACACTTTCTTCGGCAGATCCGGCGGATCGAAGAAGGAAAAGTGGCTGTCCAGAGTGACGATCATTTTGTCGATTGTGTTTGTCGTGCTTGCCGTTGCGCTGGTCATTTTGGCTTCGATGCCGGCGGCTTGATGACGAACGGCGGTCCCGGAGACCGAAAGGAAGAGAAAACAAGCATACGGAGGATTCTTGGGCTTGTTTTCTCTTTTTTTGTGAAAAGCTATGGACAAAAGACGAGCATTGTGATATGATAAGAATATCACTTTCTATCAAACTTTAAAAGTACGGATATTTTTATAAATCGGGAGGAATTAAATTATGATGACGGATATTGAAATTGCCCAATCTGTGGAAATGAAGCCGATCACACAAATCGCAAAGGCTGCGGGTGTGGATGACAAGTATCTCGAGCAATACGGAAAATATAAGGCAAAGGTGGATTACTCGTTGCTCAAGGAAAGCAAGCGAGGCAACGGCAAGCTGATTCTGGTGACCGCCATTACCCCCACCCCTGCGGGAGAGGGAAAGACCACCACCACCATCGGACTCGCTGACGGCATGAAGCGCATCGGCAAAAACGTCGTGGTCGCGCTGCGTGAGCCCTCGCTCGGTCCGGTGTTCGGAATCAAGGGCGGAGCTGCCGGCGGCGGATGGGCGCAGGTGGTTCCGATGGAGGACATCAACCTGCATTTCACAGGAGATTTTCACGCCATCGGTGCGGCAAACAACCTGCTCGCGGCGATGCTCGATAATCATATTTATCAAGGAAACGCATTGAATATCGATCCGCGCCGCATCACGTGGAAGCGTTGTGTGGATATGAACGACCGTCAGCTCCGTTTCGTGACCGACGGCTTGGGCGGACGCGTCAACGGCGTTCCGCGTGAGGACGGATACGACATCACCGTTGCATCGGAGATCATGGCAGTGTTCTGTCTGGCAAGCTCGATCACCGACCTCAAGGAGCGACTTTCGCGCATTGTGGTGGCTTACACCTATGACGAAAAGCCCGTGACCGCGGGACAGCTGGGTGCTGTCGGCGCGATGGCGGCACTCCTGAAGGACGCGCTCAAGCCCAACCTCGTGCAGACGCTCGAGGGTACACCCGCATTCGTTCACGGCGGTCCCTTTGCCAATATCGCGCACGGCTGTAACTCTGTGATCGCAACGCGTATGGCGATGAAGCTGGGTGATTACGCCGTCACCGAGGCAGGCTTCGGTGCCGATCTCGGCGCTGAAAAATTCCTCGACATCAAGTGCCGCATGGCAGGACTGACGCCCTCTGCGGTGGTGGTTGTGGCAACGGTTCGTGCGCTCAAAATGCACGGCGGTGTTGCGAAAACCGAGCTGAACAGCGAAAATCTCGATGCCCTCGTCAAGGGACTTCCGAACCTGCTTCGCCACGTTTCCAACGTGCGCAACGTCTACAAGCTTCCTTGTGTGGTCGCGGTCAACCGTTTCCCGACCGACACCGACGCCGAGATCGATCAGATCATCCGCGAGTGCCGCAAGCTGGGCGTCAACGTGGTGCTTTCCAACGTCTGGGCGGAAGGCGGCAAGGGCGGCGAGGAGTTGGCACGCGAAGTGGTGCGCCTGTGCGAGGAGGAGAAGGGTGACTTCACCTATTCCTACGAGCTCGACGGCACGATCGAGGACAAGATCGAAGCCATCGTCAAGAAGATCTACGGCGGCGACGGCGTATCTTTCCTTCCGGCGGCAAAGAAGCAGATCGCGCAATTGACCGCGCTCGGCTTTGACAAATGCCCCGTATGTATGGCAAAAACGCAATACAGCTTCTCGGATGACGCGACCAAGCTCGGCGCGCCCGAGGGCTTCACCGTTACGGTCCGCAACGTCAAGGTCAGCGCGGGCGCGGGCTTTGTCGTGGCTTTGACGGGAGATATCATGACCATGCCCGGACTTCCCAAGGTTCCCGCCGCAGAGCGCATCGACGTGGACGAGGACGGAAGGATCTCCGGACTGTTCTGAAAACCGAAAATCAATGATATGCGGGGGCTTTTGAAAAGCCCCCGCATCAACTTTTCGGGAACATCAATTGCTTTGGGAGCTGCTTTGAGACCGTTGCCAAAGCGGCTTTTTGTATGGTGGCGGTCTTTCGTGTATATGATATATCATGGGGACTTTTCTGTCCGCTTGCAGGAAAACCTTGACTCTTGTCGTAATTTGCGGAAAATTTATTGTTTTTGTTGACAAAAAATTATTATTATGTTATAATAGTATGAATGACTATGCTTTGCTTACGATCCGAATTTTATGAGGAGAAGATTATGTCGAATTCAAAGAAGAAGAAAAAAACAGAGCAAATCGAAAAACAAGGTGAGGTGATTTCGGGGGAATCCTCCGAAAAAACGCCCAAGGAAGTCAAGCGCTTGCGGGCGGAATTGAAAGAATATAAAAGACTTTATGCCAACGTAATTGCCGAGAACGAGGATTTGAAGGCAAGGCTGGCATTGGTAGAGGAGCAATATTATACGGTTCAAAAATCGGAATTTTGGAGAATCACCAAGCCTTTTCGATGGTTTTTGGACTGCATCAAACGCTTGATGCGAAAGACGCGGGCGACGAATGCCATCTACAAGGGCTTGTCGTGCCTGAAAGAGCACGGTGTGCGATATACGATCCGTCGCATACGCACCAAAATGTCACACAAGAGTGCGGCAAAACGTCCGATTTATACCAATGAGGAGTTGGAGATGCAGAAGCGCACGACCTTCTCCAAGGAGATCAAGTTCAGCATTCTGGTGCCGTTGTATAACACTCCCGAGCAATATCTCCAGGAAATGATTCAATCGGTTTTGGATCAGACCTATGCGAATTGGGAACTGTGTTTGGCGGACGGAAGCGATCGGGAGCACAAGCACGTCGGTCAGATTGCCAAAAAGCTGGCGAACAACGACCGCCGCATTCTCTATCGCAAGTTGGAGAAAAACATGGGGATTTCGGGCAACACCAACGCTTGCATCGAAATGGCAACGGGAGATTATATCGCACTGTTCGACCATGACGATATTTTGCATCCCTCCGCGCTGTTTGAGATGATGAAGGCGATTTGCGAAAAGGATGCCGATTTCATATATACGGACGAGAATACGTTTTGCGAGAAAATTTCCGAGGCATACTGTCCGCATCACAAGCCCGATTTTGCGCCCGATCTGCTCAGAAGCTATAACTATATTTGTCATTTTACGGCGTTTTCAAGAGAGCTGCTCGAGATTGTCGGCGGTTTCCGCTCCGAGTTTGACGGAAGCCAGGATTACGATATCATTTTGCGGTTGACAGAGCAGGCAAAAAATATCGTTCACATTCCGAAGATCCTGTATTTCTGGCGCTCGCATCCGGGTTCTGTGGCGGCAAGCATCGCCGCAAAGCCCTACACGATCATTTCCGCGAAGAAGGCTTTGGCGGAGCATTTGAAGCGAGTCGGATTGGAGGGAGCGGTGACGGATTCCCGCGTGCCTTCGACCTATCGAATCCGCTATCGCTTGAAGCGCGAGCCTTTGATCTCCATCATCATTCCCAACATGGATCATGTGCAGGTTTTGAAACAGTGTATTGATTCTGTGGAGAAACTTTCTACATACCGCAATTTTGAGATCTTGATCGTGGAGAATAACAGTACGAAGCAGGAGACGTTCCACTATTACGAAACCGTTTCCAGACAATATTCCAACATCAAGGTCATCAAGTGGTCGAAAGAATTCAACTATTCCAAGATCAACAACTTTGCGGTAAAGCATGCAAAGGGAGAATATTTGCTGTTCTTGAACAATGATATTGAGATCATCACTCCCAACTGGTTGGAGGAGATGCTGATGTTCAACCAGCGCGAGGACGTGGGCGCGACCGGTGTTATGCTCTATTATCCCGACAACACGGTGCAGCACGCGGGCGTGATCCTGGGAATCGGCGGCATCGCGGGACATTCTCACAAATACTACCAAAGAAATGACTACGGATATATGTCGCGCATGAGCTTGGCACAGAATTTGAGTGCGGTCACTGCGGCGTGCATGATGGTCAGAACCTCCGTTTTCAACGAGGTGGAAGGCTTTGACGAAACCTTGCAGGTGGCGTTCAACGACGTGGATCTGTGCATGAAGATCCGAAAAGCCGGGTATTTGATCGTATTCACGCCTTACGCGGAAGCATATCACTACGAATCCAAGAGCCGAGGAATCGAGGACACCCCCGAAAAGCAGCGACGCTTTGCACGCGAAATCCAGAGATTCCGCGACAAGTGGGATGACGTCCTGGAAGCGGGCGATCCGTATTACAATCCCAATCTTTCTCTCGTTTACGAAGATTTTAGATTGAAATGAGGAATTGAGAAAAATTATGAGTCAAGAATTACTGACAAATGAAAACAGGCAGGGAGGATCGGCGCAAAAACTCGCAAATTTGTTTTTGTGCTTGGCTCTTTTGGTGGGCTTTTTACTGATTTTTTTGGAACCGCCCTTTGTTTGTCCCGACGAGAATGCACACTTTATGAACATTTGCCGCATTTCCCACGGAGGGCTTTTTGCCGATGTGAATGACGGCGTTTCGGGTTCGTATATGACGGTAGAGGAATTTGTGTTCTTACGTGACTACGGAGGACGCTATAACGGTGCCGAGGCGGAGCGGTTTGATTGGAAAACAAGCTCTGCGCTCTCGTCGATCGAGCCTTCGGAGGAAATGATTTTTGTTCCGTCTCATTTGTCCGAAATCAATCCCACGTCCTACGTGCTTCCCGCGGTGCTGATCATGATTTTGCGCTTTTTCGGCATCGTGCTCAACGGCTACAATACCTTGTTGATTGCAAAACTCTTCAACTTGGTGTTTTATGCGCTTGTGATTCGTTTGGCGATTCTGAAAACGGGTGCTCTCCGAAACACCATGTTTTTGTTGGCTTTGATGCCGATGTCAATTTTTCAAGGGGCATCTACCTCTTACGATGCATATTTGATTTCCTGTAGCTTTTTGCTGTTTGCATACGTGACCAAAATTCTGTTGGAATCGGATGATTACCGCATCACGCGCGGTGATTTGATCGCCGTGGCGTTTTCCTCGGTTTTTATCGTCAACTGTAAAATCGCATATGCCCCCTTGCTGTTGATTTTGTTGGCAATTCCGATCAAAAAATTCGGTTCTCTCAACCGCTATTTTGCTTGTATCGGAATCGTTGTGGGCGCTGTCGGACTGTGTTATCTGATTCCGACGATTGTCAACGGAATCAATACCAAAGACGTTGTGCGGGTTGTGAAGGATGAAGTGATTCAGCATCAAGAGCTGTTTTACGCTGACGTCACGGTGTTCCCCAACGTAGTGATCTCTACGATAAAGCATTTTGGTCCGTATTGGATGGAGAGCTTTTTCGGAATTTTGGGATGGTTGGATACCCGTTTCCCGCTTGCGTTTGTTTTGCTGTTCTTCTTGATCTCCACCCTCAGCGCGATCACCGAGGTTTCCGAGCTCAAAGGAATTCGTTGGAATACGCGTCTGCTTTCCGCCGGCGGCGTATTGATTTTCTTGCTTGGCTCGATTTATGTGATGTACGTGACCTGGACGCCCGATCTGACCGGTATTGTCGGCGGCGTGTTGGCGTACGGATGTCAGGGACGGTATTTCATCCCCGTTGCATTGTTTGTCGTGCTTGCATTTGCCAATCCGCTCATGAAAAAAATCAAAGTTTTTGAAAAGATTGCTTTTGTCAGAGAACAAACGGTTTGCATGACGGCAATCGTTTATCTTGCGGCAACGGTTTTGCTTATTACCGTTCGTTATTGGTGTTGATTCCATGGGAACGATGAAAAAAAACATGATTTGGAACGCGGTGGGAAATCTGATCTATCTCGGTTGTCAATGGCTTGTCACCGTGTTGGTCACCAATCTGGGACACTTCCGCGACGCGGGCATCCTTTCGGTTGCCATGTCGGTCAGCGCGACCTTTCAAACGGTTGCCATGTTCGGCATCCGCAACTATCAGGTGTCGGACGTGGCGGGGAAGTATTCGGATACCACCTACGTTTCCTTTCGCGTGATCTCGTGTCTTGCCGCGATGGTCGGTTGCATTGGCTTTTCTTTGATCAACGCCTATCGCGGGGAGCAGTTGTTGGCGATCTTCCTGTTCATGGTTTTTCGCCTGGCGGAGAATTTTTCGGACGTGCTTCACGGCATTGCACAGAAAAACGAACGCCTCGATATTGCCGGAAAAGCCTTTGCCATCAAGGGGATCGGCATTCTTGCCACGTTTCTTGCCGGATACCGCCTGAGCGGAAATTTGACGGTGGGATTGCTTTGTATGGCGGCATTTTCGGTGTTGACAACGCTGGTTTACGATTTGTTTTCGGTGCGACGCTTGTCCGACTTTCGTCTCTATCAGCACAACAAAAGCTGGTTGTTTCTCGCCAAAGAGACGCTTCCGTTGTGTGCCTATCTCTTCTTGAGCTCCGCGATGGTTACCATTCCAAAGCTGATTTTGGAAAAACAGTGCGGCAGCGAGCTTTTGGGAGCTTACTCCTCGATTTTCGCACCCGCCATGCTGATTCAAGCGGCAATGGGATACGTTTACACCCCCTTCGCGCAGATTTTTGGAAAGCATCAGCAACAAAAAGACCGCAAGAGCTTTTTGGGATTGATGTTGAAAGTCTTCGTGGCGATCCTTGTTTTGGCGGTGCTGATGATCATAGCCGCATATTTCCTCGGAACGCCGCTTTTAAAGATCTTGTTCGGTGAGCGGATTCTTCCGTACACGTCGCTTCTGATCCCGATTCTTCTGGCAATCGCCGTGACGTCGTTTTTCGGTTTTTTGTGTATGATTGCAACCGTGCAACGGAATTTTGTTTTTTTGCTTGCATCGTGTGTCGTCGGCTTTGCTTGTTGCGTTCTGCTTACCCCTCCGTTGCTTTCGGCAAGCGAGGCAAACGGTGCAAGTTACAGTTTGATTTTGTCAACCGTTCTTGCTTGTTTGATTTTGGCGATCGGCATCTTTTGGACGTTGCTTGCCAAAGGAAAAAACAAGAGGGAAGAATGATTTGAGGTTTGTTTTGACACAGCCTTGGTTGAAAAAGCGGACTTGAGCCGCTTTTTCGAGAAAATAATATTTTTGAGGAAGTTATTATGGCCAAACAATTGTTAATCGTCATTCCTGCCTATAACGAGGCGGAGAATATCGAGTGTGTAGTGGATAATCTGATTGAAAATTATCCGCAGTACGACTACGTGATTATCAATGACGGCTCTCGCGATAAAACGATAGAGATCTGCCGTCGAAAGGGTTACCGTTACATCGATCTGCCGATCAACGTGGGGTTGACCGATGGCGTGCAAACCGGAATGATGTATGCTTACGAGCACGGTTATGAGTACGCGCTTCAATTTGACGGCGACGGACAGCACGATCCTTCCTACATCGCCGCAATGCTTGAAGCGATGGAGACGTGCGATATTTGCGTTGGTTCGCGATTTGTGGATCAAAAGAAACCGAAGGGGTTGCGCATGCTTGGCAGCAACATCATTCAGGCAACGCTTCGCCTGACCACGGGAAAAAAGATCAAGGATCCCACGTCCGGCATGAGAATGTTCAACCGCGCCACGATGAAGGCAATGGCGGAAAATGCCGATTACGGTCCCGAGCCTGACACGCTGGCGCACCTCATGCGCAGCGGTGCCGTGGTGAAAGAGGTCCAGGTCGAGATGTCCGAGCGAATGGCGGGGGAGAGCTATCTCAATTTCTCGCGTTCGATTCGTTATATGACACACATGTGCTTTTCGATTGTTTTTATTCAATGGTGTCGCAAGAAAGTTGCGCTGAAGGGAGGAATCAAAAAATGAGTCTTGCTTTGCAGATCGTATTGATTGCCGTATCCTTTTTTGTGCTGTTGTTCGTGTTGAAAAAGATTCGTCGTTCTCAGCTTTATATCGACGACGCCATTTATTGGATCGTTTCGGCGTTTTTGCTGTTGATTCTCAGTATTTTTCCGCAGATCGCGATCTTTGCCTCGGAGCTGTTGGAGATTCAGTCACCCGCGAACTTCGTCTTTTTGTTCATGATCTTCATGGTTTTGATCAAGCTGTTCAATCTGGCGATCGAGCTGTCGGTGCAGAAGCACCGCATCAACCGCTTGGTGCAAAAGCTGGCACTGATGAAGGACGAAGAGGATCACCCGAAGGATTGAGGGGGATGTGTGAAAGGCTTTTTGGGCTTTTTGCAATTCGATTTAAGAAAAGAGCGGACAAAAATGTCTGCTTTTTTCTTTTTAAACAGAAATTTCATCCAAATTTCAAGTTGAGTTTATCTTTTTGCGCTATACTGTCTTCAATTCGTTGGAAAGTGAGGTTTTTTTATGAAACGTCCGAGAAGGAGCTTTCGGGAAAGCGTTGCGATGTTTCTGAGCGGAAGAAACGGTGTCGATTCGCTGGGCCGTGCGGTGATGATTCTTGGTTGCGTGCTGGCGGTGGTCAATCTGTTTTTGCGCTCGCTTGTGCTGGCTCTTTTGAGTGACGCGGTGCTGGTCTACGTCGTTTTTCGCATGATGTCGCGCAATCTGGTCGCCAGACGCGCCGAAAACGCGCGGTGGTGGAATTTTTGCAAGCGCATCAAGGATTTTTTTCGGTTGCAAAAAAACAAGCGGCGGGATCGCAAAACACACGTCTATCACAAATGCCCGCACTGCAAAAAAACGCTTCGCTTGCCGCGCGTGAAAGGAATGCATACGGTCTGCTGTCCTTGCTGTCACGAGCGGTTTGAGATGCGCGTGAAATGAGCTCCCAAAACGCCGGAATCAACTCTGCGAAGCAGAAAATTTTTGATTTTTTTGAAAAAATCAAGCGGCAAAGGTTGACTTTTTGCGCGCGGGGGAGTATAATATTTTCATTGCTTTTATTTTATAAAGAAGAAGGATAGAAACATGACGAAAATTGACATTTTTTCGGGCTTTTTGGGCGCGGGAAAAACGACGCTCATCAAAAAGCTCTTGAAGGAGGCCTACGTTGGCGAGAAACTGGTGCTGATTGAAAACGAATTCGGTGAGATCGGCATCGACGGCGGCTTTATGCAGGACGCGGGCATCGAGGTTACCGAAATGAACAGCGGCTGCATTTGCTGTTCGTTGGTCGGAGATTTCGGAAAAGCACTCGCCAAGGTTTTGGAGGAATATCATCCCGACCGCATTTTGATCGAGCCCTCGGGCGTGGGCAAGCTGTCGGACATCATTCGTGCCGTGCAGGGACTTGGCTCGGACGAGGTGATCCTCAACGGATTCACCACGGTTGCCGACGTCAAAAAATGCAAGATGTATATGAAAAATTTCGGTGAGTTTTTCAACGATCAGATCGAGAACGCGGGTTGTATTGTACTCTCCCACACCCAAAGCGTGAGCGAGGAGAAGATTGCCGAGACGGTCGCGCTTTTGCGCGAGAAGAATGTGACGGCAACCGTTGTGACCACACCGTGGGACCAGCTTGACGGCGCACAGCTTTTGGCGGCGATGGAGCGTCGCGATACCATCGAGGAGGAGTTGGCACGCCTTGCGAAGGCGGCAGAGCATCATCACCATCATCACGATGACGAGGAGTGTGACGATCCCGACTGTTGCTGCCATCATCACCACGATCACGACGAGGAGGAGCACGAGCATCACCATCATCACCACCACGATGACGAGGAGTGTGACGATCCCGACTGCTGCTGCCATCATCACCACGATCACGATGAGGAGGAGCATGAGCATCACCATCATCACGACGACGAGGAGTGTGACGATCCCGACTGCTGTTGCCATCATCACCACGATCACGATGAGGAGGAGCACGAGCATCACCATCACCACCATC
>JAFWYJ010000009.1 GCA_017517745.1 Clostridia bacterium | reverse complement strand
GACCACCGAGCAACGGAAGGTTTCACCCGCATCCTGCGCGCGATTGGCGAGCATGACCGTATAAGGAGAACGATAAAGCGCGAATCGGGGGTTGTCGGTCATACCGCCGTCCACCGATACGTAATTTTTGTAGCCCGGGATTCTCTTGACGGTGCCCACGGTGTAAAGCGTCATCCCCGCGTCAGCGACAATACTCCGTCCCGGCTCCATGCGGATCGCCGGCATCTCCAGATTCAAAGCCGCACAGTGTGCGCGGACGGCTTTTCCGACCTCTTCGACGTTGGCGGCGATGTCGATAACGGGGTCGCTTTCAAGATAGCGCACGCCGTATCCGCCCCCCAGATCGAGTTCCTTTGTTATGAAACCGTATTTCTCCTTCATTTGAGCAACGAATTGCAGCATGATCGCGGCGGCGCGCAAAAAGGTATCGGAATCAAAAACCTGAGAACCGATGTGACAGTGGAAGCCGCACAGATCAACTCCCGCCAAAGACAGCGCGTATGCCGTAATCTCATCCGCCTGACCGGTTTCAATTGCCGATCCGAATTTGGAATCGACCTTTCCGGTCGCGATCGCCTCGTAAGTGTGGGGATCAATACCGGGCGTCAAGCGCAAAAGCACCTTTTGGGAAATGCCCTTTTGTGTGGCAAAGTGCGAGATCGCGTCAAGCTCCTCGCGGTTGTCGACCACAAAATATCCCACGCCGTTCTCCATCGCGTAGGCGATGTCGGCATCGGTCTTGTTGTTGCTGTGAAAATACGCCATCTCCATCGGGAATCCTACCGAAACGGCGGTGTAGATCTCTCCCGAGGAAACCACGTCCACACCCATTCCCTCTTCCTTCATGATGCGATAGATCTCGCGGAAGGAGGCGGCTTTGCTCGCATAGAGCGCATTGGCGGACTCACCAAACGCGCGATGCAACGCCTCGCGGTAGGTGCGGCAACGCTCTCGGATGCGGTCGGCATCAAACAGATAGAGCGGCGTGCCGTATTTCTCAGCAAGCTGAGTCGTATCCTGCCCTGCCAAACAAAGATGGCCCTTTTCATTGATGGAAAGATTGTTGCAAATCATGTTTTTCAGTCCTTTACACCGGCAAAAGACGCTCATTCGGCGTCGATCATTGCCTTCATATCATACATTCCCGCAGGTTTGGAGATCAAAAACTCCGCCGCTGCGATCGCGCCCTCGGCAAAAAGCGCGCGGCTGTGCGCCTCATGCTTGAGCGTGATGGTTTGAGAATCGGTTCCCACAATGACCTCATGGATGCCGATGACGTTGCCCATGCGGATCGCATGAATCCCGATCTCATCTTTCTCTCTCTTGGCGTGTCCCTGTCTGCCAAAGATCAGCCTTGCGCGATCTCTGACAGCCTTGATCGCGTTCGCCAACATCAATGCCGTTCCGCTGGGAGCGTCCAGCTTGCGGTTGTGATGCTGCTCCACGATCTCGATGTCTGCATCGGGAAAGGTCTTTGCCGCGGTTTTCGCAAGCTCGACCAAAAGCGCAATGCCAAGCGACATATTGCCCGAAAAGAAGATCGGGATCTCCTTCGACGCCGCTTGGATCTCAGCCAATTCCTCCTCGGTGTGTCCCGTGGTGGCGATGACGGCGGGGATTTTCTTTTCGATGGCATATTGCAGAAGCGCGGTGGTTCCCGCGTGATGAGAAAAATCAATGATGCAGTCGGGCATCTCCTCGACCGAAGCCCAATCGGTGTAGGTGCGGAATTCTCTCGTGTCGATCGGTACAATATCCATACCTGCCACAGGTACTGCGCCGCGAACGCCGTCGAGTGCCATTTTGGCGACCTCGCGCCCCATTCTGCCGCCGACGCCGCAAATCAAAATCTTCATTACGTGTCCTCCGTCAGATCAGCTTCCACTGACGCATGATGTCAAGCATTGCCTTCTCATGCTCGGGTTCCATGGGTGTCAAAGGCAGGCGCAGACTGTTGTCACAGAAGCCCATTGCCGCCATTGCCGCCTTTACGGGGATCGGATTGACCTCACAGAAGAGCGCGTTGATGAACGGCAAAAGATCTAGCTGCATTTTGGCAGCTCCCGCCACGTCACCCGCAAAGAACTTGCGGCAGATCTCGGCGGTTTCCTTCGGCATGGGATTGGACAACACCGAAATCACACCGATGCCGCCCAGTGCGAGGATCGGAACGATCTGGTCATCGTTACCCGAATAGATATCCAGCTTTCCTCTGGTCAGTGCCGCTAGCTCGGCGATCTGCGAAATGTTTCCGCAAGCCTCCTTGATGGCAACGATGTTCGGATGCTCTGCCAGCGCGAGTGCGGTCGCAGGCAAAATGTTGCAACCCGTACGCGAGGGGACGTTATACAGAATGACCGGCTTGGTGCTGGCATCGGCAACCGCGAGGAAGGAGGCAATGAGTCCCTTCTGCGTTGCTTTGTTATAGTAAGGCGTTACCGCAAGAACGGCGTCAACGCCGACCTCGCAGGCATATTTCGTCAGATCCACGGCGTAGGCGGTATCATTCGATCCGGTTCCCGCAATGACGGGGACTCTGCCACCGACGCGCTCGACCGCGTATTTGATGACCTCGCGGTGTTCCTCGTCGGTCAAGGTAGATGCCTCACCCGTGGTGCCGCAAACGACAAGCGCGTCGATGCCCTCTGCGATCTGCCAATCGATCAGCTTGCCGAAGCGCTCATAATCCACTCCGTTCTCGGTCAAAGGGGTGACGATCGCGGTAGCCGCGCCTTTAAATACTGTTTTCTTCATGATGTTTTTTCCTTTCTTTTTGTGTTTGAATGAAACACAGCGAAGCGATTCCTCTTTTTGCATGAAAAAAGCAGAACCGCGCCGCGAAAAGCACTGCTCTGCACCACCGAAGATCGGCTCAAAGGTCGAAAGACCATTTTGCGCCAACAATCGGGAAGATAAGATAGCTCTCCGCATTGCTGCGACAACAGAACGGATCTTCTCCGAGCTGCCAGAATCGACGTGAGCGTCGCCGTTCTTCGGCACCCAACCCTTTCTCTGTCGCAACGCCCGGCTCAAGGGCTTTTCCACAACGGATACTCTTTTTGAGGTGCGCCTCTATCATTTTTCTCAGTATATCACATCTTCTCTCTTTTGTCAATGGATTTCTGAAATTTTTTCATTTTTTATTATAAAACAGGCGGAGGGATATACACCCTCCGCCAAGTCGGTTCAAATTTTGTATTTTGTCACACGTCCCAAGAAGTCTGCAATGATCATGCCGCCGTCCTCTGTCAAAACGGGCGTGACCGTTGCGGGCGCGCCGATGCGAACCGTGCAATTCAACATCGCCGTTTCCTTGTTGTAGAAGCGAACCGTGCCGTCGGACGCCGCGAAAATCAGGCGATCACCTTGCAGAATAGGCGTTCCCTCGACGGTCTGCAGGTCTCCGTACATATACGGCGAGGTGTAGAGCTTGGTCTGCCCGCACGCGAAATGCCGCTTGATCTCCAGCGTGTCTTTGTCGATCGCCAGAACCCCCTTCTCCGCCGTGGGATAATAGAGCGTATCTCCGTCAATCACGGGAGAGCCGCAAACGTCCATCACGTATCCGAGATTTCTGGAATGCACGATCTCACCGGTGTTGGGATCGACAGAGGCAACGCTTCTCGATCCGCAGGTATAGATCATATTCTCGGTCAAGAGCGGCGTTCCCGAGCGGAACCAAAGAGGAAGCGTCGCGTTCTTCCATTTCATCTCTCCCGTTTCAATATCAAGCGCCGCAAGCCATGACCACTGCATGCTCACGATCAGCTGTCTGCGCTTGGCATCATAGAGAACGCGAGAAGGAGCCTCTGAAACGATCTTCCCCGGAATATGCTTCCAGATCAGCTCACCCGTATCCTTGTGATAAGCAAAGACGTCTCCCGAAGAGCCTGTGATCACCATATTCTCAAAGATCTTCACGCCGGAGGTCGTATAGTCGCCGCGATAGTAAAATTTGGACTGTGTCTGCCACAAAAGCTTACCGCTTTCGGCGTCAAGACAGTACAACCACCCTCTGGTATCCTGCGCGTAAAGCTTTCCGTCGGCGTATGCGACGTCGTTTTTGATTCCGTCCTTTGTGGAAAAGCTCCAGCAGATCGCGCCGTCCGAGCCTCTCAGACGGTAAACTCCGCATTGTTTGGGATATCCGTCGTCAAAGCTGCCGACCACCACGTCACCGCCGACGAGAATCGGCGTGGAAAAGCCAATGTTACCGCCGATCTTGGTGCGCCAATCAAATCGGTCGCAAGCTTCTTCCTTGAGGTCTTTGTAGATGATGCGGCTTGTCAGTTCGTGCTTGGCAAACGAGATCTTGCGGATACCGCCCGCGGACGAATCGACGCCGCCGCTGTGCGGGCGTCCGGTATTGATGCTGAAAACGCCGTCGTATTCATGCAAAACGTGACTGTGCGAGTGTCCGAACACCCATGCCAAAAGCCCCTCCGCCACGAAATCAACCTCGTTTTCGGTCGCGCTCATGACGAAATCCTCACGCGGCAATGCGTCCGCCGCACGGCAAAAATCGTGCACCAAAACGACGATCTTCTTGCCCTTTTGCATATTGGCAATATCCTTTTTCACCCAACTCAGAAGCTCGTCCTTGGTGTAAAAGGACTGCATATCCGATCTGCCGATCTTTCCGACGGGAAGCGCGATGAAGTGAATATCGCCGCAATCGAAGGAATACCACGTCGGACCGTAAAGCTTCTCATAGGTCTGCTCACCGTACTCGGGTCCCATGAAATCATGGTTGCCGATGGTATAGCGCACGGGGCATCCCAAAACCTCGCTGTTCATCAGCAGATAGTGACGGCGCATCCCGTCCTTGCGGCAAATGTCTCCCGTATGCACGAAAAACGCGGGATGCTCTGCCTTGACAGTTTCGCGCGCGAACCAGATCCACTCGTTGTAGGGTTGGTTTTCGATCTCGGTGTCGGAGGTATGCAAAAAAGAGAAATTGGAAGGCGTTTCAACGGGCGTGATCTCAAAATTGAAGTCGCCCTTGTGTCCCTCAATATAAATAAACCAGTCGTTGTGCAGCTTGGTCAGAACGTCCACGTGAAGCACGTGCGCACGCTCCCAACCTTCAAAACAGAACATTCCCTCATCATCGGTCAAGACGATGTTCTGTCCGTCACTCACGGGGATTCCGACAAGCGGACGTCCGCTGTAAGCCTCTGTTACCTTTCCGGAAAATATCATGCTCCGAATCCTCCTAAACAATATTGAAAGTATGAAAAAGTGAATCAGGGAGAAAGCCTTCTTCCAAAAGCCTCCTCCCTTCTTTTTCAGATCTTATTTGAAATATTTGACGGCAGAGCGGAACATTCCGATCTCAAAATCGCCGGGAACGTTCTTGTAAAGCCCGTTGCCGATACGCTCGGAGTGTCCCATCTTGCCAAACACACGTCCGTCGGGCGAGGTGATACCCTCGATCGCGCAAGCGGAGTTGTTGGGGTTGAAGTGGATATCCGCCGTGGGAAGACCGTTCTCATCAACGTACTGCGTCGCGATCTGTCCGTTTGCGGCAAGCTCGCGGATCAGCTTGTCGGAAGCGAGGAATCGACCCTCACCGTGCGAGATCGGCACCGATACGATATCTCCCACCTTCTTCTCGGCAAGCCAAGGAGACTTGACCGACGCGATGCGCGTACGGACGATGCGGGATTGGTGACGCGCGATGGTGTTGTAGGTCAGCGTGGGGCAATTTTCATCGGTGTCGATGATCTTGCCGTAAGGAACGAGTCCCAGCTTGATCAGAGCCTGGAAGCCGTTGCAGATGCCCGCCATCAAGCCGTCTCTCTCATCAAGAAGCTTTGTGACCGCTTCCTTGACCTCGGCATTGCGGAAGAACGCCGTGATGAACTTGCCCGAACCGTCGGGCTCGTCTCCGCCCGAGAAGCCACCGGGAATGAAGATCATCTGCGCATCCTTGACCTTTTGGGAGAACTCCTCCACCGACTGCGCAATCGCGCTCTTGGAGAGGTTGCGGACCAAGAAGATCTCGGGATCTGCTCCCGCGTCGGCGAACGCCTTTGCGGAGTCAAACTCACAGTTGGTACCCGGGAATGCGGGAATCAGCACGCGAGGCTTTGCGACCTTGATCGCGGCAGAGCGATTGCAGATCTCGGGATAAGAAACTGCGGTGAGATTTTCCTGCTTTTGCTCGATGTTGCAGGAATACACACCCTCGAGCTTGCCCTCGTAAAGCGCGCCCAATTCGCTCATGCAAACAGAAGCGTCGCCCAACGTGATCTTGCCGTCATCGGTGAAATATCCAACGGTCTGCCCTGCCTCGTCGGCATCGACCTCCAAGAGGAACGCACCGTAGCAATAATCGAACAGATCTGCCAAAGACATCGATTGGTCATAAGCAAATCCAAGACCGTTTCCAATACACATCTTGTAAACCGCCTCGGCGATACCGCCAAAGGTAGGGGTGTATGCGGCATAAACCTTGCCCGCTCTCATCATGGAAGTAACCTTCTCAAAGATCGCAAGCACGGATTCTGCCACGGGAAGTCCGTTTTCATCATATTTCGGGCAAAGCGAGATCAACTTGTGACCTGCCTCCTTTGCGTCGTTGGAAACGATCTCGTCAACCGTTCCCGTGGTGACCGCGAAGGAAACCAGCGTGGGAGGTACGTCGATCTGCTCAAAGCTGCCCGACATCGAGTCCTTACCGCCGATCGAAGCGATACCGTAATCAAGCTGTGCGCGGAACGCGCCGAGCAGAGCCGCCATGGGCTTGCCCCAACGCTTCGCATCCTTGAGAGGCTTTTCAAAATATTCCTGGAAGGTCAGGTAAACGTCCTCAAACTTCGCGCCGGTGGCGATCAGCTTGGAAACCGACTCGACAACCGCGAGATACGCGCTGTGATAAGGGCTCTTTTCTGCGATATAGGGGTTATAGCCCCAAGACATCAGCGAGCAAGCGTCGGTGTGCTTCTTTTCCACCGAGATCTTATGTACCATTGCCTGAATCGGGGTTTGTTGGTTCTTGCCTCCGAACGGCATCAGCACAGTTCCCGCACCGATGGTCGAGTCAAATCGCTCGGAAAGTCCGCGCTTGGAGCAAACGTTCAGATCGGACACCAACGCGCGGTAGCCCTCTGCGAAATCAACGGGGATCTCCTTGCCAAATTTCTGCGGAGCGGCTGGAGCGACGTCAATGTGCTTCTCAGCGCCGTTGGAATTGAGGAACTCACGCGAGATATCCACAATCTTCACGCCGTTCCAGGTCATGGTCAGTCTTGCATCTGCCTTGACAGACGCCACCACGGTCGCCTCCAGATTTTCGGAAGCGGCAAGCTCGAGAAATCTGGCAACGTCCTTTTCCTCGACGACGACTGCCATTCTTTCCTGAGACTCGGAAATGGCAAGCTCGGTGCCGTCGAGTCCGTCATATTTCTTGGGAACCGCGTTCAGGTCGATGTCGAGTCCGTCGGCAAGCTCACCGATGGCAACCGAAACACCGCCCGCGCCGAAGTCGTTGCAACGCTTGATGAGACGGCATGCCTCGCCATTGCGGAACAGACGCTGGAGCTTGCGCTCCTCGGGCGCGTTACCCTTCTGCACCTCGGCACCGCAGGTCTCGAGAGACTGCAGCGTATGAGATTTGGAGGAGCCGGTCGCGCCGCCGCATCCGTCACGTCCGGTGCGGCCTCCAAGCAGGATGACCTTGTCACCGGGAGTCGGACACTCGCGACGTACGTTTTCCGCGGGTGTTGCCGCGATCACCGCACCGATCTCCATGCGCTTTGCGGCATAACCGTCGTGATACAGCTCGTCCACCTGTCCGGTTGCCAGACCGATCTGGTTACCGTAGGACGAATATCCCGCCGCCGCAGTGGTGACGATCTTGCGCTGCGGCAGTTTGCCCGGAATGGTCTCCTTGACGGGCTTCGTCGGGTCTGCCGCACCCGTCACACGCATTGCGGCGTAGACGTAAGAGCGTCCCGACAGCGGATCGCGGATCGCGCCGCCGATGCAGGTTGCCGCGCCGCCAAAGGGCTCGATCTCGGTGGGATGGTTATGTGTTTCATTTTTGAAGAGCAAGAGCCAGGGCTCCTTTTTGCCCTCGACCTCGATCTCCATTTTCACGGTACAAGCGTTGATCTCCTCGGACTCGTCCAGCTTTTGCAGCTTTCCGGTCGCCTTGAGATAACGCGTTGCCAGCGTGGCGATGTCCATCAGATTGACGGGCTTGGTTCTGCCAAGCTCCTTGCGTACTGCAAGATATTGCTGATAGGTCTCCTCCATCAGCCGATCCTCAAAGCTGACGCTGTCCACCGTGGTAAGGAAGGTGGTGTGGCGACAGTGGTCGGACCAATAAGTATCGATCATGCGGATCTCGGTGATGGTGGGATCGCGCTTTTCCTCGTCGCGGAAATACTTCTGCAAGAATGCGATATCATCGGCATCCATCGCCAAGCCCTTTTCCTTGAGGAACGCGGCAAGGCCGCTCGCATCAAGCGCGCAGAAACCGTCCAAAACCGCAACGGTTTCGGGGATCACGGTTTCCATTGCCAGCGTCTCAACCGCATCCAGGGACGCCTCGCGACATTCCACGGGGTTGATGACGTATTTTTTGATCTGTGCGATCTCCGCCTCGGTCATCGTACCGTACAAGAGATAGATCTTTGCGGTGCGCACCGTGGGACGCTCGCCCTGAGAAAGGATCTGAATACACTGCGCGGCACTGTCGGCTCTCTGGTCGAACTGTCCGGGGAGATATTCCACCGCAAACACCACCGCATCTGCGGCGTCAAACGCATCGCTGACCATGTCAAGCTGAGGCTCGGAAAAGACCTTCCCCTTGCATTCCTCAAACAGATCTGCCGCAATGTTCTCGACGTCATAGCGGTTCAGCACGCGCACGCGATCGAGCGACTTGATCTGCAACAGATGGCGGATCTCATAGCGAAGTCCGTTCGCCTCGTGCTCCAGCCCCGCTTTTTTTTCTACATATACTCTGTAAACCATAAAAGAATCTTATCCTTTCCGATTTGCTTTATTTCTGCAACGCCGCAAGGGCGCGTGCGCCGATGTCCGAACGGTGATATCCGTTCTCAAAGTGCACCTTTTCGACGTGCTCGTAAGCCTTTTTCACGGCAACGTCAAGCGTCTCTGCGACCGCGGTGACACCAAGCACGCGTCCGCCCGCGCTGAGCAATCGGTCGCCGTCCTTTTTCGCGCCGGCAACGTAAATGAATCTGTCGGCGGTGTCGGCGGGCAACTCCATCGGGTAGCCCGATTCGTACTTGACGGGATATCCCTTCGATGCCACGATGACACAGCATGCCGCGCCATCCGAAAAGCGAACCTCCGCGTCGGCAAGCGTGCCGTTGGCGGTTGCCATCATGACGGTGAGCAGATCGCTTTCCATCAGCGGCAGAACCACCTGTGTTTCGGGATCTCCGAAGCGGCAGTTATATTCGATGACCTTCGGGCCGTTCGGCGTCAGCATCAAGCCAAAGTAGAGACATCCGCGGAAGGTTCTTCCCTCTTTGTTCATCGCGTCGATCGTGGGCAAAAAGATGGTTTTCATGCACACGTCGGCGATCTCGGGGGTGTAGTAAGGGTTGGGAGCAATCGTTCCCATGCCTCCCGTGTTGAGTCCCTCATCGTGGTCAAGCGCACGCTTGTGATCCATGGAAGAGACCATCGGGCGCACGACGTTTCCGTCGGTAAATGCGAGCACGGAGACCTCGGGACCGGTGAGGAATTCCTCAATGACCACGCGGCTTCCGCTCTCACCAAACTGCTTGTCCTCCATCATGGAGCGCACTGCGGCAACCGCCTCCTCGCGCGTCTGCGCGATGATCACGCCCTTTCCGAGCGCAAGGCCGTCCGCCTTGATGACCGTGGGGATCGGCGCGGTTTCGAGATAGGCAAGCGCCGAGGCAACGTCCTCAAAGACCTCGTAAGCGGCAGTGGGAATGCCGTATTTTTTCATCAGATTTTTGGAAAAGACCTTGCTTCCCTCAATGATCGCCGCCTTTGCCTCGGGACCGAAACAAGGGATTCCGACGGCGTTCAGCGCGTCAACCGCACCCAGCACCAGCGGATCGTCGGGCGCAACCACCGCAAAGTCGATCTTCTTTTCCTGTGCGAACGCAACGATTGCGGGAATATCCTTCGCGCCAATGCTCACACACTCGGCATCTGCGGCGATTCCGCCGTTTCCGGGAAGCGCGTAAAGCTCGGTGACGTTCGGATTTTCCTTGATTTTTTTGATGATGGCGTGTTCTCTTCCGCCACCGCCGACAACCATAATTTTCATGTCCGCGTCATTCGTCCTTTCTTATTCGTAAAGAGGATACTTTTCACAAAGCTCGATGACTTCCTTGGTGATTCTCTCGCGGTTGCCTTCAAAATCAACGGCAATTTCCTTCATCCACTTCGCGATCTTCAGCATTTCAGCCTCCTTGAAACCGCGCGAGGTGACGGCGGGCGTACCGACGCGGATGCCGCTGGTGACGAAGGGCTTCTCGGGATCGTTCGGGATGGCGTTCTTGTTGACGGTGATGTGCACCTCGTCCAAACGCTTCTCCATCTCTTTTCCGGTCACACCGAAGGGACGCAGATCGATGAGCATCAGATGGTTATCGGTATCTCCCGAAACCACGCGGAAGCCCTCCTCCTTGAGTGCCGTGCAAAGAACTTTTGCATTGGCAACGATCTGCTTTTGATATGCCTTGAATTCATCAGTCATTGCCTCGCCCAGCGCAACCGCCTTTGCGGCGATGATGTGCATCAGGGGGCCGCCCTGCGTTCCGGGGAACACTGCCTTGTCGATCTGCTTTGCAAACTCCTCACGGCAAAGGATCAAGCCACCGCGAGGACCTCTGAGCGTCTTGTGCGTAGTGGTGGTGACAACGTCGGCGTAAGGAACGGGATTGGGATGCAGACCTGCCGCGACCAATCCGGCGATGTGCGCCATATCGACCATATAATAAGCACCGACCTCGTCCGCGATCTTGCGGATCTCGGCAAAATCAATGGTTCTGGAGTATGCGCTTGCGCCCGCAACGATCAACTTGGGCTTGCACTCAAGCGCCACACGGCGCATCTCGGCATAGTCGAGCATCTCGGTATCATCGGCAACGCTGTAAGGAACGACGTTGAAATACTTACCCGAAATATTGACGGGAGAGCCGTGAGACAGGTGACCTCCGTGCGCGAGGTTGAGTCCCATCACGGTGTCCCCGGGGTTGAGCAGTGCGAAAAACACCGCGAGGTTTGCGCTCGCGCCGCAGTGCGGCTGAACGTTCGCGTGCTCCGCACCGAAAAGCTTCTTGGCGCGCTCACGGGCGATATCCTCAACGATATCCACGTATTGGCATCCGCCGTAGTAGCGTTTGCCGGGGAATCCCTCGGCATATTTATTGGTCAGCACCGTGCCGGCAGCCAACAAAACCGCCTTGGAAACGATGTTCTCGGACGCGATCAGCTCGATGTTCTGACGCTGGCGGTTCAATTCCAGCTCACACGCGTCAAATACCTCTTTGTCGTAGTTTGCAAGTTCATCAAAAAAATTCATGGTTGTTCCCTCTTTCTTTCATCAATATCAATTAGTGGTGGAAGAGTCTCATACCGGTAAATGCCATTGCCATTCCATACTTGTTGCAGCAATCAATGACAGCGTCGTCACGGATCGAGCCGCCGGGCTCGGCAATATAGGAAACACCGCTCTTCTTGGCTCTCTCGATGTTATCGCTGAACGGGAAGAAGGCATCCGAGCCGAGCGCGACACCTCTCAGAGTTGCAAGATACGCGCGCTGCTCCTCCATGGTGAAGGGCGCGGGCTGCTCAGTGAAATATTTCTGCCAATTTCCGTCGGCGCAAACGTCCTCTTCGTTCTGGTTGATATAGCCGTCGATGACGTTGTCTCTGTCGGGTCTGCCGAGCGTGGGAAGGAACGGAAGAGCCAGCACCTTCTCATGCTGACGCAATTGCCAGGTGTCAGCCTTGCCGCCTGCCAGACGCGTGCAGTGGATTCTCGACTGCTGACCGGCACCAACGCCGATCGCCTGTCCGTCCACGGCGTAGCAAACCGAGTTGGACTGGGTATATTTGAGCGTAATGAGCGCGATGATGAGGTCGCGCTTCGCGCTGTCGGGCATTTCCTTGTTCTCGGTCACGAGATTGGAAAGCAGTGCCTCGTTGATCTCAAAATTGTTTCTTCCCTGCTCAAAGGTGATGCCGAACACCTGCTTGGTCTCCTGCACCTCGGGAACATAGTTGGGATCGATCTGTACGATATTATAGTTTCCCTTTCTCTTGGACTTGAGGATCTCAAGCGCCTCCGGCTCATATCCGGGAGCGATGACACCGTCGGAGACCTCGCGCTTGATCAGGTTCGCGGTGGTCACGTCGCAAACGTCGGAGAGTGCGATCCAGTCACCGAACGAGCACATTCTGTCGGTGCCTCTCGCTCTCGCGAACGCGCAAGCCAAGGGAGAATCATCGAGTCCCTCGACGTCATCCACAAAGCAAGCTTTCTTCAGCTTTTCGGGAAGCGGAGTGCCGACTGCCGCCGAGGTGGGGCTGACGTGCTTGAAGGAGGTTGCGGCGGGCATTCCGAGTGCCGCCTTGAGCTCCTTGACGAGCTGCCAGGAGTTGAACGCGTCCAGGAAGTTGATATATCCGGGACGTCCGGAAAGGATCGTGATCGGAAGCTCACTTCCGTCTCTCATATAGATCTTCGACGGCTTCTGATTGGGATTACAGCCGTATTTCAGTTCAAATTCTTTCATGTCGTTACTCCTTATACGTTCTTGTTGACGATTCTGGTCTCGCTCTCGCCGCTTGCGATATCAATGTATCTGACGAACAGAGAAACCTTGTTGTCCTGATTCAGATTCTTCCAGATCATGTCGGTCAGCGTGTCGATGTCCACGTCGGGAAGCTCGAGCGTCTTGGGCTCACCCTCGAAGGAAGGCAACGGATTGCCGTCGCCGTTGTATGTGTGGATGAACTTGGCTCTGCCGGCGATGGGATTGGAATAGGCATAGGTGAAGCGCTCGCAGGAGCTGTCGTCTCCCTCCGCGCTCTTCAGAATCGACATCGCATAGTTCATGCCATCCTTTTCGAGGCGGATAATGCCCGAAATTCTGGGGGTGAAGTTGGGCTTGTCATCCTCAAACTCGCGCGTGCGGAGTGCCTGCTCAAAGGTCATCTGCTTGTCCATCAGATCGTAAATGGTGTCGGTCTGATCACCGTTGGTCACGATGGTCTTGTTGCCGAGCACTCTGACGGGATAGTAAATGATCAGATGCGGATCGATCATTTTGGACTCGTCATACGCCTTGGTGCGCATCGCGTCGCCCTCGGCAACGAATACGCGGTTGCGGCTGTTTTCGCTTCTTCCCATGATGAAATATGCGGTAACCGCCTTCTTTCCGTCGGCACTCTTGCCGATGATGATGCCTCTTCCGTGATAAGCCAAGGAATTCAGCTCGTCGATGATATTTACTACCTTCATGATGATTCTCCTTTTATATACACTTTATTCTCTTTTACCTCGATCTTGCCGTCGCAAAACAGCCTGACAGCCCGTGGGAGGATCTTCCACTCCGCCTCCGTCATGATGCGCTTCTGCAACGTCTCGGGGGTATCGTCCTGACGAACCTCCACGGCTTTTTGCAGCACGATGGGTCCCGCGTCACACTCCGGGGTGACGATGTGTACCGTTGCACCCGATACGCGCACGCCCTTCTCAAGCGCCGCCTCATGAACGTGCAACCCGTAAAAGCCCTTTCCGCAAAATGACGGGATGAGCGCGGGGTGGACGTTGAGGATGCGGTTCGGGAATCTCTCATAAACCTGCTCGTCAATGATGGTGAGGAAGCCCGCGAGCACCACGAGGTCGATCTCCGCCGCTTCCAGCGTGTCGGCGAGTGCCTTGGAATATGCCGCGATGCTGTCGTATTCCTTGCGCGCGAGCACCTTTGCCTCGATCGCGTGATTCTTGGCGCGCTCCAGTGCGTAAACGTCGGGCTTGGAGGCAATGACCAGAGTGATCTTGCCGTTGCCCAGCTCTCCCCTCTCCTGCGCGTCGATCAACGCTTGCAGGTTGGTTCCGCCGCCGGACACCAATACGCCGATTTTCGTCATCTTGGTATTCATCAGCAGAATACCACCCCGTCGTCGCCCTTGACGATCTCACCGATGACGTAGGCGTCCTCGCCGTTTGCCTTCAGGATTTCAAGTGCCTTGTCAACCTCTGCTGCGGGAACGACGATGCTCATGCCGACACCCATGTTGTAGGTATTATACATATCTCGCTCGGGAATGTTTCCGGTCTTTGCGATCACGTCGAAGATCGGGAGCACCTTGACTGCCGACTTGGTGATCTTGGCGGTGAGTCCCTTCGGGATCGATCTCGGAATATTTTCATAAAATCCGCCGCCCGTGATGTGGCTGATGCCCTTCACGTCAACCTTCTCAAGAAGAGCCAGAACACTCTTGACGTAAATTTTGGTGGGCGTGAGCAGCGTCTCGGCAATCGTCTTGCCGCCAAGCGCCTCGCAAGCCTCATAGAGCGCGGGATTGTTGTGATCAATGTCAAACACCTTGCGGATCAGAGAGAATCCGTTGGAGTGAATTCCGCTCGACGCAAGCGCGATCACGACGTCGCCCTCTGCCATTCTGTTGTTATCGAGGATCTTTTTCTTGTCCACGATTCCAACCGCAAAGCCGGCAAGATCGTAATCCTCCACGGGCATCATGCCCGGATGCTCGGCAGTCTCGCCGCCGATCAGCGCGGCGCCCGACTGCACGCATCCCTCGGCAACACCGCCGACGATCGCGGCGATCTTCTCGGGATAGTTCTTTCCGCAAGCAATATAGTCGAGGAAGAACAAAGGGCGGGCTCCGCAACAAATAATATCGTTGACACACATTGCCACCGCGTCAATGCCGATGGTATCGTGCTTGTCCATCAAAATCGCCATTTTGACCTTGGTTCCGCAGCCGTCCGTGCCCGAAACGAGCACCGGCTCCTCCATGCCAAAAAGATTCAGACCAAAGCATCCGCCAAAGCCGCCGACGTCATCGAGACAGCCCTCGTTCTTGGTGCGGGCAATATGCTTTTTCATCAATTCAACGGCTTTATAGCCGGCGGTAATATCTACGCCTGCAGCAGCGTAACTCTCGGATTTGGAATTGTTATGCATCGTCGTATGCTCCTTATGATAATGTTATTCTTTACCGTTCCAGCAGTAGGTACAAAGCTTGCAGGGGTCGATGCCGATTGCGGCAATGACGCCCTCGAGGGACTGAAACTCCAACGAAGAGAAATGAAATTTGTCACAAATGGCTTTTCTCAGTTTTTTGCCGCGCTCGGTGTCGGATCGGCTGTATTCCTCCAGATATCGGAAGCCCTCCTCGCCCTCCAGCTCCACGATGATGCGCCTTGCAAGCAGCTCCATCTCGTTGTTCGAGCGTGAGAAGTTGAGGTATTTACAGCTATACATGATGGGAGGACAACCGGAACGCATGTGAACGGCCTTGGCGCCGTTTTCATACAGGAATTCCACGGTCTCCTGCAATTGAGTTCCGCGCACGATCGAATCGTCCACGAAGAGCAGATTTTTGTCCTCAATGAGCGCGGGAATGGGGATCTGTTTCATTTTCGCAACCTTTGCCCGATCCACCTGACGCTGGGGGGTAAAGCTGCGTGCCCACGTGGGAGTATATTTGATGTAAGGTCTTGCAAACGGAATGTGGCTTTCGTTTGCGTAACCGATGGCAAGCGGTGTTCCCGAATCGGGCAGTCCGCCAACAAAATCAATCTCCTCGGTGCTTCCCTCCTCGGCATCGTGTTGCGCCATGATCGCACCGTCCTTGGCGCGCATGGTCTCGACGTTGACGCCCTCGTAGGTGGACGCGGGATAGCCGTAATAGGTCCAAAGGAATGCGCACATCCGCATTTTCTCCCCCGGAGGTGCCAGCTGCACGATCTCCTTTCCAACGGAAAGTTCCACGATCTCGCCCGGTCCCAGCTCCTTCTCAACAGTATATCCCAGCTTGTTGCAAGCAAAGGATTCAAAGGAAACGCAGTAATCGTCTCCCCTCTTTCCGATCTGCACGGGGATGCGCCCCAAAAGATCGCGTGCGGCGATGATGTTTCCGTCGCTCTTCAGAAGCAGGATCGAAGCGGTTCCCTCAATGGACTGCTGGGCAAAACGGATTCCTTCCGCAAAGCTGTCCTTCAGGCTGATCAATGCCGCGACAAGCTCGTTGGAGTTGACCTTTCCGCTTGTCATCGCGTCAAAATGGCCGCCGTTTTCCGTCATGTAAGTGTCAATCAGAGCCGCCGCGTTATTGATCACACCCACGGTGCAGATCGCATAAACTCCAAGCTTGGAACGGATCAAAAGCGGCTGCGGATCGGAATCGCTGATGCATCCGATCGCCGAGGTTCCTCGCATCTCCTCGAAAACGTGCTCAAACTTGGTTCTGAACGGCGAGTTCTGAATGTTGTGAATCTCTCTTTGCAAGCCTATCTTTTCGTCATATGCAGCCATGCCGCCGCGCGCCGTTCCAAGATGAGAATGATAGTCGGTTCCGAAAAAAACGTCGGAAATTGCGTCCTGCTTACAAACAGCGCCAAAAAAGCCTCCCATAAGACCTCCAGTAGAATCGTAATGCGCGTTTACGGTCACGCGCTACAACCACAAAGGGGGAAATCCGAAAAAATTCGGATTTCTCCTTTGCATCGTGAATATATCAATCAGTAAAACCGCGATCAAGCGAAGAAGAGCTCGGAAAGCGTCATGGGATCAATATATTTGCCGTCCTTGTAAACGCGCATATTGCCCGAAGCGATCTCGTCGATGAGCATGACCTTGCCGTCTGCATCGTAACCGAACTCAAACTTGATGTCATAGAGAACGAGTCCCTTCTCCTTGAGATCGTCGGCAACGATCTGCGTGATCTTCTGCGTCATCAGCTTGATGTCATCATACTGCTCCGCGGTCATGACGCCGAGATCGACCAGACCGTCCTTGGTGACCAGCGGGTCTCCCTTCTCGTCATTCTTGAAGGTGGTCTCTACGTATGCGGGCAGATCGGCCCCCTCTTCGATATAATCGGAATAGCGACGGTAGAAGCTTCCCACCGCCTTGTGACGGCAGATGACCTCAAGTCCCTTGCCGAAAGCCTTTGCAGGAAGAACCTCCATGGTGGTGTTTGCGAGATCGGCACTGATATAGTGTGTCTTGATGCCTGCGGCGTTGACCTTCTCGAAAAAATAGATCGACATGCGAAGGTTGACGTCGCCCACACCGTCAATGGTCAGACCGACCGCGTTTTCGCCCGGATCAAACACGCCGTCTTTTCCGGTGCAATCATCCTTGAACTTGAGCAGATAGTTTCCGTTGTCAAGCGCAAATACGTCCTTGGTTTTTCCTGTGTAAACGAGTTTCATGGTAAAATCTCCTTTTTTATGCTTTGTTAATTTTTCAAACTTCAATGATTGTATTTCTCTTCGACGTCAGCGTTCTTTGCCAGAACCTTCTGGGTTCCCGCGCGGCGCGCCGCGTCGAGCTTTTCCGCCAATGCGGCATCCTCGATGGCAAGCATCTGAATCGAAAGCAAAGCGGCATTGGCCGCGCCGTCGATGGCAACCGTCGCGACCGGGATACCGGTGGGCATCTGTACCGTCGACAGCAATGCGTCAATGCCGTCCAGATATTTGGATTTCACGGGGATACCGATCACGGGGAGCGTGGTGTTTGCGGCAATCGCGCCAGCAAGATGTGCTGCCATGCCCGCAGCGGCAATGATGGCGCCAAATCCGTTGGCGCGTGCGGACGAAGAGAAAGCCCTTGCCTCCTCGGGGGTACGGTGCGCGGAAAAAACGTGTACTTCATAAGGTACACCGTACTCCGCAAGGGTATTGACGGCTTTTTCGACAACAGGCAAATCACTGTCGCTTCCCATAATGATTCCTACTTTTTTCATCTTAACTCGTTCCTTTCCTTGACATGCGTCCCGTTCCGACAAAAAAGGCAGAACTATCCTAACGCGAGATAGAACTGCCCAGACGGTCGACGATGATCATTTTCTGCTTCCTCGTGGTGCTCCACGTTCCGTCAGTTACAGAAAACCTCTTGTTACATAGAATATTATACATGATATAATAGAAAATGTCAACTACTCAAACCAACAAATTTCAAAAAAATCCGCTTTGTTTTTTCGTTGTTTTGCAAAGAATCGACCTCAAAGCCCAACACTCTGCCATCCGCTCGCGGTCAAACGGGAAACCGAACCGATTCCGACGCTGCGACAGAGATGCTCGGCTTGCGCAAGCTCTTGCTTGGTCCTCGCAAAATCCTCCACGCTCGACGTGAGCGTCACACGCCCCCGATTTTCGGCAAGATAGCGCAAAAGCATCAAATAAGCTCGTGAGGAACGGCGAACGTCTGCCAAGAAATTTCTCGTGTCGATCTCAAAGATCACGTTCTTCTCCAGCAAAGCGTCCAATGCATCCAACACACATTTCCGATAACGAACGTTTCTCCCGTCAAAAAGCGAATCTTCCCCATTCCAGCGCAATGCCGCATCCGGCACTGCAACGATATCGCAAGCGGTCTTCTCGGGTAGATTGGCAAAGGCTTCAAAGTAGGCGCGCAGAAAAGCAAATGCATCGGAAGCAAAATGACGGTCGATCATGCCGTGAAGAAGGCGAAGCGACTCGGAAGCCGCGCAATAGGCGTCTCCCGAACGGATATAATCGACGGAGCCGACCACAAAATCATATCCAAGTGGCGGCAGATCGGCACAATAATCCTGATTCACGCCGAAAAAGATGTGAATCCGATCCCCATAAAGTCTTCTCAGTCGCGCGATCTCCGCGCGGTATCCCTGCTCTTCCTCAATGCTCATTCCGCGCTCCGGAAGAAACGAAATACGGGAGTGTGCCGAAAATCCAATGCACGTCATTCCTTGCGCAATCGCGCGCAACACGAGCTGTTCCGGCAGATCGACGGCGTGAGTCGCCGCGTCGGCAGTGTAAAGCTCGGCTTTCGGAAAACCTATGAACGGCATCGGCGGCACCTCCCGTCGTTTGATGATTTATGCTTGTTTTTTCAAATGTTCCTCGACCTTTTGACGGACACTTTCGCAAAGCTCCTTCACAGGTGTCTCGGCAACGGTTTCCTTGGAAATCACCTCGATGATCTCAAGCGCGACCTCGGTTCTTTTGAACGGTGCGCGCTTTGAGATCAGATCGGTTCCCTTGGTGACCATGATCACGATCGGCACTTCGGCTTCCTGCGCCAGTGTGAAAGCTCCGGTTTTGAAGCGGAGCAGCTCACCTGTGCGGCTGCGCGTTCCCTCGGGGAAAATTCCCACGCTCATGTCGGCACCCTTGATCAATTCCGCGGCACGCTGCAGCGTGCGGACGGCACGAACGCCGTTCTTTCGGTCGATGGGAAGGAATCCTGCTTGATAGATAAAGGGGCCGATGAGCGGCAGTCTCAGAATCACATCCTTGCAGATGTAACCGATCTTGAGACGCGGCATGACGGCAAGCACCGTCAAGGGATCAAAATCAGAGAGATGATTGCTGACGAGGACGCAAGGCTCCTGCGGAAGAAGCTCTTTCCCTTTGACAGTGACGCGAACGCGAGAAATCTTCATCAGCCAATCCATCGTGATCCAGATCGCGAATCGGCAAAAAGGGTTTTGTCTTTTGATCGGCTTTTTGGTTGAAAAAAACAGAGAAATGATGAAAAGGACTGCGAAACAGAGGATGATCACACCCAAAATCGCGCCTACCAGGATCGGCAGCAGCCAAAGCCAGCTCAGTGTCGGGACGGCAAGATAAAGTCCCAACGTGGCAAGCACGGCAAGCAGCAAAAAAATCACGTTTAAGGTCATATTCTCACCCTCACTTCAATTGTTCGAGATGGAATGGCGTAGTTTGATAGACGAAATAATTGAGCCAGTTGGAATAGAGCAGATTTGCCGAAGAACGCCAGGTTGCCGGCGGTGTTTTCGTGGGATCGTCATTCGGAAAATAGTTTTTGGGAATGTCGATCGGCTTGCCTGCGGCAACGTCGCGCAAATATTCCTTGTTGAGCGTATCGGCATCGTATTCGGGATGTCCCGTGATGAAGATCTGTCTTCCCTTTCTCGTCGCAAGCGCGAACACACCCGCCTCGTCAGAGGACGCGAGAATTTTCACCTCGGGGATTTTTTCCAGATCCTCGCGGTTGACCGTGGTATGACGCGAGTGAGGCACCATGAAAATATCGTCAAAGCCTCTGAAGAGCATCGACTGCTTGTAGTCGGCAATATGCGGAAAAATGCCGAACAGCTTGCGGTCGAGCGGATGCTTTTGGATACCGAAATGATAGTAAAGCCCCGCCTGCGCGCCCCAGCAAATATGGAAGGTGCTGTGCACGTGCGTCAAGCTCCACTCCATGATCTGACAAAGCTCATCCCAATATTCGACCTCCTCAAACGCGAGGTGCTCCACGGGCGCCCCCGTGATGATCATGCCGTCGAATTTCTGATCCTTGATCTCGTCAAACGTGGTATAAAACGCCAGAAGATGCTCCTCGGAGGTGTTTTTGGACTGATGCGACTTGGTGTGCATCAGCGTCAGCTCCACCTGAAGCGGTGTGTTTCCCAAAAGTCTGGAAAACTGTGTCTCGGTCACAACCTTCGTCGGCATCAGATTCAGCAAAAGGATCTTGAGCGGACGGATATCCTGCGAAACAGCCCGCGTTTCGCTCATAACGAAAATATTCTCTTCTGCAAGCGTTTTGGCTGCGGGCAGCTCGTTCGGTATTTTGATTGGCATTTCGATCTCCTAATTCTGATTGGTATTATACTTGCGCCAATGCCTGCGCGAGGTCTGCGATCAGATCGTCGGCGTTTTCAAGACCGCAGGAAAGGCGTACAAGGTCGCCCGACACGCCTGCGGCGATCAGCTCCTCGTCGTTCATCTGGCGATGCGTTGCGCTTGCGGGATGCAAACAGCAGGTGCGCGCATCGGCAACGTGTGTTTCGATGGCGGCGAGTTTGAGGTGCTTCATGAATTTTTCGGCAGCCTTTCTTCCGCCCTTCACGCCAAAGCTGACGACGCCGCAAGTTCCCTTCGGCATGTACTTCTGTGCAATCGCATAGTACGGGCTTGATTCGAGCCCTGCATAGGTTACCCAAGTGATCTTTTCGTGCGCCTCCAAAAAGCGCGCGACGGCAAGTGCATTGGCGCAGTGACGCTCCATGCGGACGTGGAGGCTCTCCAGACCGAGATTGAGCAAGAATGCGCTCTGCGGTGCGGGAGTCGATCCGAAATCGCGCATCAGCTGGGCGGTTGCTTTGTAAATAAACGCGCCCTCTTTGCCGAATTTTTCGGCGTAAACGATGCCGTGATAGCTGTCATCGGGCGTGCAGAGACCCGGGAATTTTTCGCTGTGCGCCATCCAATCAAACTTACCCGAGTCGACGATGCAACCGCCGACAGCGGCACCGTGACCGTCCATGTACTTGGTGGTCGAGTGAGTAACGATATCCGTACCCCACTCAAAGGGGCGGCAGTTGACGGGAGTTGCGAAAGTGTTGTCGATGATCAGCGGAACGCCGTGCGCGTGCGCCGCTTTTGCAAACTTTTCGATATCCAGCACCGTCAGCGCGGGATTCGCGATCGTCTCACCGAACACCGCCTTGGTGTTGGGACGGAACGCCGCTGCGAGTTCCTCCTCGGAGCAATCGGGCGAGACGAAGGTGAACTCAATGCCCATCTTTTTCATCGTTACGGCAAAGAGATTGAAGGTGCCTCCGTAAATGGTGGACGAGGAAACCACGTGGTCTCCGCAGTTTGCGATGTTGAAGACTGCGTAGAAGTTTGCAGCCTGTCCGGAAGAGGTCAGCATCGCAGCGCTTCCGCCCTCCAACTCGCAGATCTTTGCCGCAACTCTGTCGCAGGTCGGATTCTGCAGACGCGAATAGAAATATCCGGAAGCCTCCAGATCAAACAGCTTGCCCATGTCCTCGCTGGTCTCATAACGGAAGGTGGTGCTTTGTATAATCGGGATCTGACGAGGCTCACCGTTTCCGGGGGTATAGCCTCCTTGTACGCATTTGGTTTCGATTTGGTAGTTGCTCATAGCGGTATATCCTTTCAAAAAACATTTATTAAGAATTATGCCAACGACATATCGGCTTGCTCACGTTGTTTGCGCTTCTGCTCGCAGCGCCATCAAAGCATCGATCGCCTCCAAGTATCCGCTCGTTCCGTGTCCCGTGATGGTTTTGAAGCAGGCGGCTCGCAGGTAGCTGATCTGACGAAAATCCTCGCGCTCCTCCACCTTGGAAATATGCACCTCCACGGTGGGTAAGCTCACGGACTTGACGGCATCCAACAACGCCACACTTGTGTGTGTATAGGCGCCCGGATTGATCACAATGCCATCCGCGCCTTCAAAGTAGGCCTCCTGAATCCAATCCACGAGGTCTCCCTCATGGTTGCTCTGACGGCAAACGGTTACGATTCCCTTTTCCTTGCCGTAGCTTTCGATTCGATCAATCAAGGCTTGATAGGTCTCGTTTCCATAATGTGCCGGCTCACGAATGCCCAGCATATTCAAATTCGGTCCGTTCAGTATATAGATTTTCATGCTTCTCAATCCTTTCCGATCTGTCGGAACGCGGTGGTCGGAAAATCGGTTCCGAAGCGCCCCGCCAAAAGGTCGCAAAGAACCAGCGCGGTGACGCTGTCCACCACCACGCGTGCGCGGTGGATCACAGCGGGATCGTGCCGTCCCTTGATCGAAAGCGCCGTGTTTTGGCGCGTTTCGAGATTCACACTGTCCTGTTGCAAAAAAATCGACGGAGTGGGCTTGACGGCACAGCGGAAGAGGATCGGCATGCCGTTGGTGATGCCGCCGTTGATGCCGCCGTTATGATTGGTCACGGTAACAACCTCACCGTTTGCCATGCGAAACGCATCGTTTGCCTCACTGCCTCTCATCGAGGCAAAATCAAAGCCTGCGCCGAATTCCACGCCCTTTACTGCAGGAATGCTGAAGAGCGCGTGCGCGAGAATGCCCTCCACCGTGTCAAACCACGGCTCACCGACCCCCGTCGGAAGTCCCGTGACGGCGGTTTCCAGAACGCCGCCAACACTGTCACCGTCCTTGGCCGCAAGCTCAATCTCACGTTTCATTGCCTCGGATGCCGATTGAGAAAGCACGGGAAAGACAAGGTCGCTCAAAGCGGCAATATCCGCATCCAAGCAATCAAAGGGGCGATCCAAGATACCCGCAAGGCGGCTGATGTGTGTGCCGATGCGAATCCCGCATTCGCGCAGAACGGAATCGGCGATCGCTCCCGCCGCAACCAGGGCGGCGGTCAATCTTCCGGAAAAATGTCCCCCTCCGCGAGGATCCTGACAGCCGTGATATTTGCACTCGGCAGTATAATCGGCGTGCCCCGGACGCGGGATTTCTTTGGAATAATCACTGCTTCGGGTATTGGTGTTGGGAATGAGGATACAAAGCGGTGTTCCCGTGGTTTTCCCTTCAAAAACGCCGCTGACGATGCGAAATTCATCGGGCTCGACGCGTGCCGTGGAAATTTTTCCAAAAGGGCGTCGCAGAGAAAGCCGGTGACGGATGAAATCTTCGTCAATTCGTATGCCGGGCGCCAAACCGTCCAGCACCGCGCCGATTTCGGAGCCATGACTTTCTCCGAAGAGCGTGACAGCAACGCTTTGACCAAACGTGTTTTTCATAATCGATCCTTTCACGGTAGCTTTTGATGAGTCATCTGCAAAAAGCAGACCAATCTCACTTGTTTGACAATAATTAGACATGGTATATTATATATCAAATAGAATCTCATGTCAATACGTTTCCTCGAAAAAACCTTGTAAAAGCCACAAAAAAGACCTGCAATCATACAGAACAAAGTCATCCGCCCCGATCGGAGGCGGATGACTTTTTGTTGATTGACGCGGCAATCAGAGGTTGCCGCTGTTCAAAAATTTGTTCAAATGCTCATTCTTCGACAGGTCGAAAACCTCTTCGGGGGTTCCGTCCATCTCGATAAGTCCGTCGCGCATATAGATGACGCGATCGGAGACGTTGCGCGCAAACTCCATTTCATGCGTTACGATGATCATGGTGGTTCCGGTCTTTTTCAGATCCTTGATGACGCGCAAAACCTCAACGGTCAGTTCGGGATCAAGTGCCGAGGTCGGCTCGTCAAAGCAAAGAATGTCGGGCTTGAGCGCAAGCGCGCGCGCAATGGCGACACGCTGTTGCTGTCCGCCTGAAAGCTGGAACGGATAAGCGTCCACCTTATCGGAAAGACCGACCATCTCCAAAAGCTCGAGTGCTTTTTCGCGAATGCAGCTCATCTCCCGATTCTTTTCTTGGGAAGGGATGGACTTATTTTTGATTCCCTCTTTGACTTTGAGCGTTGGAGCAAGCATGATATTTTCAAGAACGGTGTATTGCGGGAACAGATTGAAGGATTGGAAAACCAGTCCAAAGTGCAACCGCAGATCACGAATGTTAGCTTCGGTGTAGTTCTCCTTCTCTTCGGAATTGAAAACCGCCTCTCCATTTACCACGATTCTTCCGTTGTCCGGAACTTCCAGATAGTTGAGGCAACGCAAAAGTGTGGTTTTTCCACTTCCAGAAGAGCCGATAATGGTCATGACCTCGCCCTTTTCCAATTCAAAGCTGATTCCCTTGAGAACCTCGTTTTTTCCAAAACTCTTTTGGATATTTTGTACTTCAAGAATTGCCATCTCTGCCCTCCTTAGGTCTTATAATAGTTGAGCTTTTTCTCGAAACGTCCGAAAAGAAGCGACAGAAGGCCCACGAAGATCAAATAAAATACCGCTGTGTAGAAGAGAGGCCACATCAATCCGTACGCCGCAAAATCTTGTGCCGCCTGAATGACTTCCACAATCATGATGACTCTTGCGAGCGCAGTATCCTTGACCAGCGTGATGATTTCGTTTGACATGGGCGGCAAGATCCGTTTGACAACCTGCATCAGGACAATCTTGAAAAAGATTTGTGTCTTGGTCATTCCAAGCACCTGTCCCGCCTCATACTGCCCCTTTGAAATGCTTTGAATACCGCCTCTGTAAATTTCCGAAAAATAGCACGCATAGTTGATCACAAACGCGGCAATCACGGAGCCAAAGCGTGAAAACAGCGGAGTGCCGAAAATAAATCCCGGAACGTAGAAAACGATGATCACTTGGAGCATCAGCGGAACACCGCGAATGATCCAAACGAATATTTTTGTAATGTATGCAAGCGGCTTGAATTTGGACATGGATCCGAAAGAAATAACCAAACCCAAAGGAAGCGCTAACACGAGTGTTAGCGCAAAAATCAGGCAGGTTTGTTCCAGTCCCGCAAGCAAGCTTAACGTAACTTCCCAAAAACCCATATTTTTAATCCTTTGTTACAGTAACTGTAAGAGTTAATTATCCCTCGATATTCTCGGTGACCTTGAGAACGTTTTCAAAACCGTACTTCTTTGCAATCTCTGCCAGCTTTCCGTTTGCCTCAAGCTCCTTGATCGCAGCGTTGACCTTCTCGGTCAGATCGCTTCCCTTCTTGAAGCCGATTGCATAGATCTCGGACTCAAGCTCGATTGCCTCAACAATTGCAAGGTCAGCATAGTCCGCCTGACCGCAAATGTTCTTTGCGAGAACGATGTCCACAACTGCGAAATCCACCGCGCCGGACTTTACTTCGGTGAAAGAATTGATCTGCGCGGTTGCCTTTACGATCTTATCCTCATCGGTAACGGTTTTTGCATAGGATTCACCGGCACTTCCGCCCTCAACGCATGCCTTCTTGCCTGCGAGAGCTGCCTCGTCAACGTAGGTCGCAAGATTGCTCTTCTTCACAACGATGCACTGCTGGTTGAGCATGTAACCGTAAGAGAAATCGACAAGCTCGCTTCTCTTCACGCCGTTGTCGCTGGAGTTTGCGGTGAAGCCATTCCAGATGCAGTCGATTGCGCCGGAATTCAACTCGTTGTATTTCTGATCCCAAATGATTACCTGGAACTCGACCTTCTTGCCGAGAATTTTGCCGACTTCCATTGCGAATTCGGACTCAAAGCCGGTCCAATTGCCGTCAGCATCTTTTTCATTCATTTTTTCAAAGATGGTGACACCGCAAACGAGGGTATCTTCCTTGGCGCAGGAAGAAAACGCGGCGATGGAACCCAGAATCATCAGGGTTGCGAGCAGAAGAGAAAGTAATTTTTTCATGATAAATCTCCTTTTTTTCGGGATGTCCCCGTATTTTACTTTAGCATTTTACCACACTAAAGCGCATTTGTCAAGTGATTTTTTTCAAATTTCAGAGATTTTTTCAATTTTTTCTGCTTTTTTCAGCCATTTTTTCAAATATTGGCCGGTATAAGAGGTTTCAACCTCGGCAAGCTGCTCGGGCGTACCCGTTGCGAGCACCGTTCCGCCGCCGTCTCCGCCCTCGGGTCCGAGGTCGATCAGATGGTCGGCACATTTGATGACGTCCAGGTTGTGCTCGATGACGAGCACGGTGTTCCCCGCGTCGCAAAGCCGCTGCAAAACCTCAAGCAGCTTGGCAACGTCGGCACTGTGAAGTCCCGTGGTCGGCTCGTCGAGAATATAAATGGTGCGTCCCGTCGCGCGTCTGGCAAGCTCGGTGGCAAGCTTGACTCTCTGCGCTTCTCCTCCCGAGAGCGTGGTGGACGACTGTCCGATCTTGACGTATCCCAAGCCGACGTCATAGAGCGTCTGCAGCTTGCGCTGAATGGCGGGCAGACCGTCAAAGAAGCCCAAGCCTTCCTCCACGGTCATGTCGAGAACCTCGAAAATATTCTTCCCTTTATAATGCACGTCGAGTGTGTCGCGATTGTAGCGTTTTCCCTTGCAAACGTCACAGGTCACGTAAACATCGGGCAAAAAGTGCATCTCGATCTTTTTGACACCGTCTCCCTCGCACGCCTCACAGCGTCCGCCCTTGACGTTGAAGGAGAATCTGCCCGGCTTGAAGCCCTTTGCCTTCGCGTCCTTGGTTTGCGAGAAAAGATCGCGGATGTCACCGAAGAGTCCCGTATAGGTAGCGGGATTGGAGCGCGGAGTGCGTCCGATCGGGCTTTGGTCGATGCTGATGACCTTGTCGAGATGTTCAAGCCCTTCCACGGCATCATGCTTGCCGGCAAACGCGATGGCACGATTGAGCTTTTCCGCCAGAACGGGATACAAAATGCCGTTGACAAGCGAGGATTTTCCCGATCCCGAAACGCCCGTCACACAGACGAAGCATCCGAGCGGGATCTCCACGCTGACGTTTTTGAGGTTGTGGTGCTTGGCACCCACGATCTTCAAAAAGTTGCCGTTTCCGGATCTTCTTTGCGCGGGGATCGCGATCTTCTTTCGTCCCGAAAGGTAGGCGCCCGTGATCGAATCCTCATTTTGCATGATCTCCTCGGGCGTTCCCGCGGCAACCACGCGTCCGCCGTGAATACCCGCGCCGGGACCGATGTCAAGGATATAATCGGCATTTTCCATCGTTTCCTCATCATGCTCGACCACGATCACGGTATTTCCGAGGTCGCGCAGACGCTTGAGGGTGGCGATCAGCTTGGAATTGTCTCGCTGATGCAGGCCGATGCTCGGCTCGTCGAGGATATACAGCACGCCGACCAGAGAAGAACCGATCTGCGTCGCCAGACGGATTCTCTGTGCCTCACCGCCTGAAAGCGTTCCCGCCTTGCGCGAAAGCGTCAGATAATCCAAGCCGACGCTGGAGAGGAATCCGAGGCGCGCGCGGATCTCCTTGAGAATCTCTGCGGCAATGATGGCTTCGCTCTCGCTCAGCGTAAGCGAATTGACAAAAGCCAAACTCTTCTCAATCGACAGATCACAAAGCTCGTGAATATTCAGCCCTCCGACCGTGACGGCAAGCGGTGAGGGGGCAAGCCTCTGTCCTCCACATTCGGGACAAGGGGCTTCCTCGACGAATTGATCGTAATATTCATTCCCCATCATCTGCATCCGATTCTTGATCATGGCAACCAAGCCGTCGAATTTGATCCTTTGATGATGCTCCTCGTGGGCAAACCAACGGCGGATGTCGTAAATTTCGTCACCCGTTCCGTACATGAGCTTGTGATATTGCTCGTCGGTGAACTCCGAGATCGGCGTGGAAAGCGTAAAGCCGCAGCGTTCTCCGACGGCGGAAAACAACGGGCCGTTCCAGCTTTCCTCCTCGAGTGACTTGAAGCCGTTGACGTTGATCGCGCCCTCGTTGAGGGAAAGCGAACGGTTTGGAATCAGTCGCTCAGGGGCGATGCGTTGCAGATCTCCGAGTCCCGCGCAGTGCGGGCAAGCGCCCGCGGGATTATTAAAGGAAAACATACGTGGCTCAAGCTCACCGAAGGAGATTCCGTGCTCCTCGCAGGCATAGTTCTGCGAAAACTCGTATTCCTTCGCCTCACCCTCGCGCGGTACGGTCACGATCACGAGATGTCCGTCGGCAACGCCGAGCGCGTTTTCCACCGAATCGGCAAGACGTGACTCGATGCCCTCGCGCATGACGAGACGGTCAACCACGATCTCGATGCTGTGCTTTTTGTTCTTGTCGAGCTTGATCTCCTCCGAGAGTTCGTACATGTTTCCATCCACGCGAACGCGCACGTAACCTCGTTTTTTCGCATCGGCAAACACCTTTTCGTGCATACCCTTCTGCGCGCGCACAACGGGTGCCAGCACCATAAAGCGCTCTCCCTCGGGGAATGCCAGGATGCGATCGATGATCTGATCGGTGGTCTGCTGACGGATCTCCTTGCCGCAGATCGGACAGTGCGGCACTCCAATGCGCGCATAGAGGAGACGCAGATAATCGTAGATCTCCGTGACCGTTCCCACCGTTGAGCGCGGATTTTTGGAGGTTGTTTTCTGTTCGATCGAGATCGCGGGTGAAAGCCCTTCGATCGAGTCGATGTCGGGCTTGTCAAGCTGCCCCATGAACATACGCGCATAGGAGGACAGCGATTCGACAAACCGACGGTGTCCCTCGGCATAGACCGTATCGAACGCCAACGACGATTTTCCCGAGCCCGAAAGGCCGGTCAGGATGACCAGCTTGTCACGCGGGATCTCGACGTCAATATTTTTCAAGTTGTGCACCCGCACGCCGCGGATGGAAATTTGGTTTGGCATATTTTACTCCTGTTTTTATCCGTTGTTTTTTGGCGTACCCTCGCCCTCACGAAGCTTTTTGATCTGATCGCGCAGGAACGCCGCCTGCTCGAATTCGAGCTTTTGCGCCGCGCGCTTCATCTCGGCGGTCATCTCGGCGATCAGCCTCTCGCGCTCACTCTTTGTCAGCTTGCGATCGGAAATACCCCCGTTTTTACCGCGTTTCCCGCTCTTTTCCTCGCGCGTGCCGATCTCGATGACGTCACGGATTCCCTTGACGACGGTCTTGGGAACGATGCCGTTCTCGCGGTTGTATGCATCCTGAATGGCGCGACGGCGGTTGGTCTCGGTGATGGCGGCGCGCATTGAGCGCGTGATCTCATCGGCATACATAATGACCTTGCCGCCGGCATTTCTCGCCGCGCGTCCGATGGTTTGGATCAGGGATCGCTCTGCGCGCAAAAAGCCCTCCTTATCGGCGTCAAGGATCGCCACGAGAGAGACCTCGGGAATGTCCAATCCCTCGCGCAAGAGGTTGATGCCGACCAGCACATCAAAAACACCCATTCGAAGATCCCGAATGATCTCAATGCGCTCGATGGTCTCGACGTTATAGTGGATATAGCGTACACGGATGTCGTTTTTCTCAAAATATTCGGTCAGATCCTCTGCCATTTTCTTGGTCAGCGTGGTGACCAGCACACGCTCTCCCCTATTGGCGCGGGAACGGATCTCGCCCATCAGATCGTCGACCTGTCCCTCGATCGGACGCACCTCGACCTCGGGATCAAGCAATCCCGTGGGACGGATGATCTGCTCGACGACGCGCTCGGAATGCTCGTCCTCATAGTCTCCCGGGGTTGCGCTGACGAACACCACCTGATGAATGCTTTCCTCGAATTCCTCGAAGAAAAGCGGGCGGTTATCGTACGCAGACGGGAGACGGAAGCCGTAATCCACGAGATTTTTCTTTCTCGCGGTGTCTCCACCGCTCATACCGCGCACCTGCGGCACCGTGACATGAGATTCGTCGACGAACATCAGAAAATCCTCGGGGAAATAATCCAAAAGCGTAAACGGCGTCGAGCCTGCGGGACGTCCCGAAAGTACGCGCGAATAGTTTTCCACACCCGAGCAAAAGCCGATCTCACGAAGCATTTCAAGATCGTATTTTACTCGCTCTCGGATGCGCTGTGCCTCGATCAGCTTGCCCTCGGATTCGAAATAAAGAGCGCGTTCCACCATTTCACGCTCGATTTGGGCAAGTGCCTGCTCCCGTTTTTCATCGGAGACGGCATAGTGAGTGGCGGGATAGATCGCGGCGTAGCTCAAAACTCTTTTCAATTCTCCCGTCACGATGTTGATCTCGGAAATCCGATCGATCTCGTCGCCGAAAAACTCGACGCGAAGCGCGCTGTCGTTCATGTTTGCGGGAATGATCTCCACGGTGTCACCGTTGACACGGAAGCAATCTCGGACCAGGGACATGTCGTTTCGGTTGTAACTGTTCGCCACCAGCTTGCGGATGAAGATGTCGCGGCTCATCTGCGAGCCGGGACGGATGGCAAGCACCAAGCCCTGATATTCGCTCGGATCTCCCAAGGAATAGATGCAGGACACCGAAGCCACGATGATGACGTCGCGCCGCTCGAACAACGCGCTCGTGGCACTGTGGCGAAGGCGGTCGATCTCCTCGTTGATCAGCGCATCCTTCTCGATATACATATCCTTTCCGGGAATATACGCCTCGGGCTGGTAATAGTCATAATAAGACACGAAATATTCGACTGCGGCGTCGGGGAAAAACTCGCGCATTTCGGAACAGACCTGTGCCGCCAACGTTTTATTCGGCTCCAAAATCAAGGTCGGACGGTTGACCGCGGCAATCACGTTCGCCATGGTGAAGGTCTTGCCCGAGCCGGTGACTCCGAGTAGCGTCTGCATCCGCTCGCCCGCCTCGATGCCCTCTACGAGCTGTGCGATGGCGGCAGGCTGATCTCCCGTTGGGGTGTATTCACTTTTGAGAAGAAAGGGTTGGGATTGCATAAGTCACTCCGTCGTTTCAGATTTGAAGGCGCGGTCGCGAGCGCATTTTTTCTCACAAATCAGCCTTGTGAGAATAGTATAACACAAATTTTTTTATAAGTAAATAACCCCTCGCCAAAAAATTTGTTTTTTTGCGCAAAAAAGATTTGTTCTCGATGCAAGTTTTTTTCGAAAACCTATGGAAATCCTCTGAAAATTGTGCTATAATATAATATCAATGCAATTTTTTAGAACAAGCGTTTTCCCGAAAGGATTCTATCATGTCCACTTATATCGAAAAAACAGAAGAAATCACACTTCCCGTCATCGCGCTTCGCGGCACGGTTGCATTTCCCGCAGCCACCGTCAACTTTGAGGCAGGCGACGAGGATTCCGCAAACGCGGCAAAAGCAGCGGGCGCGGGAAATTCATTTATATTCCTGGTCTCCTATAACGAGACCGCCAACGACTCCGAGGAGATATTTCCCTATTACCGCGCGGGTACGGTGGCGAAGATCAAGCAGATGTTCCGCACCCCCGAAGGACAGACGCGCATCATTGCCGAGGGCGTGGTTCGTGCCGCCGTCATCAAATACCGTCGCACTGCCTCCTACACCGAAGCCGACCTGATCTGCAAGACCGTTCTTCTCAAGGAAAACGGCGGTGTGCGCGGAGAGGCTTGTGTCTTTGAGATGCTTCGCGCACTTGAGAACACCGCGGCATTTCTTCCAGCAAAATCCGACGATCTGATCAACGCCGCAAGGCTGATTGGCGATCCGGGACTGCTTGCAGACTTCATCGCCTACAACGTCCTGATCCGCAACCACGACAAGCAGGCGATCTTGGAATGTACCGATCCCTTGCGCCGTGCCGAGCTTTTGCTTGAAATTCTCGAAAACGAATCGGCAATTCTGGAAGAAGAGGCTCTCATTCGCCGCCGTGTCAATGCGCGGATGAATCGCAATCAGCGTGAATATTATCTGCGCGAGCAGATCAAGGTGATCCAAGAGGAGCTGGGCGAGGGCGGCGATGTGGAGGAATTTTCGGCGCGCATCGAGCAAGCCAAGCTTCCCAAAGAAGTGGAGGCAAAGCTGCGCAAGGAGCTCGACCGTCTCTCAAAAACCCCCTTTGGCTCGGCGGAAGCAACCGTGATCGCAAACTATCTGGACACCTGTCTGGACATTCCCTGGACAAAAACCACCAAGGACCGCGTACAGTTTTCCACCGTGCAAAAGGTGCTTGACGTTGACCACAACGGCTTGGAAAAGGTCAAGGAG
This sequence comes from Clostridia bacterium, assembly GCA_017517745.1. GTDB lineage: Bacteria > Bacillota > Clostridia > Oscillospirales > CAG-272 > UMGS1865. The sequence goes on along the minus strand of JAFWYJ010000009.1, from coordinate 65,382 downwards.
CGCATCGTCGAATATATCGCCGCAAAGCAGCTCAACCCCGAGCTTCGCAATCAAATCCTCTGCTTGGTAGGCCCTCCCGGTGTGGGCAAAACCTCGATCGCATCCTCCATCGCACGCGCCATGAACCGCAAATACGTGCGGATCTCGCTCGGCGGTGTTCGTGACGAGGCTGACATTCGCGGCCACCGCAAGACCTACATCGGCGCGATGCCCGGCAGAATCATCACCGCGCTGACACAAGCAGGCGTAAAAAATCCGCTCATTCTGCTTGACGAGATCGATAAGCTGACGCGCGATTCTCACGGAGATCCCACGTCGGCACTTCTGGAGGTGTTGGACGGAGAGCAAAACAAGAGCTTCCGCGATCACTTTGTGGAGCTTCCCTTCGATCTCTCCGACTGCATGTTCCTCGCCACCGCGAACAATCTGGAAAACATCCCGCGTCCGCTTCAGGACCGTATGGAGATCATTCAGCTCTCGATCTACACCAAGCGCGAAAAGCTGGCGATCGCGAAGGATCACCTCCTTCCCAAGCAGCTCAAACGTCACGGCTTGACCAGAAGAGCACTCAAGATCACCGACGGCGCGCTGACCGAAATCATCGATTATTATACCCGCGAGGCGGGCGTTCGTAATCTCGAGCGCACGATCGCGACGCTTTGCCGTAAGGCAGGCAAAAAAATGCTTGCGGAGGAGCGCCGTCAGATCGTCATCGACACCGCTGACGTCGCCGCTTATCTCGGCGCGCGCAAGCTTCTGCCCGAATCGGTCTCCGAGGAGGACGAGATCGGCTGCGTCAACGGATTGGCATACACCGAGCTTGGCGGTACGCTGCTCAAGGTCGAGGTCGCCGTGCTTGAGGGTACCGGAAAGATCGAGACCACGGGATCTTTGGGCGACGTGATGAAAGAATCCGCGCGTCTTGCGGTCAGCTACGTCCGCTCGATCGCCGCGGAATACGGTATTCCCACCGATTTTTACAAAACCAAAGATATTCACATTCACTTCCCCGAGGGAGCAGTGCCGAAGGACGGTCCCTCGGCGGGTGTGACCATGGTGACGGCACTGGTCAGCGCGCTGACCGGCAGAGCCGTGCGCCGCAGTGTCGCCATGACGGGCGAGATCAGTCTGCGCGGCAACGTGCTTGCCATCGGCGGTCTCAAGGAAAAGACGATGGCGGCATATCAGGCGGGTGCGAAGACCGTACTCATCCCGTCGGACAACCTTCGTGATCTTGAGGAGCTTGATCCCATGGCGCGTGAAAAGCTCGAGTTGATCCCCTGCCGCAAGATGGCAGAGGTGCTCAAGCTGGCGCTCGTTCCCTCGTGCTGCGATGAAAGATCCGAAAAAGCCGAGGAAACTTCCGCCGTGCCCTACATCCCCGTCAACGTCCCCGCACCCACGTCCAATCGGGTGCGCTTCACCGATTGATCAAACAGAAAGGAGCATTTTCGTGGCTCTCAATCTCAACAACGTCAACCTCCGCATCAGCGCGGGGCTTCCTCGGCAGTTCCCGAGGGACGCGATGGTTCAGGTCGCCTTTTCCGGTCGTTCCAACGTTGGAAAAAGCTCTCTGATCAACTCGCTTCTCGGACGAAAATCGCTGGCACGCGTCAGCTCCTCCCCCGGAAAGACCATCACGATCAACTTCTATGACGTCGACAAGAAGCTCTTTCTCGTCGACCTTCCAGGCTATGGCTTTGCCAAGCGCAATCCCGAGGACAAGGCAAAATGGTCGGCGCTGACCGACGGATATTTCACGCAAAATCCCAATCTTGACCTCTTGAAGCTGGTGGTACAGCTGATCGACAGCCGCGTCGGTCCCACGGCGGACGACGAGATGATGCTTCGCTTCCTGCGCGAGTCCTCGCTCCCCTTTGTGGTGGTGGCGACCAAGTGCGACAAGCTCAACGCCACCGAGCGCAAAAAATCCGAGGAGCTTTTGCGGAGTCATCCCGACATCCCGTCCGACACACCGATTCTCTTTTATTCGGCGCTCAAAACGCTGGGAAAACAGGAACTTTGGAAAGAAATCCTGCAATTTGCCGAGCTTTGATGCACAGAAAGGATTTTTGAAATGATCTTATCGTTACTGCAAGGGGGGAGCCTCCGAAACACCGTCATCACGCTCCTCCTGACACTCCCCGTCATTCTGATCGCGCTGGTCTTTCACGAGGTGGCGCACGGATACGCGGCGTGGAAATGCGGCGATCCGACGGCACACAATCTGGGAAGACTGACGCTCAACCCGCTCAAGCATCTCGATCCCATCGGTTTTCTGACGATGCTTCTCGTGGGCTTCGGTTGGGCAAAGCCCGTGCCGATCAACACGCGCTATTTTCGTAATCCCAAGCGCGGCATGGCGATCACCGCGGTTGCGGGTCCGTTGGCAAATTTGGTGTTGGGCGTTCTCAGTACGATCTTTTGCGCGCTTTTCGCGGCACTTTATATCGAGATCTCCATCACCTCCGGTCAAGGATTTTTGCTCAATTGCGTCTATTGGCTGAAGGAGATCTCGTTGATCAGCGCACTCATCAACTTCATGCTGATGGCGTTCAACCTGATCCCGATCCCGCCCTTCGACGGCTCACGACTCGCGTTTGCTTTTTTGCCGCCGAAGTATTACTTCGCGATCATGCGCTACGAGCGGCAGATCATGTACGGTATTCTGATCACGCTCGTCGCACTCTCCTTCCTCTTTGACTTTTCGCCCTCTTATTGGATTGCCGAAAAATTGGCAAATTTGATCTACGTTCCCACCCACCGACTCTTTTGTCATTGGTTCCTGCCCGAGGATATTTTCCGTTATCTTTTCGGCAGATAATCTCACAAAAAAGAAAGGACACTCCCATTCATGGAAGCCCTCACTTATCGGATCGAGCAGTTTGAAGGTCCTCTTGACCTCCTGCTCTCATTGATCCACAAAAACAAAGTGAATATCGAGGACATCCCCATCTCGCTGATCTGCGACCAATATCTGGAATATATCCGCGCCGCGCAAAGCATGGATATGGAGCTGGCGGGCGAGTTTATCGTCATGGCAAGCGAGCTGATGCGCATCAAGAGCAGCATGCTTCTGCCTCGCGTAACAGAGAATGAAAAGGATCCCCGTCAAGATCTCGCCGATGCCCTTTTGCGTTTTCAGCAAGCAAAGCTTGCCGTGCAAAAAATGACACCGCTCTATCAGCTTTACAGCGGGCGAATGGTCAAGGATACCGATGAGATCAGCGTCGACGTGACCTACGTTGCCGATCAGCAGGTAACTTCTCTCTGCGCGGCGGTACGCCGCATCATCGCGGCAAACGAAAGCCGTCCCAAGGCAGAAAAGCAGGTGTTTGCGCCCATGATCGCAAAGCCGATCGTTCCGGTCGAGGTCAAGATTGTGGGAATTCTGCACCACATCGGCAAAAAGAGAAATCCCTCGATGAAGGAGCTTCTTTCCGATGCCACCTCTCTTCCCGATCTGATCGCGATTTTTCTTGGAATTTTGGAATTGATCAAGGTTCGGAAAATTCTGATCGAGGAGGATCCCGATTCCTACACCGTCATCCACGGAAGCGGTACGCGTTTCGTTGTCAATGATGCCCCTCCCGTCGAGGAGGAAGACGGCGCGGAAAAGAAACCGCGTGTTTACGATTCCGACGAACCGATCCCGCTCTCGTCCAAAGCAGAGATGCACCGCGAGCAACGCCGCATCATCCGCGAGCAAAAGCTTGCAGAAAAAAAGCGCTTGCGCGAGATCGAGCGTGCGCGCCGCGCCGAGGAAAGACGTCTTGCAAAGGAAGCTGCCCTCTCCGAGGATCTGCTTCCCGCGGACGACAGCGATCTGGAGGAAGAGGCGCGTGTGGCGGCATTGCTTGATGACAAACTTTCCGAGGATGACGAGGATATTCTCGACGATCTCGGACTTGACATGAACGAAATCGTCAGCACAATGGCAAAGCAGGCAAAAAAGTTGGATGCCGAGACCGAAAGGAGTCAAGACTGATATATTATGGAAGATAAAAAGCAAAACGCTCCCGTGTTGGAGCCGTTGACAACGGCGCAGGAAATTGAGCAGGCGATTGAGGCGATCCTCTTTGCCGCGGGATATCCGATGCGCTATGACAAGCTGAGCGAAATTTTGGGGCTTTCCGTAAAAGATATCAAAACGATGGTTCGCCAGATGTCCGAGCACTTTGCCGAGGAAGATACCCTCCACGGAATTCAGCTGCTCATGTATCCAACCACCTGTCAGCTGACCACCAAGGAAAAATATGCCCCCTATATCCGCGAGGCACTCGGCATTCGCCGCGGCGGAAATCTTTCGGCATCTTCGATGGAGGTACTCGCGGTGGTGGCTTACAATCAGCCCGTCACGCGCTCCTTCATTGACCTCGTTCGCGGAGTCGACAGCTCTTATGCCGTCAATTCCCTGCTTGACAAGGGCTTGATCGAGGCGGCAGGACGCTTGGACGCTCCCGGACGTCCGATGCTCTACGTCACAACCGACAAGTTTTTGCGCGTGTTCGGCATCAACACGCTCGACGAGCTTCCCGAAACCGAAGCCCTCAGCGTCGCCGCGGCTCAAGCCGAGGTCGACGGCGGTGAACAGCTTTCGATGGAAGAGATTGAAAGTGTGGAAAACTTTGAATCCGACACGCCGCGTGACTACGAGGCTCCCGTTGACACCGAGGAAACCGACGTGATTTTTGAAAACGGTGCGGAACCGTCCACAGCTCCGCAGCAAGAAGATGAAGGAGGATCGGTGTGACGGCACTTGTGATCGTTCTCTCAATCATCGCCGTCATTCTCTCTCTGATCGTTCTGCTTCTGCTTTTCGGACGCGTGAAGATTCACATTCTCAGCCGCGAAAAGGTGAAGATCGTCATTTCCGTGCTTGGAATTCGTATCATTTCTTTCAGCAATGAGAAAAAGAAGCAAAAAACAAAAAGTCTGTCCCGATGCCGCCACCCGGACCGTGTCTTGAAGCGAGAGTTGCGAAAACGAAGAAAAGCGGCGCGTGCGGCAATGAAAAAACGCGAAAAAGCAAAGCGTAAGGCTTTGAAAAAAAGGCAAAAACGGGAACAAAACAACGCCCCCGTCACGACTCCCACGCTCAGAGAAAACATTTCGACGGTCTTTCTGCTTTTGAAAAAGATTCTGAATCTTTCGCGAGGAAAGCTCGCACTCCGCGTTCGCAGACTGAGAATCTCGGTTGGAAGCGACGATGCGGCAAAAACCGCCATTTTGTACGGTGTGATCTCGCAAAGCACGGCCTATCTTCTGGAATGGGCGGAGCACAATTTTTCAAAAGTTCGATGCTCCGACGAGATCGACATCGTCCCCGACTATCTCTCCCCGCGCTGTCACGCGGATATTGATCTGATTTGCAGCTTTGGCATCATCGTCGGCATTCGCATGCTGATCGCACACGCTGCCTCCGGCCTCGACTTTACAAAAGAAGAGACCGCGTCCCCCAATGAATAAAATTTGATTCATATACAGGAAAGGAAGAAACATCATGGAAAAAGAATCCGCGCTCAAGGACCTGATCAACAGTTCTTTGGATAAAGTACGCACGATCATCGACGCCGATACCGTTGTCGGCAAACAGATCGCAACGCCCTCCGGCACCGTCATCATTCCCGTCTCCAAGGTTTCGATGGGCTTTGCCTCGGGTGGCTTGGATATTCCCTCCAACAAAAAGACGCCCACTAAGTTCGGCGGTGGCGGCGGAACCGGAGTCACGGTCAATCCGCTCGGCTTTTTGGTGGTCTCTCCCGCAGGAAAGGTCGATTTCCTCCCCATGCTTCTGGAACCGGAATCGCCGATTGAGCAGATCTCCAACATCCTCGATCAAACGCCCGATCTCATCAATCGCATCAAGGCGATCTTCTCTTCCGACACCGACGTAGACGTTGAGGACAGCGACGAATTGGAAGAAGAATATAATCGCAGAATCCGCGAAAAATCCGCCAAGAAGACGAATTGATCCGCATTCCGCCAAGTCGGGCATAAATGTCACTCCGGAAAAATATACATGAAGCAAGGGTATATTTTTTCCGGAGGATATTATTATGTCAAAACAAAAAAGATGTTTTCTTTTACTGCTTGCCGTCCTGCTGCTCTTGCCTCATCTCTCGATTCGAGGCACGGCACAAAACGATGAGCTTCTCCCGGACGTTTCCGCGCAAAGCGCGGTGCTGATGGAAGCGGAAAGCGGCAACGTCGCGTTTGAAAAGAACGCCCACAAGCGTCTGCCGATCGCAAGCACCACGAAAATCGCGACTGCCCTGACGGCATTGGAGCTTGCACCGCCCGAAACCATCATTTCGGTCTCCTCCGAGGCGGTCGGCGTTGAAGGATCTTCTGTTTATTTGACCGAAAACGAAACCCTGACGCTCGAGCAACTGCTTTATGCCCTGCTTTTGGAATCGGCAAACGATGCCGCCGTCGCGATCGCGGTCGGTCTTTGTGACAGCGTTGAAGCCTTCGCCGCCGAAATGAACAAAATCGTCGCCGCGCTTGGATTGAAGGATACCCATTTCGTCAATCCGCACGGACTTGATCACGAGGATCATTACTCGACCGCATACGAAATGGCACTGCTCACACGGCATGCAATGAAAAACGAGAGACTGAAGACCATCGTATCGACACGAAAGACAACGATTCCTCATGCATCGACCGACGGCGCGCGGCTTTTGGTCAATCACAACAAGCTCTTGCGGCTTTACGACGGTTGCATCGGTGTGAAAACCGGCTTTACCAAGCACAGCGGTCGCTGTTTGGTGTCCGCCGCGGAAAGAGAAGGTGTCACCCTGATCGCCGTTACGCTCAACGCGCCGAGCGATTGGAACGATCACACCGCCATGCTGGATTACGGATTTTCCCGCTACCGCTCGGTGTTGCTTGCCGAAAAGGATGCTTTGATACACAGAATGCCGATTGTAGGCGGAACACAAGAGGAAGTCTTGCTCTGCAATCCCGAAGAACTGCGCATCACGCTTCCCGTCACACACGGAAGCATTCGATGTGTGGTGGAGGCATCGCATTTCTCCTATGCCCCCGTCTATGCCGGGGAAAATCTCGGTGTTGCTGTGTTTTATTGCGACACCAACCGTGACGGAATCGAGGAACGCGTCGCGGAAACACCGCTGCTTTCCTGCAATACGGTCACAAAGCCAATCAAAAAGGGCTTTTGGCAATGGCTTCGCGCCTTGTTTGGAAAAGATTGACCCAAGATAAACAAACATTTCAAGATCAAGGAGGTGTCCCAATGGCGGATTTGGTTCGCTTGCAAAAATTCTTCACCGATTGCGGAAGGCTTTCCCGCCGTGCCGCGGAAGCCGAAATTGCCGCAGGTAAGGTTCGCGTAAACGGTGAGATCGCCCTGCTCGGCACCAAGATCGATCCCGAAGCCGACGTTGTGGAATACGAGGGCAGAAGACTTCTGCCCCGCGCGGACAAGCCCCACCGATACGTCATGCTCAACAAGCCTCGGGGTTACGTCACCACAACAAAAGACGAAAAGGGACGGCGAACCGTCACCGAGCTGACAAAAGCCGTTGGGGTGAGAATTTATCCCGTCGGGCGGTTGGATATGGACTCGGAAGGACTCCTGCTTCTGACAGATGACGGCTCGTTCGCCAATCATCTGACACATCCCAGACACGAAATCCCGAAAATCTATCACGTCACCCTCTCCCCCGCCCCCTCCGACACGCATCTCTCGGCACTCTCCGCACCGATGGAATTGGACGGCTATCAGCTTTTGCCGGTTGAATGCCGCCGACTTTCCGAGGATACGCTGGAAATGCGGCTCTACGAAGGTCGCAACCGACAAATTCGGCGCATGTGTGAATCGGTCGGATTGAAGGTGTGCCGATTGCAACGCGTCGCGATCGGAGATTTGACCCTCGATGCACTCCCTTTGGGAAAATGGCGCGAGCTGACCGAGGAAGAGGTTGCATATTTAATGACTGAAAGGAACTGAACCATGTTAGAAGTATTACCGATCCAGGACAAGCAAGAGCAAGAGGCGCTTTGCGCGCGTTGCGGAATTGAATTTCACACCGAGCTTTTGGCTTACAAAGCCTTGGTGGACGGTGAAGTGCGAGGCGTTTGCCAATTCACCATGGATGCCGCGGGCGGCAGAATCGTCGGATTTGCGCCGATTCCCGACGCTTACGAATTTGAGCCAATGTTCGTCATGGGACGCGCAGCATTGAATTTTATCGACCTTTGCGGCGTCCACCGCGCATTTTTCGATGCCGCATGTGAGAACGAAACACTGGTCAAGGCAATCGGTTTTTCGAAGAATAGCGACGGAAGATACGAAATTGATCTGACAGATTTCTTCAAAGAACCTTGCAAACACTCCAAAAACTGAAATTTTTGCCAATTTGGTAAAAATTACCATTAAAACGCTGTAAATTTTGGGAACTTTTTCTCGAACAAAACACTTGCAAAAGATTTCAAAATATGGTAAAATATTCCTGTAAGAAAATGGAAAAATCTGGAAGGAGTTTTTTACCTATGGAATACACCACGAAAATTTTGATCGCAGACGAAAACGCGATGAGCCGATCCGCCCTTCGCGACGGTCTCTCCCGCGCGGGCTATCGTAACGTCGAAGAGGCGACCAACGGAGAGGACGCGTTGGCAAAAATCACGCGTACCTGCCCGGAGATCGTTCTGCTCGACGTGTGGCTCTCCAAGATCGACGGGATCGGATTGTTGCGCACCTGCCGTTCGATGGATTGGGGACATGAAAAAGCCCCCGCTTTCATCGTGATCTCCTCGGTATCCAATCAAAACGTCTTCATTCAAGCCACAGAGGCGGGGGCGGAGCTTTGCTTGCTCAAGCCGGTCAACATCAACAGCCTGTGCGAACACATTCAAAGCATCGCCACACACCGCCGAGCAGATATCCCCGCCGCTGCAATGCAGCTTGAAAAAGGTCCCGACATCGAAACACAAGTGACGCAAATCATCCATCAGATCGGTGTTCCCGCCCACATCAAAGGATATCAGTACCTCCGCACGGCAATTCTCCTGACGATCCGCGACAGCGATATGATCAACAGCGTCACTAAAGTCCTCTACCCTTCCGTGGCAAAGAAGTATCAGACCACAACCAGTCGCGTCGAGCGTGCCATTCGCCACGCCATCGAGGTCGCCTGGGACAGAGGCGACGTCGATACCCTCAATTCTTATTTCGGATACACCATTCAGAACAACAGAGGAAAGCCCACGAACTCTGAGTTTATTGCGATGATTGCGGATAATCTCAGGCTCAAATATAAAATGTATTGAACAAACAGTCTTTTTTCAACCCCGCCACGATGGCGGGGTTTTCGTGATACAACAACGGGCAGAAGAAGCCTTGTGGCTCTTCTGCCCGTTGTGTTGTTTGAATATTTGATTTTATTCTTTCTCCGCGTTCGGCGTCTCACGGTAACGAATGCGTGCAATGACGGTGAAAACGGTACAAAACAAGTCGTTCACAAACGCCACGGGGTATCCTTTGAACGTACCAGAATCTCATAGCCGATTCCAAGCGTGGCGGCAAATTCTTCTACTGAAAAGCCAAGCATAATACCCCGCTTCTGTTCTACTGAAGTCTCAAGCCTCGTTCAAAACGGCGTTCAGACGTTGCATCTTCTCTGCCGTTGGCTCGGGGATCTCGGCAAAGCGGAAGCTTTTTCCCATTTTGTCGTATTTGACCTGACAGATCTTGCGGAACGGCAACAGCTCGACGCCGTCGACGCATTTGTGCGCGTTGGCAAGTGCTTTGAGCGCGCGGATATTCTCCTCGCTGTCATTGAGCGTGGGAATGATGACCTGCCGCAGAGTCGTGGGGATCTTTTTTTCGTTCAGATACCCGAGAAACGCGAGCGGCGCGTCGATGGAGCAGCCCACGTAGGCGCGGTAACTTGCGTCGTCGGTATATTTGACGTCCAAAAGGACGCGATCGGTGACCTCGAGCAGATGTTTCGCTTCATCGTTGAGGATACAGGCCGAGGTATCCAGGCAGGTGTGCAAACCCGCCTCGCGGCAAAGCGCGAAATAGTCGCGCACAAACGCGGCTTGCAAAAGAGGTTCTCCGCCCGACACCGTCACACCGCCGTCCGATCTGAAATACTCACGGTAGCGCAGTGCGCGCTCGAGAAGCTCACGCGGGGGGTATTCCCTGCCGCCCTCGGTCTTCCACGTGTCGGGATTGTGGCAACATCCGCAACGAAGCGGGCATCCTTGGGTAAAGACCACGAATCGGACGCCCGGTCCGTCGAGCGTGCCGAGGGTTTGGATCGAATGTACCCTTCCCTTTCTTTCCGTGTCCGTCATACCGTTTCGTGGAAGGTGCGGCTGATGACCTCACGCTGTTGCTCACGGGAAAGCTTGTGGAAATTCACGGCGTAACCCGACACGCGAATGGTGAGGTTGGGATATGCCTCTGGATTTTCGTATGCTTTTTTGAGCGTTTCGCGATTGAGGACGTTGACGTTGATGTGGTGCGCCTTCTTGGCGAAATAGCCATCCAGGATCGTGACCAGGTTGTCGATTCTTGCCTCCTCGGTTCTTCCGAGTGCCTCGGGGGTGATCGAGAAGGTGTTGGAAATGCCGTCGCGGCAATCGTCATAGCTGAGCTTGGCGACCGAGTTCAAGGAAGCCAGCGCGCCGTTCTCCTCGCGATTGTGCATGGGGTTTGCGCCGGGCGCGAAGGGTGCGGTCGCCTTTCTGCCGTCGGGGGTGGCTCCGGTGTGCTTGCCGTACATGACGTTGGAAGTGATGGTGAGGACCGAAAGCGTATGCTCCGCGCCGCGGTAGGTGGGCGTCTTGCGCAGCTCGGTGATCACGCGGTGCGTCATATCCTTGGCGATCAGGTCAACGCGGTCGTCGTCGTTTCCGAATTTCGGGAACTCTCCCACGGTCTCAAAGTCGGTGACAAATCCGTTCTCGTTCTTGATGGGACGGACGCTCGCGAACTTGATCGCGCTGAGCGAATCGGCAACCACCGAAAGTCCAGCGATGCCGAATGCCATGAATCTTCCCACGTTGGTGTCATGGAGTGCCATCTGCGTCTTTTCATAGGCATACTTATCGTGCATATAATGGATGACGTTCATGGTGTTGACGTAGAGACGGCTGAGCCACTCGATATAGATCTGATAGCGCGCCATGACGGTGTCAAAGTCGAGCGCGTCCCCCTCCAACACCGACATCTGCGGGCCGATGTGGATGCCGCTGGTGGTATCGTAGCCGCCGTTGATGGCGATGAGCAAAAGCTTGGCGAGGTTGCAACGCGCACCGAAAAACTGCATCTGCTTGCCGATCTTCATGGCGGAAACACAGCAAGCGATGGCATAATCGTCACCGTAGATCGGGCGCATGACGTCATCGTTTTCATATTGGATCGAGTCGGTGTCCGCCGAGACCTTCGCACAGAAGCGCTTGAAGGGCTTGGGCAGCGCGTTTGACCAGAGCACGGTGAGGTTTGGTTCGGGAGACGATCCGAGGGTGTAGAGCGTGTTCAAAATACGGTAGCTCGACTTGGTGACCAGCGTTCTGCCGTCCTCACCCATGCCGCCGACCGCCTCTGTGATCCACATGGGATCTCCGCCGAAAAGCTCGTTATATTCCGGTGTGCGCAAATGGCGTGCGATGCGAAGCTTCATGACGAAATCGTCGATCAGCTCTTGCGCACCCTCCTCTGTGAGCGTGCCGTTCTCAAGATCGCGCTCGACGTAAATATCAAAGAAGGTGGCAACGCGTCCAAGCGACATTGCCGCGCCGTTTTGCTCCTTGATCGCGCCAAGATAGGCAAAATAGGTCCATTGGATCGCCTCTTGGGTGTTCTTGGCAGGCTCGGAGATGTCAAAACCGTACATTTCCGCCATTTCCTTGAGGTAACCGAGGAAGGTGATCTGCTGATAAAGCTCCTCGTCCTGTCTGACGTGATCTGCGTCAAAAATGCAGTCGGAAAGTGCTTTCTTATCCTTTTTCTTCTCCGCGATCAGACGGTCGACGCCGTAGAGCGCCACGCGGCGGTAATCACCGATGATGCGGCCTCTGCCGTAGGCATCGGGAAGTCCCGTGATGACGTGGCATTTTCTTGCCAGGCGCATCTCGTCGGTGTAGGCGCGGAACACACCGTCATTGTGCGTGGTGCGGAAGCGGAATTCCTCTTGCACCTTGTCACTCAGCTGATAGCCGTACGCCTCGCAAGCCTGTCGAACCATGCGCATGCCGCCGAAGGGATTGACGCCTCTCTTGAGCGGACGGTTGGTCTGCATTCCCACGATCAGCTCGTTTTCCTTGTCGATATATCCCGGCGAATAGCTCGTCAGCGAGGAAACCGTGGCGGTGTCGATGTCCAACACGCCGCCGTACTGTTGCTCCAGCATGAACAGCGTGTTCAGTTTTTTCATCATGGCGTTGGTGCGCGCGGTCGCACCTGCAAGGAAATCCGAGTCTCCTACGTATTCGCGGTAGTTGGTCTGAATGAAATCACGCACGTTGATCTCGTTCTGCCAAGCACCGGGTTGAAATCCGTTCCAATTCTTGTGTTCCATCTTTTTCCCTCCTGATCTCTTGATTTGCCACGAAAAAAAGGCAAATCAGCTTTTGTAAACTGAATTGCCCAGACGGTCGGCTTTATAACGTTTGTATTCCCCTGCGGTGACCCGCATTATCCGTCAGTCATGCAAACGCTGATTTTTGTTCGATAACATTATAACACATTTTTTTTCAAAAGTCAACAAGGAAAGTCGAAAAAACAAAGACATTTTTTGTTAGGCGGAAAAACAAACATAAAAACGGCATCGCGCGGCTCAAAATAAGAAAAAAGACGCAAGGAGGCAAAAAATGAAATTTGGCAAATCCATTCTTTTGCTTCTTTGTGTCTGTCTTTTGGTGTCCTTTGTCGCTTGCTCGCACGTTGAAAAGAAGATCACGGTTGTGGTGCGAGAGGTCGGCAGCGGCACGCGAGAGGCATTCGACGGCATGGTGACCGACGGCGTTCATTTTCTCGCCGAAACCGATGAAAACGGCAGAATCCGTCACAACACGACAGCGAGTGCCGTGGTACAAACCAAAAACGGCGCGCTTTTGACCTCGGTGGCGTCTGACCGAAACGCCATCGGCTATCTTTCGCTCTCTTCGGTCAATGAGAGCGTACGCATGCTCTCGATCAACGGCGCGTTCCCGAACGAAGCCGCCCTTCTTGACGGATCCTATCCGTTGCAACGCCCCTACGTGATCATGACCACCAAAAAACTGCCGCTCTCAGCGCGTGCCGCCGATTTTCTGCGCTATCTGCAAAGCGACAGCGTCAAATCACACGTCGAGGCGGCGGGATGCTTCCTTCCCGGTCGCGGCGAGTCAGCTCTTCCCGCCTTTTCCCCGCTTTCCGCTCTTCCCTCAGGAGAGAAAATTCTTCTGCGCGGTTCGACCTCGCTGGAAAAGCTGATCCTCTCCGCCGCGAGAGATTACGCCAAGTGTTACGGCGTCAATCCCGACGATCTCTTTGACGTACAACTGGAAGGCTCGTCGGTCGGGCGAAAGGCAGTGGAAAACGATACGTCGGGAAACGTCATCGGGCTTTCCTCGGTGGCAGTGGAAGCCGATGGGATCAATGCCCACCTTCTCTGTCTCGATGCCATCGCGGTGGTGGTGCATCCCTCGAATTTCGCGGTGAGTGATCTCAGTCTTGCGGAGCTTTACGATATTTTTTGCGGTAAAACACAGTATTTTTCCGCGATTGAACAAGGAACGAAGGAATCATGAACAAGGTAAGAGTCAAGGAATTTTTGGGCAAACTGATCTTTGGCGGTGCGGCGCTCTTTTGCGCGGCCTCGGTGATCGCGATCTTTGCTTTTCTCGTTTTCAAGGGCTTTCCCGCCTTCCAAAAAATCGGTGTCTGGGAGTTTGTTTTCGGTGACGTCTGGTCACCAAGCCGATATGACACCTATGACGCGCCGCTGTCGGGCTATTACGGCATCTTCACCATGATCGTCGGCACGATTGCCGCCACGGCGGGCGCACTCTTGATCGGCGGTATTTTGGGATATTTTACAGCGGTATTTCTCACCTTTTTTTGTCCGAAAAAGCTTCAAGGGCTCTTTGCTTCGGTCATTCATCTCTTGGCAGGCATCCCTTCGGTGGTCTACGGATTCTTTGGGATCTCCTTTCTGTTACCGCTCCTTTCCCTCGTCTCCCCCAACAACGGAAGCGGCTTGCTCGCCGCCTCCCTCATTCTCGGGATCATGATTCTTCCCACGGTGACGGCGCTGTCTCAATCCGCGCTCGAATCGGTCCCGCAGAGCTATTATGATGCCTCAAGTGCGCTTGGATGTTCGCACGCGGAAACCGTATTTCGCATCATGATCCCCGCTGCCCGCTCGGGCATCACCGCCTCGCTCATTCTCGGCGTCGGTCGTGCGCTCGGAGAGACCATGGCGATCGTGATGGTTGCCGGAAATTCCCCGACCTATCCCAAAGGACTTTTTCACAGCTTTCGCGTACTGACTGCCAACATCGTCATGGAGATGGGATATGCGGGCGAGGTGCATGAAGGGGCTCTCGTTGCGACCGGTGTGGTACTGTTGTTTTTCGTTTTTCTCATCAATCTGCTTTTTCTTTTGCGCTCCTCAAAAGCCATTCGGGAAAAGAACAAAAAAACTTCTGTACGAAAGCCGATCGTCAGACAGGCACTTCTGCCGCACACCCCGACACTGGGAAGGTTGCTTTCGGTGCTTTCCGCGGCTTTTTGCAGTACAATCCTTCTGCTTCTTCTCGGTTTTATCCTCTTCCGAGGACTGCCGCCGCTTCTTTCACGGCGGTATCTGCTCTTTGGAAAATATGAATTCGGCGGGGCGCAGATCACGCTTTTGCCCTCCCTTATCGCCACGCTGATGGCAGTCCTTCTGAGTCTTGGAATCGCGATCCCTTTGGGCGTGATGACCGCGGTCTTTCTGCATGAATATACGAAAAAAAACAGCCTTGCCGTCCGTTTGATCCGCAGTGCGATCGACACCCTCGCGGGCGTCCCCTCGATCGTCTACGGTCTTTTCGGCGTAGTTGCCTTTCTTCCGCTCTTTGGCGGTTCCTCCTCGGTGTTGGCGGGTTCTCTGACCGTCAGCCTGATGCTGCTCCCCACCGTGGTGCGCACCACAGAAGAGAGCCTTGCTGCCGTTCCCGACGGGTTGCGCGAGGGGAGTCTGGCTTTGGGCGCGGGAAAGGTGCGCACGATTCTGCGATTGGTTCTTCCGTCGGCACTCTCCGGCATTTTTTCTGCTGTAATCCTTTCAATCGGACGCGTGATCGGAGAATCGGCACCCTTCCTCTGGACCATGGGATCGGTCATGACGGCAATTCCGCGCTCCTATCTTGACAGCGGCACAACGCTGTCCGTCGCGCTCTATCAGCTGGCGGGAGAGGGGTGGCATATCGAAGAAGCCTACGCCACAGCGGTGATTTTGATCCTGTTGGTGCTGAGTCTCAATCTCTCTGCGCGCGCAGTCATTGGACATCTGAAACGAAAAAGCACGAAAGGAAAGGAGGCGCGGTCACGATGAAAGCACGTGAAATCCCCCATTTCGGTCAAAGCATCCGTGTCCGTCACGCCGATCTTTGGTACGGCGCGTTTCATGCTCTGAAGGATATTTGCATCGATCTTCCGTCGCGCACGCTGACGGCGTTTATCGGCCCGTCGGGATGTGGAAAATCGACTCTGCTCAAATGCTTCAACCGCATGAACGATATGGTTGAAAAATGCCGTGTTTCGGGAGAATTTCTCATTGACGGCGTTTCGATCTACGGTAAGATCGACGTCAACGCGCTGAGAAAAAGCGTGGGAATGGTTTTTCAAAAGCCGAACCCCTTCCCCATGAGCATCTATGACAATATCGCCTACGGACCTCGTACCTTCGGTGTCCGCAAACGCGCGGAGCTTGACGCGATCGTGGAGGATTCTTTGCGCCGCGCGGCGATCTGGGACGAGGTCGCGGATCGGCTGAACCGCTCGGCGCTCGGTCTCTCGGGAGGTCAGCAGCAACGGATTTGCATCGCCCGTGCGCTTGCCGTCAAGCCCTCGATCCTCTTGATGGATGAGCCTACCGCCGCTCTCGATCCCATCTCCACCGAAAAAATTGAGGAACTTTGTCTGGAATTGCGCAAAACCACGACCATTGTAACGGTCACGCACAACCTCGGGCAAGCCGCACGAATTTCGGACAAAACGGCGTTCTTTCTGTCGGGCGAACTGGTGGAATGCGGGGACACCAAACAGCTCTTCTCAGCACCGAGAGACGAGCGAACGCGACGCTATATCACCGGAAAATTCGGTTGAAAAGGGGCTGTCAAATTGACAGCCCCTCGGGTTTATGACGGTGTTTGCGTTTCCTTTCGGACGATCTGATCGCGGGATTTGTAAATACTGTTGGCAGGAACGAATCCTCGTACCGAAGAGAGTGGGTAGACGTTGGAACAGACGCCGATCACGGTACCCGGATTGAGCACGCTGTTGCATCCCACCTCCACGAAATCTCCCAGCATCGCGCCGCATTTTTTTCGCCGCGTCTCCACGCGCTCATCGCCAAGATCGACCGTGACAAGGCTCTTGTCACTCTTGACGTTTGATGTGATCGCGCCCGCTCCCATGTGTGCGCGGTAGCCGAGGATCGAATCTCCCACATAGTTATAATGCGGCACCTGCACACCGTCAAACAAAATACAATTTTTCAATTCGGTGGAGTTGCCAACCACCGCGTCCGCGCCGATCAGAACGCTGCCTCTGACAAAGGCTCCCGGGCGAAGCTCTGCCCTCTCTCCAACGATACACGGCCCCAAGATCGATGCGCCGGGGGCGACCACGGCACTTTTCGCCACCCAAACAGATTCCCCTCTCTTTTCATACAATTCCCCGGGAAGCGTTTCACCAATCTCCAAAAGGAACCCCGAAAGAGCCTCCAAAGCCTCCCAAGGATAGACAAAACGCGCAAGCACGGGAGATGCCAACGAGTGCTCCGCATGGCGATAGAGCGACGTGATCTTCAATGCTTCATATTCTTTCATAAGCAACCCCTCCGTCTTTCGTCAAGCCAAGCCTTCCGCGCGGATGACATCCACGAT
The DNA here is from genome assembly GCA_017517745.1 of Clostridia bacterium. Lineage (GTDB taxonomy): Bacteria > Bacillota > Clostridia > Oscillospirales > CAG-272 > UMGS1865. Next base: position 48,264 of record JAFWYJ010000009.1, on the reverse strand, counting down.
CTCGTCAATGCATTCCCGACAGATCTCCTCGGTCTCTGCCTCTGCCATCACGCGCACCACCGGCTCGGTTCCGCTCTCGCGCAAAAGAACGCGCCCGCTCTTTCCCAATCTTTGTGCCACCTCACTGACACGGCGCGAAACCGCCTCGTTCTCCCGCACGGCTCTCTTGTCTGCGACGCGCAGATTTTTCGTTACCTGCGGGAGCATGGTCACGGGTGCGGCAAGCACGGAAAGCTTTTGCTTGCTCTCAATGAGTGCCTCCATGACCTTGATGGCAGTCAGAATGCCGTCTCCCGTGGTCGCGAATTTGGAAAGGATGACATGTCCCGATTGCTCGCCGCCGATGCAGTGCCGGTTCTTTTGCATATTTTCATAAACGTAACGATCCCCCACGGTGGTCTGCTCGTAGGCGATTCCCGCGGTGTCCAACGCGCGATAAAGACCGAGGTTCGACATCACGGTGGTCACCACGGTGTTATTGGCAAGCTCTCCTCGCCGCCGAAAATCGGTTGCCAGAATATACAAAATGTGATCTCCGTTGACAACCTCTCCGTTCTCATCGACGGCAATGCAGCGGTCGGCATCCCCGTCGAAGGCAAAACCGAGATCCAACTGCTTTCGCCGCACGTATTCGGCAAGCACCTCGACATGTGTCGATCCAACATTGCGGTTGATGTTCAAGCCATCGGGATCGGTTCCGATGGTATAGGTCTTCGCCCCCAACGCGTCAAACACGCTCTTCGCGATCATCCACGCGCTTCCGTTGGCGCAATCGAGACCGATGCGAAACTCCTTGAAGGAAAAGCGCGAGAGCGAGATCAGATATCCGATATAACGGTTTCTGCCCGCGGCGTAGTCCACGATCCGCCCAAGCTCCTCTCCTGTGGCAAAGGGAATGTCGGCACCCGAGATCCCCAACTCCTCCAAGCGTCCGTCAAGATACGTCTCGATCCGTTCAATGGTCGAATCGTCGATCTTTTCCCCATGTCGGTTGACCAGCTTGATGCCGTTGTCAGTGTAAGGATTGTGGCTTGCCGAGATCATCACACCGCAGTCAAAATCGTCTCCCGCCACGGCAAAGGAGACGCTCGGCGTGGTGGTGACGTGCAGCATATAGGCATCTCCGCCCGACGCAGTGAGTCCCGCAACAATGGCGTATTCAAACATATAGCTTGAGCGTCTGGTATCCTTTCCGATGACGGCGCGCACACGGTGACGTCCGCCGTCGCTGTAATACCACCCCAAAAAGCGTCCGATCTTGTACGCGTGCTCGGACGTCAGCGTCACGCCCGCCTCTCCGCGAAAACCGTCCGTGCCAAAATATTTTCCCATTTGATTTCTGCCTCCGTTTCGTTTTTCATGATGATAGCGTCTGTTTATTAGTATAGACCAAAAAAATGGAAACGCCAAACAAATTCGGCATTTCCATTCTTTTCCACAAAAAACGTAAGGTTTCGCGTTCAAAAGAGCATGAAGACGGCAAGCCGGCGCAACTCTTTTTCCCCTTTTTGGCGAAGGACGACAGCCACCTCGTTCGTCTCCTTCGACGGCAGATGATGCGCGAAAATCTCGGCATCGACGGGAAGGTCGCCGCAATAACAAAAATCGAGTGTTTTCTCAATGAAAGTCTCGTACAACGGGGCGTCGAGCGGTGCATCGGCACACAGCAAAGGAATCCGACAAGGCCTTGCGTTTTCGCGGCAAAGGGAGATCGAACGACTTTTGCCGTCCTCACGGCGGATATAGCCGTAGTCCTCCAATCGGTTCAGATACATCTGCACCGTCGAGGTGCTCCGATACCCCAGCATCCGGCAAAGGTCTCTCACGCTCGGGGCAAAGCCGCTTTTCGCGATCGAATCCTCGATCGCATCCATGATCGCTTTTTCTTTTGTGTTCAATTTTTGCATATCCGTCCCCTCCTTCCTTCGCAACTGATCTCATTATATCATAAAACATCGGTTTTGAAAAGGCTTTTTTGCAAGTTTTTTGAAGGATTTCCTTCATCTTTTGATTTTAGTCTTGCATTTTTGTCGAAAATTATGAACAAATCGTAACCTTTTCAAAAGTCTCTTGAAAATGAAAGAAAAAGCGTGTAAAATATATAATGGGTGATAAGTTGGCTTGTCATCTTTGTCTCAATTTTAACAAATAAAAAATTACTTATTCATAAAGGAGAAAGACCCATGACCAATAACAAGTCTGTATTGAATTGGATCAACGAAATGGCTGAAATGGTCAATCCCGACAAGATCGTTTGGATTGACGGCAGCGAGGAGCAAACCGAGGCTCTGCGCGCAGAAGCGTGCAAGACCGGCGAGCTGGAGCCTCTGAATGCAGAGCTCTACCCCAACTGCTATCTGCACAGAACCGCTGTCAATGACGTAGCACGTGTGGAGAACAGAACCTTCATCTGCACCCGCACGAAGGAGGACGCAGGAACCATCAACAACTGGATGGATCCCAAGGAGTGCTATGACAAGCTCTCCAAGCTCTACAAGAACTCTTATCAGGGCAAGACCATGTACGTCATCCCCTACTCCATGGGCGTTGTCGGATCTGATTTTGCAAAGATCGGTATTGAGTTGACCGACTCGATCTACGTCGTGCTCAACATGCTGATCATGACCAGAGTCGGCAAGAACGTCATCGACGCTTTGGGTGACTCCGCTGACTTCGTCAAGGGTCTGCACGCCGTTGCAGAGTGTGACGAGGAGAAGAGATATATCTGCCACTTCCCCGAGGACAACACCATCTGGTCGGTCAACTCCGGCTACGGCGGAAACGTTCTGCTCGGCAAGAAGTGCTTCGCGCTCCGCATCGCCTCCTACCTTGGCCGTAAGGAAGGCTGGATGGCTGAGCACATGCTCATTCTCGGTCTGGAGAATCCTCAGGGCGAGGTCAAGTACATTTCTGCCGCATTCCCCTCTGCTTGCGGTAAGACCAATCTCGCAATGCTCATTCCGCCCGAAATCTACAAGAAGGCGGGATACAAGGTTTGGACCGTCGGCGACGACATCGCTTGGATCCGTGTCGGCGAGGACGGCAGACTGTGGGCTGTCAACCCCGAGAACGGCTTCTTCGGCGTGGCTCCCGGTACCAACGAGCACTCCAACTACAACGCTCTGATGACCACCAAGAAGAACTGCATCTTCACCAACGTTTGCCACGACCTCGACAACAACTCGGTTTGGTGGGAGGGCTTGGACAACAATCCTCCGAAGAACGCGCTCAACTGGAGAGGCGAAAAGTGGGATTACACCAAGTATGACAAGGCAGACAAGGTTGGCACCTCGGGTGCTCACCCCAACTCCCGTTTCACCGCAATGGCTTCCAACTGCCCTTGCATCTCCTCTGAGTTCAACAGCCTCAAGGGTGTTCCGCTGACCGCGATCATCTTTGGCGGCCGCCGCGCAAAGACCGCTCCGCTGGTTTACGAATCCCGCAACTGGCAGCACGGTACCTTCGTCGGCTCGATCATGGCTTCCGAGACCACTGCAGCCGCAGCAGGTGCAGTCGGTGTGGTTCGCCGCGATCCGATGGCAATGCGTCCCTTCGTTGGCTACGACATGGGCGACTACTTCGCTCACTGGCTCAACATGGGCAAAAAGATCCCCAACGCTCCCAAGATCTTCCACGTCAACTGGTTCCGCACCGATGACGAGGGTCACTTCATCTGGCCCGGATTCGGCGACAACATGAGAGTTCTGATGTGGATCCTCGCACGTTGCGCGGGTGAGGTTGATGCGGTTGAGACTCCCATCGGATTTGTTCCGAAGGCTGAGGACATCAACATCGAGGGACTTGAGGACGTCACCGTTGACACCATCCGCGAGCTGCTGTCGATCGACAACGCAAGCTGGCTGGAGGACGTTGAGAATATCAAGGCGTTCTACAAGCAGATCGGCGAGCGTGTTCCCGCAGAGCTTTACGATGAGCTGGCAATTCTCGAGGCAAATCTCAAGAAATAATCCTGATAGATTTTGGAAGGCTGCGTTCTTGCGAACGCAGCCTTCCCTTTTCATTGAATAAAATTTTTCACCGTATAAAAATCCCCGACGGTTAGGCTTTGGGTTCTAAAGGACAGTTTTTGTAACACTATATCAGAAAGACAAACAACTACAGCCAGAGGCTCCCTTGTGTAAAGGGAGCTGTCAGCGAAGCTGACTGAGGGATTGTTTTTGGTCAAATCTAACTTTTACAATCCCTCCGTCACGGCGTTGCCGTGCCACCTCCCTTTACACAAAGGAGGCTTTTTGTTTGTCTGTAAGTGCGCACTTACTCACCACCGGAAGTGGTTGTGCGAAATAAAAAGAGACCGCCGAGAGCGACCAAACGGTTACCCTCGGCGATAAAATTTATATTACCAAATAAGCCCCCAACATCTGTTTGTTGTTATCCTTGTCAAAGGTTAAATAGCCTTGTCTGATAGCTTCTTCCAAGACCGCGCCGCGCATTGAAAAAATGTTAACGCAAGCGTGATCGATTTGAAATTCATCCTCTTTCAAGAATTCGGGAATTTCTTTATAAATCTGTTCTCGGCAGAACAAATAGTGGCGAGTCGCTATTTCCGTTGCTTTATGGCGAAGCGCCTCAAATTGTTCTCGTATCTCCTTTGGCATTTTGCTTGATTTGTTTTTGCGCATAACCATAATGGCGGGAATATAACCATCATCAGTCTTTTTGATATATCCATAAGATTCTAATCTGTTTAGAATAGATTTATCAATATCTGCGCTCTTGCCCTCGGCAACCGCAACCATTGCTTGCCCGTCCGCATAGGTAAGAACCGGTGGTGTGCGATTTTCAATTCCGCAATACTTGAAGCGGAATTGACGGAACATAATTTCGGGCAAATCCTTTTCGTTGGGGCATGAAACACATCCGCTAAGACCCACATGTTTGGGCTCATCGCCGTGATGGATTTCCATACCAAGCAAATCCCATTCGCCACCATTAGGACGGATAGTATGTCCCCATGGACCAATATTAGGAACATCTTTGGCGTTTTTCTTAAAAGGCTTAAGGGTATCAAAAGATACGTTATCAGCTTCGATCATAAGAAGCGCCCAATTCATATCCTCATAGCTTTGATAACCTTCATGCCAATTAGGTGCATTTTTGTTTGACCACTCAATATTATACTCCATCGTGTCAATAATCGCCTTTGTAAGCTCAGGAGCAATCCCACGCACATGTGCAAAAATCTTTTCTTGTGCTTCCGCACTCACAATAAAAATGTTGGTTTCGTATTTATTGCCATTTTTCTTCATCAATGTAGCATCTACAAGTGTAGATAGTTCTTCTTCCATATACGGAAGAGCTACTCCCAACTCCATTGCAAGTTCTTCTGCCGTTGCAGGTGTTCTATATGCTGCAAGCATAATGTTTTTGCTGAGAGAACGCGAAACATAAATTCTGGGTGCGCCATTTGCCCCATGTAACCCATTAACCCAAAATGCAATATTTTCGGGATTATAGCTTAATTTTCCAAATTCTCTTGCCATATTCATACCTTCTTTCAATATGATTCTTGCACGGTGAAGTCTTTGCTGAACCGAGCTTATGGAAAGTGACAGCGATGATGCAATGTCACGAACGCTCTTATTCTCTATGTAATAGGCAACGACTATATTGCGATAATCACTTTTGATGAATGCCAGCTCCCGCCGAAGCAGAGCCATTTGCTCTGTATGTATCATTTCATCAAGGATATTTTCGCTTTCGTCCTCGATCTCATAATCTCCGATATCGGAACCGGTTACCGATTCGTTTCGATTATGCTTTTCTTTTGCCCATACGGAATAACGGTTACGCGCAATCTGCCATACCCACGCTGAAAAACTCGTTGGGATCGTGCTTTTGTTCAAAGCCGTGATGATCTGAAGTGCGATATCCTGCGTTAAATCTTCTGCTTCAATATGGCTACCAGTCTTTTTTAAGCAGAAATAAAACAGCTTTTCCATATAGTTCTCGGCAAACTCGTTGATTAGTTGATCGCGCATTTTGTTCGTTTCCTGCATTTTCTCGCCTCCTTTCACCCATATAGTGTGGCATTTCTCAGTTTGCTGACAAGATTATTAAAAATATTATATCATAAAATTGTGAATTAGTCTACATAGAAGTATTTGTATCTACAAATGCAGGGTCTGAAAAGAAAAGAGGACGAGGAGTTTTATATCTCTTCGTCCTTTTCCTGTCGGTAGGTGACATATTCTATTGAATTTCAAAAACTGTCCTTAAGAACACGCGCCTTAACCGTCAGGGATTTTTTGTTTTTATGCAAGTCTTTTTTCGAGGTTCTTGCGGATCGCAACGATGAAATCGCGGGAATTGACCGAGGTGGTCTCGGTTCCCTCCACAACGAGTCCGACAAGGTCCTTGGTCATGACTCCCTGATTGAGGGTGTCGATGCACGCCGCCTCCAGCTGATCGGCAAAGTTGACCAGCTCATCCAGCCCGTCAAGCTCGCCTCTCTTGCGAAGCGCGCCCGACCATGCGTAGATCGTCGCCATGGGGTTGGTCGAGGTCTCCTCGCCCTTGAGATAGCGGTAATAGTGGCGCGTAACCGTGCCGTGTGCCGCCTCGTACTCAAACTTTCCGTCGGGAGAGACCAGAACCGAGGTCATCATGGCAAGAGATCCGAACGCGGTAGAAACCATGTCGCTCATGACGTCGCCGTCGTAATTCTTGCAAGCCCAGATAAAGCCGCCCTCACTGCGGATGACGCGCGCGACCGCGTCGTCGATCAGGGTGTAGAAATAGGTAATTCCCGCCTTCTCGAACGCTTCCTTGTATTCGTTGTCATAGATCTCCTGGAAGATCAGCTTGAAGGTCTGATCGTACTGCTTGGAGATGGTATCCTTGGTCGAGAACCAAAGATCCTGCTTGGTGTTGAGTGCGTATTGGAAGCAGGAGTGCGCGAAGGAGCGGATCGAAGAATCCTTGTTGTAGCTTCCCTGCAGAACGCCGGCACACTCAAAATCGTAAACCGTCTGACGGAAGGTCTCCTTGCCGTCCTTGTCGGTATAAACCAACTCTGCTTTGCCCTCCGTGGGAACGCGGTACTCGGTTGCCTTGTAGATGTCTCCGTAAGCGTGACGCGCGATCGTGATCGGCTTTTTCCAATTGCGGACGGCGGGACGGATGCTGTCGATGAGGATCGGCGCGCGGAACACAGTGCCGTCGAGAATGGCGCGAATGGTTCCGTTGGGGCTCTTCCACATCTCGGAGAGGTTATATTCCTCCACGCGCTGCTTGTTGGGCGTGATGGTGGCACACTTGACGGCAACGCCGTATTTCTGCGTGGCATACGCCGAATCAAAGGTAACCCGGTCCTTGGTCTTTTCTCTCTCGGGCAAGCCGAGATCGTAATATTCGGTTTTCAGATCGACGAACGGCAAAAGCAGCTCGTCCTTGATCATCTGCCAAAGGATTCTCGTCATTTCGTCGCCGTCCATCTCGACCAGCGGTGTTTTCATTTCTATTTTTTTCATGGTCTTTCTCCTCTGTTCAAGCTCAATTGAGCTGTTCTCCCGTGTAAGCAAGCAGGCTTCCCGCCTTCAGAATCGCCTTCTGACGCTCGGTAAAGCTGCAAACAAGCGCGATCTTCTCGCCGGTCGTTTCGTTGCAAAGCGTCATGCTTCCGCTGTCCATGCCCGCCCAGACGCCGTCGATCGAGAGCATATCGCCCTCCTTGACCTTATCATAATCCGCGGGATCGGCAAAGGTCAGAGGCATGATGCCGGCGTTGATCAGATTGGCAACGTGGATTCTCGCAAAGCTCTTGGTGATGACGACACGCACGCCGAGATAAAGCGGAACGAGCGCCGCATGCTCACGCGAGGAGCCCTGTCCATAGTTCGAGCCGCCAACCACGATGCTCTTCCCCGCCGCCTTGGCTCTTTCGGGGAAGGTCTTGTCGCAAACGCCAAAGCAATACTGCGACAGGAAAGGAATGTTGGAGCGGTAAGGCAGGATCTTCGCACCCGCGGGCATGATGTGGTCGGTGGTGATATTATCTCCAACCTTCAAAACCAGCTCAGCACGGATCGCATCCTCTTGCGGGTGGCAATCGGGGAATTTCTTGATGTTGGGACCGCGCAGAATTTCCAGATCTTTAGCCTCCTCAACGGGCGCGGGCGCGATGACAGCGCTGTCATCGATGCGGAATGCCTTGGGCATTTCGATCTTGGGCATCTCACCCAAGAGAATGGGGTCGGTGATCTCACCCGTCAGCGCGGCGGCAACCGCCGTCTCGGGAGAAACCAGATAGACCTTGGCATCGGCGGTTCCGCTTCTGCCCTCAAAGTTACGGTTGAAGGTACGGAGGCTCACACCCGCGGAGTTGGGCGAGAAGCCCATGCCGATGCAAGGACCGCACGCACATTCGAGTACACGCGCGCCGCTTGCGAGAATGTCGGTGAGCGCACCGCACTCGGAAAGCATGGAAAGCACCTGCTTGGATCCGGGAGAGATCGACAGGCTGACCTCGGGCTTGATGGTCTTGCCCTTGAGGAGAGCGGCGACCTTGAGCATATCCAAAAGCGAGGAGTTGGTGCAAGAACCGATGCAGACCTGATCGACTTTGGTGCCCTTCAAACTCTCGACGGTGACCACGTTATCGGGGCTGTGAGGACAAGCGATCAGCGGCTTGAGCGTCGAAAGATCGATGTCGATCACACGGTCATAAACCGCATCGGCATCACTTTCCAATGCCACGAAATCGGCTTCTCTGCCCTCTGCGCGCAGGAAATCACGCGTGATCTCATCGGACGGGAAGATCGAGGTGGTCGCGCCCAGCTCGGTTCCCATGTTGGTGATGGTGGCTCTCTCGGGAACAGAGAGTGTCTTGATGCCCTCGCCGCCCCACTCGATGATCGAGCCGACGCCGCCCTTGACCGAGAGGATCCGCAAAATCTCCAGGCTGACGTCCTTCGCGGTGACGAAGGGACGGAGCTTGCCCGTGAGGTTGACCTTGATCATCTTGGGCATGGTGATATAGTACGCGCCGCCGCCCATGGCGACCGCGACATCAAGTCCGCCCGCGCCAAACGCGAGCATACCGATTCCGCCGCCCGTGGGGGTGTGGCTGTCCGAGCCGATGAGCGTCTTTCCGGGAATCCCGAAGCGCTCCAGATGTACCTGATGGCAAATGCCGTTGCCGGGACGCGAAAAATAGATGCCGTGCTTCTTCGCAATCGACTGAATGAAGCGGTGGTCATCGGCGTTCTCAAATCCCGATTGCAGGGTGTTGTGATCGATATAAGCCACGCTGCGCTCGGTACGGACGCGGTCAATGCCCATGGCCTCGAATTCGAGATACGCCATGGTTCCCGTGGCGTCCTGTGTCAACGTCTGATCAATTTTCAGGGCGATCTCACTGCCGACCGTCATTTCTCCGCCGATCAGGTGCGCCTTGATGATTTTTTGTGCAATGGTAAGTCCCATGTCAATCGTTCCCCTTGTCTTTGTTTTGAATATATTCCTTTGCGTTTGCGATGTGCGCTCTCATCAGTTCCTCTGCCAGAGGCGCGTCGTGTTTGGCGATCGCTTCAAAGATCGCGCGATGCTCCTGCGAGGAATGTGTGGAGCGAACCTCGTTTTCGACCGATGCTTTGCGATATTTCAACACCTTTTTGTGCAACGGAACCAGCGTGTCATAAAGCGGAACGCTTCCCGAAAAACGGTAAATGAGCAAATGGAATTTGCTGTCCATGCCGTTGATGCGATCGGCATCATGCTTGGGAACGTAAAATTCCTGCAGCTCGATCGTCTCGCGCAGCTCCGCAAGCTCTTCGTCAGTAATGCGCTGTGCCGCCATCGCTGCCGCCAAGCCCTCGATGCGAATACGGATCTCCAGAATATCCTCCAAATCCTTTTTGCTCACACCCAGCACCACGATCCCCTTGGAAGAGTTTTCAATGATATGCTCCTGCTCCAAGCGGCGCAACGCCTCGCGAATGGGCGTACGGCTGACACCGAGGTCGGCAACCAGCTTCAGCTCGGTCAAAATTTCTCCCTGCTGATATTTTCCCGAAAGAATATCGGTCTCCAGGCGGTCAAACACCTGCTCCGCCAAGGATACTGTTCTATGTTCAATCATTTCGTCCGTCTCCTTTGGTTCCTTCAAAGTCTTGAAAAGCGATTTCCGGAAAGCTCTTCGATCTTTTCCTCGATTTCGCCAACCGAGAGCGAGGTCTGTCTGCCGCCCTCATATTCCTTGTCGATCCACTCCTTGAGCGAGATGACCAACGGATCTCTCTTGTCAACCGCTTCGTCCGGCGACAGACGGTAGTTTTCGTTGATCCAATAGGCAATTCCCGCAAGTCCGGAGGTCTTTCCGAGCAACACCGACGCCGCACGGTTGAGAATCTTTTTGGTGTCAAAGATATTATAGATCTCCTCGTCCTTGAGCAGTCCGTCGGCATGAATGCCCGCGCGAGTGACGTTGAAGCTCTTTCCGACGAAGGGCGTCATGGGCGGGATGTTGTATCCCATCTCATATTTGAAGTAATCCGCGATTTCGGTGATCGCGGTGGTATCCATGCCGTCAAGAGAGCCGCGGATGCCCGCATACTCGAAGACCATCGCCTCCAGCGGCACGTTACCCGTGCGCTCACCGATGCCCAGGAGCGAGCAGTTGACGCCGCAAGCGCCGTAGAGCCATGCGGTGGTCGCGTTGGTGACCGCCTTGTAGAAGTCGTTGTGTCCGTGCCACTCCAGCATTTCACTGGGAACGTCGGAATAGTGCTGCAGACCGTAAATGATGCCGGGAACGCTTCGCGGAATGGCGACCTCGGGGTACGGAACACCGTAGCCCATCGTGTCACAGGCACGAATACGCACCGGGATCTTGGCATCCGCCGACATCTTCATCAGTTCGTTGACAAACGGCACGACGAAGCCGTAGAAATCGGCACGCGTGATGTCCTCCAGGTGGCAACGCGGCATGACGCCCGCTTCAAATGCCTCTGCAACCGTGGCAAGATAATACTCCATGCACTGCTTTCTCGTCATTTTCATCTTTTTGAAGATGTGATAGTCACTGCAGGAGACCAGAATACCCGTCTCGCGGATGCCGAGGTCGCGAACCAGCTTGAAGTCCTCCTTGCTCGCGCGGATCCAAGTGGTGATCTCGGGGAATTTCAAGCCGAGATCCTGGCACTGCGCCACCGCTTCCCTGTCCTTTTGGCTATATACGAAAAATTCGGTCTGACGAATGATGCCGTAAGGACCGCCCAAGCGCGACATCAGCTTGAAGAGATCGACGATCTGCTTGACGGTATAGGGCTCGACCGACTGCTGTCCGTCACGGAAGGAGGTGTCGGTGATCCAGATATCCTCGGGCATTCCGATCGGCACGCGGCGATGGTTGAACGCGATGCGCGGCACGTCGGTATAAGGATAAACGTCGCGGTACAGATTCGGCTCCGAAACGTCCTGCAACGAATACTTATAGCTTTTTTGCTCTAACAGGTTGGTTTTGGAAGAAATTTCTAACATTTCTCGTTCCTCCGATGCTTCTTTGATAATGTATACAATTATACGCCAACACATTGAATTTGTCAATATGCTTTGATGAAAAATTCTTGACAAAAGATCAGAATATCTATATAATATAAATAGCAAAAGTAACGAAAGGACGAATTCCCATGAAACTGATGATCGCCTCCGACATTCACGGCTCGGCATTCTTCTGCGAGCGGCTTCTCGAAGCCTACCGCACCGAAGCCCCCGATCGCTTCCTGCTGCTGGGAGATCTGCTCTATCACGGACCGCGCAACGATCTTCCCACGGAGTATGCTCCAAAACGCGTGATCGAGCTTCTCAACGCGATTGCGCCATCATTGTTGTGCGTGCGCGGAAACTGCGAAGCTGAGGTCGATCAGATGGTTTTGAAATTCCCCGTGCTTGCCGACTATGCATGGCTGGACGTCAACGGCTTGCGCATCTTTGCAACACACGGACATCTCTTTGGTGCGGACAATCCCCCGCCGCTCGCAGGCGGCGACGTTCTGCTCTGCGGACATACGCACGTGCCGAAATTTACCCCCTATGAAACCTACACCTATATCAACCCCGGATCGGTGTCGATCCCGAAGGAGGATTCTCCCCATTCTTACTTGATTTTGGAGGATCGCACGCTGACGTGGAAGGACCTTGACGGAACGCCTTATCGGACGGAAAATCTATGATCAAAAGAGCGACAGACGAATTCGTCTGTCGCTCTTTTCGTTCTGTTTAGCCGTGGAAGGTCACGTTGACCGTGGATGCAAACTGTGCGCTGACGATCGAAACCGACTTGCCCGCTTCATAGAACGGCAGCAGCTTCTCCTCCAGCTCGTCAATGCGATCGATTTTTCCGTTGACGTAATCCAACAGTCTGCGACGGCATGCGTCGGTGCGATGGATCAGTCCGCCCAAACGGTTGTCCTGTACGTCAAAGCCGTGCGGCTTGTTGTCGGCAAACCACTGACGCTCAAAGGCTCTTGCGTAAATGCCGATCAGCTTGATCAGACGCGTGTATTCGTTCTCTGCAAGGCCGCGAAGCGCTTCCCTGTCTCCCGCGTCGTATGCCCGACGCGTGCGGACACCCAGCTCGTATTTCACCGCCAGAACATCACACAACTTGGCTGCGGTGTCAAAGACATATCCATAGCGGCGGCTCTTCTTGGCGGTCGCGTGCAGCTGCTCTGCAAACGATTCATAGGTCTTTCCGCCCCCCTCGCTGACCGTATAGTCCAAAAATCCGTTGAAATAATCGGAATAGAGCATATATTTGGAGGGATTGCGCGGCTGGCCCTCATATTTGACGACGTCGTTGGGATGATCGATCGCCATGAACTCATCGAAATCAATGCCGATCATGCGCTTGAATTTTGCCTTGATCAAGCTCTCGTCGGTGTTGCCCTTGGCATATTCGGCGAGATAGAACAGAGACGGCAATTGCGAGAAATGCGAGCACTCGGCACCGTCGTCGCCCCACATCGTCATGACCACGTTTTTCACCTTATGCTTTTTGCAAGCATCGATGGCGGGAATCATCGATTCGAGCGTGAAGCGGTTGAACGGGATCATACCGTGCCAGCTCCAGGAGCCGCCCGCAAACCAGACCTCCTTGGAAAGCTGTCTGTGGTTTTCGATCATATCGCTGTATGCCTGCTCGTTCGTCTGATAGTAATCCCAATAAACCGGAATCACCTTCTCGGGCAAGGACTCGACGATCTCCTTCGGCATTTCGCACTTGGGGATCATATATTTTCCGTTGTTCCAGGGACGGAAGAACATATCCGACCAGAGCATGACCTCGTAGTCGTATTTCTTCGCGATCTCACAAACGCGCGCCAAATGACGCTTCATGATCGAGTTTGCGTTCTCATAGCCGAAGCGGTCGAGATGCTTTCCGCGTCCGAGCATATGTGCCTCGTCCATTCCGATGTGGATCAGACGCGAGGAAAAGCACTCGGAAAGCGTTGCGAACATATGATCGATCAGCTCGTAGGTGCGCTCGTCGTCGGTCATCAGAATATCGTTGCAGTCCTTCGGGAAATCGGCAACCGGTCTCCAATGGAAGATCGCATTGAGATGCGCCAGCGTCTGGATGCAGGGGATCATCTTCATGCCGAGAGAGGCGGCAAAGGCATCCAGCTCCTTCATCTCAGCCTTGGTATATCTTCCACGCAGATAGCCGAAATAGGGCTCACCGTCGACCTCGTAGGTATCCTCGGTGTAAAGCATCACACAGTTGTATCCCATTTTCTTGAGCAGGGGCAAAAATCGTTTGAGTCCATCCATGCTCATCACGGCGTTGCGGGACATGTCGATCATCACGCCGAAGGTTTTGAAGTTTTTCATTTTTCGCGCCTCCAAATATTTTTGTCAATCTTCTCCATTCGGATCTTTTTGCCTATTATATCATATTCATGCGCATTTGTCAACGATATATCGCTTTGGATTTCATTTCTTGCAATCAGGATATCTCCTTTTTCAAACACAAAAATCGGACACGTCACAAAGCTCATCGCCTGAAATGACGCATCCGATCTTCTTGGTTTTGCGGTTCGTGATTCCGCTTTTACTGTTTCTTCAGCAGAATCAAACAGCAGGTGAAATCGGGAACGTCGACCGTCCGCACAAGGTCTCCCGAAAAAATCAGCGTTTGTATGAGTTCAAGACATAACGTTTTTTACCAAAAGTTGCCCGTGGCGGAAGAAAGCGCGTTGTTAAAGCCAATGGTCTCTCCCTTTTCTCCGTACGGAAGCAGCTTCTCCTCCAATTCAACGATACGGTCAATCCTACCGTTGACGTAATCAAGAATGCGGCGGCGGCAGGCATCGGTACGGCGAATGAGTCCTCCGAGCCTGATGTCCTCTATGTCAAATCCATAAGGCTTGTTGTCGACAAACCATTGCCGCTCAAAGGATCTCGCGTAAATATCGATCAGCTTGGCAACCTTCACATATTCGTTCTCGGCCAGAGAGCGAAGCATTTCCACGTCCTTGGCTTCATACGCCCGACGCGTGCGAACACCAAGCTCATACTTGACCGTCAGAACGTCGCACAGCTTTGCCGCACTGTCAAACACGTATCCGTAGCGGCGGCTCTTTTTCGCGGTCGCGTGTAATTTTTCGGCACACACCGCGTATTTCTCTCCGATGCCATCGGAAACCGTATAGTCCAAAAAGCCGTTGAAATAGTCCGAATAGAGCATGTATTTTGAGGGATTGCGGGGGCGTCCCATATATTCCATCACATCGTTGGGAGAATCGATCGACATAAATTCATCGTAATCTATCCCGATCAAGCGTTTGAACTTTTTCTTGATGAGGGCTTCATCGGTGTTGCCTTGGGCGTATTCGGCAAGATAGAACAGCGATGGCAGTTGCGAAAAATGCGAACATTCCCCACCATCGTCTCCCCACATCGTCATGATCACATTTTTGATGCCGTGCTTTTTGCAGGCCTTGAGTGCGGGGATCATGGATTCCAGCGTGAACCGATTGAATGGGATCATCCCGGACCAGCACCACGCGCCTCCCGCAAACCAGGTGTTCTTGGAAAGCTGTTTGTGATTTTCGATCATATCGCTGTAGATCGCTTCATCGGTTCGATAGTAGTCCCAATAAACGGGAATGACCTGCTGGGGCAAGGACTCAATGACCTCCCGGGGCACCTCGCGCTTGGGAATCGTATATTTTCCGTTGTTCCAAGGACGGAAGAACATATCCGACCAGAGCATGACCTCGTAACCGTATTTTTTTGCGATCTCACAAACACGCGCAAGATGGCGCTTCATGATCGAGTTGGTCGTTTCATAGCCGTGGATATCCAGGTGCTTTCCGCGTCCCAGCATATGCGCCTCGTCCATCCCAACATGGATGCGGCGCGAGGAAATGCATTCGGAAAGGGTTGCGAACATACGCTCGATCAGCTCGTAGGTACGCTCATCGTCGGTCAGCAGAATATCATCGCAGTCCCTCGGATAATTGCCGTACGTACCCCAGCGGAAAATCGCAGCAACGTGCGCCAGAGTCTGAATGCACGGGATCAGCTCCATTCCGATCGATGCGGTGAAGGCATCAATCTCCTTCAATTCCTCCTTGGTGTATCTGCCGCGCATATATCCGAAATAAGGCTCGCCGTCGACCTCGTAGGTATCCTCGGTGTAAAGCATGACACAATTGTATCCCATTTTTTTGAGCAATGACAAAAAACGCTTGAGCCCTTCTACGCTCATCACGGCACAGCGTGACATGTCGATCATCACACCAAACATTTTGAAATTTTTCATTTTTCAATCCTCCGAGTATATTTTACGTTTTGTTCGTCATCCCCCACGAGTTTTCTTCGATTCGGCATTTTTCAACCCATGGGCATGCATTGCGATCCATTATAATGCATTTTCAGCGAAAAATCTATAAAATATTTAGGAGAAAATATAACTGCGTTGACCTGTGAATCATTTCGCCTCGAACCACGTATTTCCAATATGAATGTCAACGTCCAGCGGCACGCGATAGTTGACGGCATGCTCCATCTCCTCCTTGAGGATCGTTTTCGCCTGCTCGGCACAGGAGCGATGCGCTTCGATCAAAAGCTCGTCGTGCACCTGCAAGATCAGACGCGCGTCAATGCCGCTTGCCTTCAGCCTTTGGTCCACACGCACCATGGCAAGCTTGATGACGTCGGCGGCGGTGCCCTGGATCGGGCTGTTCATCGCCACGCGCTCACCGAACTTTTGTTGCATTTTGTTCGTTCCCAACAGCTCGGGAATATAGCGGCGACGACCGAAGAGCGTGGTCACGTAGCCGTTCTCATAGCCCGTTTGAATGACGTCCTTGAGATAGGCATCAATGGCGGGATAGCTCGCCAGATAGCGGTCGATGAACGCCTGCGCCTCGGCACGCGAAACGCCGAGATCGTCGGAAAGCGAGAACGCGCCGATGCCGTAAAGGATTCCGAAATTGACCGCCTTTGCCTTTTTTCTCATCTCGGGCGAGACGGCGGCGGTCGGAACACCGAAAACGGTTGCCGCGGTCGAGGTGTGAATATCGACGCCCTCACGGAAGGCGGCGATCATGTTGGCATCCTCTGAAATATGCGCCAGAAGTCTGAGTTCGATCTGCGAATAGTCGGCGTCGATGATGACGTAATCACGGCTCTCCGGCAGGAAGAAGCGGCGAAGCTCGCGTCCCTGCTCGGTGCGCACGGGAATATTTTGCAGATTCGGCTCGGTCGAGGAAAGACGTCCCGTTGCCGTTCCCGTCTGTTTGAAATTGGTGTGCACGCGTCCGCCCTCGTCCGCCACCTTCAAAAGTCCGTCGGTGTAGGTGCTCTTGAGCTTGGTGAGCTGACGGTAGTCGAGGATATCGTCGATGATGGGATGCGCGGGACGCAGCTTTTCGAGAATTTCCGCGTTGGTCGAGTATCCCGTTTTCGTCTTTTTGGCGTGCGGAAGTCCGAGCGTTTCAAAGAGTACCTCTCCGAGCTGCTTGGGGGAATTGACGTTGAATTCCTTGCCCGCGTGGAAATAGATCTGCCCCTCCAGAATTTTCGCGACCTCGCCGAGCTGCTCTCCATAATTGGCAAGCCCCTCGCGGTCGACGCGGAAACCGACGCACTCCATATCCGCCAGCACTGCGGCAAGCGGCATTTCCAAGTCACGAAGCAGATCTGCCTGTCCGCTCTCCTCTACCCTTTTGCGGATCGGCTCGTAGAGTCGCAAATAATAGCAGATCCGAGGAGATTCGTCGTTGGAAAGCTCTCCGAGATAGTCCGAGATCAGGGTGGGAAGCTCGTAGTTCCCCTTGGAGGAGTTGACGAGATAGGCTCCCAGCATCAGGTCATACAGATCAAGCTTTCGCAAAAGAGGTTCTCTGCATTGCTTGTAAAGTGTTTTCACATCATAGCAAACCAAGCGTTTTCCCAGCAAAAGCGGCAAAATCTCATCGATCTTGCTCTCGGCGCAAAGGATTCGCGTGCCGTCACCAAGAAGGAGTTTCTCACCGTCAAGGTCAAGAGCAAGCGTCTGCTTTCCCTCCAAAAAAGCCGTCAAGTCCGCGACGTCCGCGCGCTCGGTCTCAACCGATGCCGTCAGCGTCTTTGCCTCGGCTTCGTCGGTTTCATTCAGCCCAAAGCGTTTGATGAACGCCGAAAACTCCAAGCGCAGGAAGAGTCTGCGCGCATCGGCACGGTGAAGCCCTTGGTAAGCGATCCCCTCAAGCCCCGTGGGAAGAGGTACTTCGCAAAAGATCTTCGCGAGTTTTTGCGAAAGATAGGCACTTTCCCGTCCCGTCTCCAATTTGGTTCTGAGAGAGGGAGTGTGTTTGGCAGTCGGCAACGCTTCGTAGACGCCGTCGAGGCTTCCGTATTCGGAAATCAGCTTCAGAGCAGTCTTTTCTCCGATGCCGGGAACGCCCGGAATGTTGTCGGAGCTGTCGCCCATCAATGCCTTGACGTCGACGAACTGAGAGGATTTGACACCGTATTTTTCAAAAAAGCGGTCTTCGTTCATATCGACCGTCTCGGTGTTGGTGGCAAGCAGAACGTGGACACGGTCGCTGATCAACTGCAGCGCGTCACGGTCACCGGTCAGAAGATACGCCTCGCAGTCGGCGTCCTCACACATTGCGGCAAGCGTACCGAGAATGTCATCCGCCTCGTAGCCCTCCATCTCCAGCACGGTGTAACCCATCGCCGTCATCAATTCCTTTGCCACGGGCAGCTGCATCGCAAGCTCCTCGGGCATCGGACGGCGGCCTGCTTTGTAGGCATCGTACATTCCGTGACGGAAGGTGGGTGCCTTGAGGTCAAACGCCACGGCGCAAAAGTCGGGAGACAGCGTCTCGGTCTGACGGCTGATCATCGTCACCATGCCGTAAAGCGCGTTGGTGGAAAAGCCGTCCTTGGTGGTCAGGGGGCGAATTCCGTAAAACGCGCGGTTGAGAATACTGTTGCCGTCCACGGCGAGTAATTTTTTCTTCATCTTCTGATTCCTTTCGGGCAGATTGCTTTTATAAATATAGTTTACCACATTTTGTCGCAAAAGTCAATCAAAAGCAGCGTATTTCCATCAAAATGAGCATAAAAAAAGCGGAAGATCGCTCTTCCGCAAAAGCATTTACGCGTCGACGTCATCATCATCGACGATCTCTTCGATAAAGTCCTCCTTGGATGCACCGCACAGGGGGCATACCCAACTTTCCGGCAGATCCTCAAAATCGGTGTTTTCCTCAATTCCTCCGTCAATATCTCCATTGGCGGGAATATACTCGTATCCGCAAAGCTCACACACATGAATGACCATTGTTCTCTCCTCTTTTCTCATGTTTTTTCGATTCGTTTATGACTATAATATGATATAATAAACCGCTCGATTTGTCAATATCCGATTTGCATATTCTTTTGAGCGGATCAAAAATATTTTTTTACGATTTTGCATAAAGTGGATATGATATCAGATCTTGCCGAAAGGACGGGTGACAATGAAAAAGCATGCAAGGCAAGTTTTTTGGAACGCCATGCTCTTGACAGCGGCAACGCTTTTGATGCGAACCGTTGGGGTTTCCTTTCAAGTTTACGTTTCCAATCGCGTCGGTGCCGAGGCAATGGGGCTCTTTTCCCTGATGTCGGGCGTCTACGGCTTCTCCCTGACACTCGCAACCTCGGGAATCCATTTGGGTGTGACACACGTTGTGGTTGAGGCAATGGGACGAAACGAAGAGCACCGCATCGGCACCGCCATGCGGCGCGCCGTGGTTTATGCCCTTGTTTTCGGCTTTGGATCGGCGCTTCTGCTCTTTTCCTTTGCCGAGCCCATCGGAATTCGTTGGCTCAAGGACGCACGCACCGTCTCTTCTCTGCGCCTCTTTGGGATGACGTTGCCCGCCATCGCGATCTCCTCGGCGCTCGGAGGCTATTTCACCGCCGTGCGCCGCGCTTACAAAAACGCGGCGGTGCAGGTCTTTGAGCAGGCGGTCAAAATCGGAGCTACGATGTATCTTTTGGGTGTGGTGGCTCCGGGCGGCATCGAAGAAACCTGCTGCGCGCTGGTGCTGGGCGGTGCTTTGGCGGAAATCCTCTCTTTTCTCTTTGAATTGTTGCTCTATCTGATCGACCGAAATCTGCACTTTCCCGACAGACGCGCCGGATCATCGGCAAACGAGGGACGAAAGCTGATGAAAATCGCACTTCCGATCGCGCTGACGGCATACGTGAGATCGGGATTGATCACGCTCGAACACATTCTGATTCCCGAGGGCTTGCGAAACAGCGGCAGCAGTCATGCCGCATCCTTGGCGGCATACGGGTGCATTCAAGGGATGGCGATCCCCGTCGTACTCTACCCCGCCGCACTGATCTCCTCCTTTTCGGGACTCCTCGTTCCCGAGCTTGCCGAATGTCACGTGCAAAATTGCCGTCTGCGAATCAATTATATGATCTCCCGCGTCTGGTCTCTCTCGCTGATGTTTTCGATCGGTATCGCCGGCATTCTCATCTGCTTCTCGGGAGAGATCGGAGAGGCACTTTATCCCGCAACCGACACGGGACGCTATATTCGTCTGCTGGCCCCCCTCATCCCGATCATGTACGTGGACACCGCCACCGACGCCATGATGAAGGGGCTTGGCGAGCAGGTCTTTTCGATGAAGATCAACATCCTCGACGCGCTCATTTCGGTGATTTTGGTCCGGTTTTTGATTCCGAAATACGGCATTACGGGATATCTGATCACCATCTATTTCTCGGAGCTTTTCAACACGGTTTTGAGCATCCATCATCTTTTGACGGTCAGTTCGACCAAAGTACGCCTTCTCAAATGGGTGTATCAACCTCTGTTGTGTATTGTGGGCGCGACCTGCATGACACGGATCCTGTTGGAACTCACCGGCTTTTCGGTGTCTTCCCCCGCCCTCTCCATTTTCCTGCATTGCTTTTGGACCTTGGCGCTTTACGTTCTGCTCCTGCTCTTTACCAAAAGCATTGACCGCGAGGACCTTGAATGGTTCAAAACGCTGTTTCAAAAGCCCACTGCACAACAGGACTCACCCGTTTCGGCAAAAAGCGTCGATTTCAAGGCATGAGGCTCGCCCCAAAAAGCCTGCGGAAAACCTTGAAATCGACGTCGGAAACCGTCATCTCGCCACTCAGAGGAAAAGCTTGCGAAACTGTCTGCCCTCAAAGGCGGCGTGAAGCGTGGGAACCAAAAGCGAAAAATCAGCCACCAAGGAATGCGGCTTCTTTTCGGGATCGTCCTGCTCCATGGGAACGAAATAGACCTGCTTTCGCGAAAGCAGCGTCGCGATATTCTTCAAATTTGCCGAAAGTGCATCGTTCGATGCCAGCGAGATCACCAAAGGGCGGTCACTGCGCAGATGCGCCTTTGCCGCCATGCAGACTGCGGTATCGGTAATACCGTTGGCGATCTTTGCCAAGGTGTTTCCGGTACACGGACTGATGATCAGCGCGTCAAGCGGCATGCTCGGTCCGAGCGGCTCGGCATCAACCACCGTGTCAATGGGGAGATGCGAGCAAAGTCCCTCG
Organism: Clostridia bacterium; assembly: GCA_017517745.1. Taxonomy (GTDB): domain Bacteria; phylum Bacillota; class Clostridia; order Oscillospirales; family CAG-272; genus UMGS1865. Next base: position 27,222 of record JAFWYJ010000009.1, on the reverse strand, counting down.
ACCTCGGAGCGCAAAGCAGACGCTTTTCCGAAGCGGGTATCCGTACGGCTGACCGTTTCACTGAAAATGGGTTGAATCTCATAACCCGCGTCAATCAAATTCCGCAGCTCCCTCAAAGCACGTGCATGCGTGCAAAAGGAGCCGCAGAAGGCATATCCCAACATAAAAATCCCTCCTCTCCGATCAAGTTCGCCTGCCCCGTCAGCTTTCCAGCATTTGGGCGAGCGTCTCGGCGATATAACGCCCCGCGCTCTCCGGCGTGCATTTGCCGGGCAAGGCGGTTCCCCACACGCTGCGAATATTCAATTCCTGAGCCGCCGCATGATCGATTCCGCCGGGTGCTGACGCCAAATCGATCAAAACGCATCGGTGCGGAATTTTTTTCAAGACCTCACGTGTGATCAACCGATGCGGTACGGTATTGAACACCACACGGCAGTCATCCGACAAACAGCTCAGTGCCGATTCTCCATCGGGCAAGGTCAATTTTTGCACCTTGTGATGATGAAGCGAAGCTTGTGTCAACTGCTCGGTGCGGCGGGCGTACACCGTCACCTGCGCTCCCAAGGCATGCAATTTTTGCGCAAGCAAGGAAGCGATCCTGCCATATCCGATCACGGCGGCGGATACCCCCGCAATCGTCACGGGAAGCTCTTGCATGGCGATGGCAATCGCGCCCTCTGCGGTGGGAAGCGCATTTTTCAGCTGTAGAATCTCAGACTCATAATAATCAACCCACTCCACGCTCTTTTGCTCGGCGATTCTGCGGATCGACTCAACGATCCTGCCTCCGAACAAACGCCTGCCCGCAATGGCATCGAGCAACGTGGTCACTCGCAAAAACACGTCATGATCGTGCAACGGACAATGAATCCGCACGCCGTCCGCCGAGGCGGGCAACGGAAGGATCACGGCATCGGCATCCAGAATCGCGTTTTCCCAGGATTCACAATATTTCGCGTCCCCGATCTCCTGCCGACATCTGCCCAATCCCCACACCTTGGTGGGATATCCGTACTCCGCAAGAACTCGCGCCATCACGATTTGTCTTTGATCGCCCCCCAAAACCGCAAGAGTTGTTTTTTCCTTCATCTCCCTGCACTCTCCTCTCTTCCGAAGCTGCCGCGTTTTGCGGTGTGGCTTTCACAATAACAGCGTATGAAAAAAAGCCGTCTTCCGATACAGGAAAAACGACTTTTTTTGTCGAAGCGTGTTTCGGGCGATCAAGCTCCCGAATCATATTGCAAAAGATATTCCTCGGCGTCAAAGAAAACCTCGATCCCGTGCAGCTCCGCCTCCTCGGTCAGTCTTTTTGCAATCGCCTCCTCCCGCGCATCCGACGGGATCGGCAAATGGAGCTTGCGAACAAGGATTCGGGAAGAAAGGTCGGAGATGAAATAGGTTCCCTGATTATAATAACGAGGGAAAACCAGATCTTCGATCCCTCCGCACGAGCAGGCAACCGTTGTCTGTTTGATCTCATACGACAGAGAAACCGCGCGCGTCGTATCGTTGATCACGACCGCAGTGCCGTGACGCGTATAGAGCCTCACCTCCCCCAATTTGGAGGTGATCACGGTGGATTTCCAATCAGCGTTTCGAGGCAGATGGGTGTTTGCCAAAGAGGAAATCAAAACCGACGCGCACAGGATGGGAAGAATCAGCAGATTGCGTCGACGCTTGATACGGCAAACCGCGAAAAGGATCAGTGCAAGTGTCAGTGCCGCGATCAAAAGCAGCGTGAGATTGCTCACGGTGGGCAGCATGATATGCCGCATCCGCGATGCCCTTCGGCAAACGCCGAGAATCAATCTCTCCAAAAGTGCGCAAAGACGCGTCACCGGGAAAAGTCCCGGGAAACAAAGCGCGATCGCATCGCACCAAATGAGAAGCGTAACCGGCAAAGACAAAAGCATTGTGACGGGAATGGAGAGCAACGAGATCTCACCAAAACAGACGGCGCTGATGAGAAGAAGGGCGAGGTTGGTCACAACGCCGATGAAAAGCGCCCCAAACACGGCTTTGAAGAGCATGAAAAGAAGTTTGTTCGGTTTCTTTTCGGCAATTCTCTCAAAAAGTCTCTGCAACGCGGGATTGAAGATCACGATCGCACCCGCCGCCAAGAAGGAAAGCCAAAGCGAGAGGTCGAGGACGGCGTATGGCGTGACGATCAGAATGGCCGCCAACACGGTGCAAAGAGCCGTGAAGGAATCATAGCTTCGACGGAGCAAAAAGCCGAGATAGAGCACACTCAACATTAACACTGCGCGCCAAGTCGAAAGCGCAAAACCCGTCACTGCCACGTATCCGAGCGCAAACAGCGGAACGGCAAAAGCCCGTGCCCGCTTGGGAACGCAAAAAAGTCGCAACAGAAACTCAGCGAACGCGATCAGAATTGACACGTGCAGACCGCTCAACGCCAAAAGGTGAGAAACACCGGCGCGTCGGAAGCTCAGTATATTGTCTGCCGAAAGATAGGATCGGTCGCCCAGCAAAAGCGCCGCCGACAAGCCTGCACCGTCCTCACCGACCGCCGATTGCAGGCGGTAGCCAAGTGCTGTCTGCAGACGCGACGCCATGACCGAAACCTCTCCCCGATGCGTCCCCAAGGCTTCACAATCCTCGGCGCTCTGACAAACGATGACCGTCATGCAGCCCTCGGAAAGATAGAATGTTTTTTCGTCGATTGATTGATCGGTGACAAATTCCCGCGCGGTTCCCGAAAGCCGAAACCCATCGCCCACCTGCAATGCCGTGGCGTATTCACACTCTATGACGGCACGGTCCGAGACCGCTTCCCCATTGAGTTCGGTCAGCTTCACGCGAAGCAAGGTGGAAAAGGCAGTCGAATCGATGCGCTCGAGAACGTAGCCCTCCGCTCGGCATTCCTTGCCATTGAGAGCTTGATACTTTTGATAGGAAACATTGAAAAACAAGAAGGAGGACAAAAGCGATAGAAAAAGCGCAGACAGACAAAGGGTGCAAACGAGACAACGGTAGGAAAATCCCTTGCGGATCCGCACGACAACGGCAACCGTCAAGCCCAGGAGGATCAATCCGCCGAGAAGCAACTTTGAGCGGCTGTCCCATTCCGAAATCAAGGCGGCAAGCACGGCACTCAGACACGCCGCAAGTGCCAAGGGGCGATTGCGAAAAATTTGCATCCTTGGTCTCCTTTCTTGATATTTTTCATACGCAATGCGCAAAAATACGCAAAAACATACATAGATGTATAAATTTTACTTGACAAACCATGGATCATCGTGTATAATATATGTGTATGTGCCGAACTTCGGCATCACAATTACAAAATTGGAGGATATTTTAGCATGTTTGAAACGCTGAAAAAGCTTTTGGTCGAGGAGCTGCAGTTGGATCCCGACGAAATCACCCCCGAGGCTGAACTTGCAAACGATTTGGGCATCAATTCCATCGAGCTTGCAGATCTCGTCATGATGTGCGAGGAGCGCTTTGGCATCGAAATTCAGGACGACGACATTCAGGGCTTCGTCACCATCGGAGACGTGGTTGCTTTCCTGGAAAAGAAGCAGTAAAAGAACATAAATACGAAGAGGTGTTACGCATGATGAGCGCAGCACCTCTTTTTTGTTTTTTACGTGCTGATGATCCGCTCCAGAATCGAACAGCAGGCATCGGTGGCACGCTTCAGCGTTTCCCCCTCGATTTGGCGATCCTTGGCATAGGTCATCTGTGTAAAGAGAGAGGTCAGCTCACCGATTTCTCGGTAGTTGGTCTTGCGGTCGATGATCGCCGCTGCCTCGGTCGGTGTGTGATGCGCCTCCACGCCGATCTCCTTTTGCACCATGAAAGCGATCACCGTGCGATAAGCGTAAGCAAAGCGCGCTTCTGCACCGTCAAGCGATCGCAGACGCCGCAAAAAAGAGGGATAATTCAGAGCGCGCCGCCGCACGGGACGATTGATCTTCTCGACGGTATCGATATAATTTTCGGTCAAGGGTACGGCAGGGATCGCCTTTTCCTTTTTCCGATAGTGATAGCCAAAGAGCAATTTCTTCAAAAAGACTGACAGCGTATTCAGCCAAGACCGCCAAGCGGAGAGCATGACCGTTCCCACCTGCCGTCTTCTGCCAAGCAACAAAACGATGGCAAAGATGAAGATCGCGATTCCCAGCATAAACAAGATGCAATTGAGCACGGGAAGGCGTGAGGGGATGTCATAAAAGATGATTTCAAAATCCGAAAGCGTCCCCTCTGACATTTGGAGACGAAAGCGCGTGACGCCGATCAGAAAATAGAACGAGGTTCCGATCGTGGTGTAAATCGACAATAATCCGAGTGCAAGCAGAAAAGCCCTTCCCCATGCATGAAACACCAACCCAATTCCCGTGCGAAGGATGTCGGGGGTGATGCGGCACGTGTCGGAGGTCCTGGCGTTTTGCAACACCGACTCTTGATTCAATTCAATCAGGAGACAGAGTGAGTAGAGCGCGAGTGCGAAAAAAACGAGATAGGATCCCAAGAGCGCGTACAATGCAAACGCCGCAAAGCATTCGATCATGGAACGGATTCCGAGGAGCTGATTGAAGCTGGCTCGGCAAAGTCTGACACCGATATAAGCGCACGCCGCGCAATACACAGCCATGAGGGCTTCCAACTCCTCCCATGCAAGTCCCGAAAGCGGGAGCGAGGAGAGCCAACCGAGCAAGGCGCCCACCACAATTGACAAGAGTGCCGCCAATCGTCGCTGCTTTTTGGGAATCGTGATCTTTTGCTCGAAATTGAAGTCGACGACGGTCTGCTTTTTCAGCCGTTCCTGCTTGCCAAGCAAAAGCCATTGGCAAAGATAGCCCGCAGACACCGTTGCGGGAAAGAGCAAAAGAGTCAGAAGGAGAGTCAATTTTTCTTGGAAAATCGAGAGTGTCAAAAAATAGAACGCGGGTGCGATGACCGCACAAACACCGACAACCGAGACGAGCTTGTAGAAGGAGAGGAGACGTTTCATATCAGACTGCATAGACGGTCCCTCTCTTTCCAAGACTGCACGGACGGTAATAAACGTCCATATCGGGTGGAACCTCCATGAGATTGTGTCCCGTGGAAAGCACGAAAAAGATCACCTTGTAACCTCTTTCTTGCATGATGCGATGGAATTGGAGCATCCGCTCGTCGAGATACGCCGTAACCATCACAAGATGTCCGCCGCGCGCGTAGAGCTCGGGGCGCGAAACGATGTCATCCATGACCTTCTCGATTGGAATCGAGATCTGCATGGGAAGAAAGGCGAGCATGCGGTAAGCCAACATCACCTCGTCGTGACGGCGATATTCGTCACTGCAAAAAAGCTGCTCGCCCACCGCATCTCCCGCCAAAAGACAATCTCCCTTCCCCGTTGGCGGCGCGTTTGCCACCATGAAGATCGGAGAATCGTTGGCGATTGCGGAATCGAGGAGCGAGGCGCAGATGCCGATGGCATCCTCGATATAGGACGGCGCACTGATCTGTGGAAAATTCTTCTCGATCAGAAGCGATTGCATATTCAGGAGTAGATTGAAGCTGTCGCGGATCTGGTATTCCTGCTCGCGTACCATCAGACGTCCCATGCGTGCAGTCTGCTTCCAATCAATGCGGTTCATCGGATCGTCGGGATGATAAGCGCGTACGCCGCAGACCGACATCGGATCCGAGATCACACCGCGCGGAGCCGATCGAATGCCCGAATAGGCGGCGTTGAGCGCAATATCCTCAATGCTCTCGGATGCGCACGGAAGCACTACGACGCGGTCGCCCACGCCCTCCGCCGTCTTCATTTTAACCGAAAAAGCAGAAGTTCCGAAGAGATCGTTTCCAACGGTGATCATGGAAATGTCCTCGGTGCTGTAAACGCCGCGCTTGTTTGCGATGATTCTCCAACGACGTGTGACCGAGCTTCCGACGGGAATCGTAAAAATGCTCTCCACCGATTGTCGACAATCATCCTTCAAAGAATGGAGCGAAGATGTATTCGGCAAAACGAACTGCAATCCCTCGGGCAGAAGCACCTCCGATTTAAGCATGGGAATCGCGACCTCTCCCGTGTTGGTCAAGGTCTGGATCAGATAAAAATATTCGCCTTCAAACAGCTCGTCACAGCTGAGTTTGACGTCGTACGTCACCGCATCAAACCGATGCTTTCGGCTGTAATATCTCTCCGCCATATACGAGATCGTCACCGCGAGCGCAAACGCGAGCACCAACAAACCGGCAAACGCCTCTCCCATCGGAGCACCTCCCTTCCGCAAAAATTCGTTTTTTATATTATTTTTCCAACGGTGCGGGGATCTTCGTGAGCAGATACTCGATGATCGCCTCGTTGGATTGTGTCAGACGAATGCTGTTCTGTGCCTGTGAAATGATGCGGTGCGACAGAATCGGAACTGCCAAAGCGTTGACGTCATCGGGCAACACGTAGTCGCGTCCGTGCATTGCCGCCCAAGCGCGCGCCGCCTGCGTCATGGCGACCGTACCGCGGGGGCTGACGCCGAGCTTGACCTTGTCGCTGTCGCGTGTGGCGCGAACCAAGCGGACAATGTAGTTGCGGATCGGTTCGCTGATATACACCTTTTCGATCTCGGCGCGTGCCGCCAACACCTCCTCGACGGTCGCAACCGAGGAAAGCGTCTCGGCTCTCTTGCCCGTGCAGGTGTTTTCAACGATGCGCTGCTCGTCTGCCTCGGTGGGATAACCCGGGTGAAGCTTCATAAAGAAACGGTCGATCTGCGCCTCAGGGAGCGGGAACGTGCCCTGAAATTCGATCGGGTTCATCGTCGCAAGCACCAAAAACACCTTCTCCATGGGAAGCGTCTCGCCGTCAATGGTGACCTGCTTTTCCTCCATACACTCAAGAAGTGCCGACTGTGTGCGCGGGGTGGCGCGGTTGATCTCGTCGGCAAGCACGACGTTGGCAAAGATCGGACCCTTGCGCAGAATGAATTTTCCCTCGTTCTGCTGATAAAAATGAATACCCGTCACGTCCGAGGGAAGGAGGTCGGGGGTGAATTGGATTCGCTTGTTGGATGCCTCAAGAGAAGCGGCAAGCGCGCGTGCAAGGCTGGTTTTTCCGGTGCCGGGAACGTCTTCCAGAAGCACGTGACCGCCGCAAAGCATTGCGCACACAACGAGCTTCACGGTCTCCTCTTTTCCAAGCAGAACCCGTCCGACGTTCTCACAAAGCTTTTGTGTAAGTGCCTGACAGGAAATTGTGATCTTATCCGACATAACGTTCAGTTCCTTTCCGTAATCTTCTTAATAATTCATTATACCATACTTTTCCGTAGAATGCAATCAACCGTGAGTTGTTTTTTCCAAAAGAGCAGCGGGTTTACCAAGAAAATTCCATGCAAAAATATGCTCGCGAAGCAAAAAAATTCAAAAAACTCTTGTATTTGCAAAAAAAATTCGGTATAATAGTAAAAAATACCATTCCTTTGAAAGAAAGGACGATGAAATGATGAAACACGGTTTTTTGAAGGTCGCCGTCGCAAGTCCCGACGTGCGCATTGCCGATCCCGCTTTTTGCGCGAATGAGCTGATCCGCATCGCAAAGGATGCCGACAAGCGCGGCGTGCGCGTGCTGGTTTTCCCGGAGCTTTCCCTGACGGGATACACCTGCGGCGATCTGTTTTTTTCCGAAACGCTGATCAGAGGCGCAAAGGAAGCACTGATGCACTATCTTTCCAAGACCGCCGACCTGGAGTTGCTCTCTGTTGTGGGATTGCCGCTCGCTTACAACGGAAAGCTTTATAATTGCGCGGCTGTCTGTTGCGGGGGCGAGATTTTGGGCATCGTTCCCAAAACCCATTTGCAAAACGCCAAGGATTCCTCCGAGGCACGTTACTTCGCCGTTCCGGATGCATTGTTTTTGGGAGACACGTTGAGCCTTGGCGATATGGAGGTTTCTTTTGGCACTCACATGATCTTTGCCTGCGAAAATATGGATTCTCTGCGCATTGCCGTGGAATTCGGAAGCGAATGCATGCTTCCCAACCCGCCCTCTGTCGCGTACACTGCGGAAGGTGCGACGCTGATCTGCGCTCCCGCTGCCGATGCCGAGCGTGTCGGACGCGAGGAATTTCGACGCGCGATGGTTCTTTCGCAATCGGCACGCACGGTTTGCGGATATCTTTACGCCAACGCCGGCACAGGAGAGTCGACCACCGACACGGTGTTCGGCGGTCACTCCATGATCTGTGAAAACGGTAAGCTGCTTGCCGAAAAAGCGCCGTTTGACACTGCCGATTCCATGGTGGTAAGTGAGATCGATCTCGATCTTGTGCTTGGTGAGCGCCGCCGCGCACCCGCGACGCCTTGCGAGATGAGAACTCATTTGGATTGTTTCTCGTTTACACTCTCCGAAACAACCCTGACAAGAAGCATTGCCCCCTCGCCCTTCCTCCCGGCTGACCGTGACGAGCGAATCCGCCGTTGCGATCGCATTCTCGCGATCCAAACCGAGGGTCTCAAGGCAAGAATTGAGCGTGCCTTTGCAAAAAAGATCGTCCTCGGCATCTCCGGTGGATTGGATTCGACGCTGGCACTCCTTGTGATGGTCCGCGCGATGGATGCGCTCAGACGTCCGAGAACGGATATCATCGCGGTCACCATGCCCTGCTTCGGCACGACCAAGCGTACCAAAACCAACGCCACCGTGCTTTGCGAGGAGCTTGGTGTGGATTTCCGCTGCGTGGATATTTTCGACGCGGTCAATCTGCATTTCCGTGACATCGGACACGATCCCGAACAGCGTGACGTGACCTACGAAAACGCACAGGCGCGTGAGCGCACACAGGTTTTGATGGACGTCGCAAACGATTGCGGCGGTATGGTGATCGGTACGGGTGACCTCTCCGAGCTGGCGCTCGGCTGGGCAACCTACAACGGCGACCATATGTCGATGTACGGCGTCAATGCCTCGATCCCCAAAACGCTTGTCCGCCACCTCGTTTCCCACTGCGCCGATCTTTACGATGCCGATGGCAAAAACAAGATCGCCGCCGCCCTTCGTGACGTTCTCGGCACTCCCGTCTCTCCCGAGCTGCTTCCCGCCAATGAAAACGGCGAAATCGCGCAAAAGACCGAGGATCTGGTCGGACCTTACGAAATTCACGATTTCTATCTCTACTATGCGCTGCGCTACGGCTTCTCGCCCGCAAAGCTTTATCGCATGGCGAAGCACGCCTTGGGCGACGTCTACGATGACGAAACGCTGAAAAAATGGCTTCGCGTATTCTTCCGCAGATTCTTCGCGCAGCAATTCAAGCGTTCCTGCTCGCCGGACGGCCCCGCGGTCGGCTCGGTCTCGCTCTCACCTCGCGGCGCGTGGTGTATGCCCTCCGACGCCTGCTCCGCCCTCTGGCTGGCGGAGATTGACGAACTGTAATCCTTCCGAAAAAATCAAAAAAAGTTGGGCTGCCTCATTGCTTGAGGCAGCCCTTTTTTCACGCCCGAAACAGGACGGCGAAATTGAGAATGAGCATATAGACCAGCCAAACGTCGTGCAACAAAAGCAGCATTCCCGCGAATTTTGTGACGCGGTAAAACGAAAAGGTCACCGTGAGCGCCAGGCAGAGGATGAGGATCGAGGCAAGCGCGCTCAAAAAAACAAGGTGTGCGCCGAAGAAAAGCGGATACCAGCAGATCTCCAGGACCGCCAGCAAAACGAAGAACATTCCGCCGCGATACTTTTCGGTGTCACGTCCGCAAGTGCGAAAAGCAAGCACAAATCCCGCGGCGCATCCCACGATCAAAAAAGAAAGCGTCCACAAGAGCGTCATGATCCAAACCGGCGGAATGATCTCGGCGATCCCCATGGCGTGAATGGTTTCATAGGGACTTCCCACCCCCGCGCGCACAAGCAACGCGACGATCGTCAAAAGCACGCCGATCACCACCATCACGATGGGATTGGACTGCTCCATTTCGGAGTTCAGCCATGCGCTCACCGTCATTTTCCCGTATTTTCTCTTATGCAAAACAGCACCTCCCGCGAGGTGCTGTTTTTTCGCACCTCTCCCTGTTCTCACTCTATGAGACGGAGGCGCGGATTATTCCTGTTCGGTGGGCAGGAGTTTGGGAAAGAGATACTCCCAATCCTTTGTGGGGGGAGGTGTCAGATGCTCCGTACAGGAGCGGTTATATTGTTTGGCGGCGTGCGAAATGCCGCAACAGCCCTCTTTCGCACTTTGATAATAAGCTTGGTTGGGATTTTCGTTGGGGCTGTATTGAACCGGATCTCCGTCATAGACGTATTGCGCGTCGCTGACGTAGATCTGCATCGGAAAATGCCGATTGACGCGGATCAGCCCCACCTGCCCGCACGATTCCTCCGGGCAGTAGCCGTGACAGACGCCGCCGTGCTCGCGGTCATAGTCGCAAAGCACGTGACAGTCGCAAAAATCCCTCGGTACGTCATCCGCCAAAAACCATCCGATCTCGGTGCGGCTGCCGCGCGGATCGGCTTCGCAGGCATCGGTGAGAAGCTTGCCGCTGTCCTTGCAATAGCTGACGCGCACAATCGACGAGGGAACGTCAAAGTGTTCTCTTCCCCCTTTTTTCTCAACGATACGCTTCATGACGCGGTTCCAGGTCTCGGTGCAAAGATTGCGCCCCTCCAGCGGTTCGGGAAATTCGTAACCGCACCAAACGCCGCAAATCATGTCGGGAGTGTAACCGACAAACCATCGGTCACCATCGCGGTTGGTGGTTCCCGTCTTTCCCGCACATTCGACCATGCGGTTGAGCGTAATTGAAGACGAGGTTCCGCTCTCGACCACACCCTGCAAAAGCTTGGTCATGATCGCGGCATTTTCTGTCGACATCACGCTGTCGGCGCGATCGGGACACGCCAGCAAAACGACGCCGTCGGAATCCAGCACGCGATAATAAGATCGCCAAGGATGATAAATCCCCGCATCAGCAAAGACGGTGTATGCCGCCGTCATCTCGCGCAACGTCACACCAAAATTCAACTGTCCGAGAGCCAGCGCGGCGACGTCGCGGTCGGCATCAACCAAACTTTCGAGGTGAAACCGCTCTTTGGCGCTCCGAAAGGCGTGCTCCAAGCCCAGCTCGTCCAAAATCCGCACGGGAACGGTATTGGTGGAGTGTGCCACGGCATAGGCGATGTTGGTGAGTCCTCGGTAGACGTTGGTGGCGTTTTTGGGCCACGGAAGTCTTCCGCCCGTTCCGAAATTGACGGGTACGTCATCGTAGACGCTCGCCCAATCGATCAGTTTTGCCTCAAGCGCGGGGGCGTAGACCGTGATCGGCTTGATCGCGGAACCCGGCGGACGCTTGGTTTGTGTGGCGAAATTCTGCACGCGGTTGCCACGTTTCTCTCCGGCAGCGCCCGCAACGCCGAGGATGTCTCCCGTGGCGGCATCCATCACGATGAGCGCCGATTGCGCTCTGACACCGTTTTGGTTGGTTGGCAGACGGATGGCGGTGCGGTAATATTCCTCGACCAAGGATTGAATCTCTTCGTCCATTGCCACGTCGATCCGCAAACCGCCCGAATAGACAAGATTGGATGCCGCGCCCCGTGTCATCCCGTACTGCGCGACGAGATCGTTGATCACGTCCTCGATCACCATGTCGATATACCACGAATTGATGCCCTCTTCCCCATTCTCCCGATCCAAATTCAGCCCCAACGGCGCGGCGATCGCGCTTTGATACGCACTCTCACTCAGCGCGCCCTGCGCGTACATTTCGGAAAGAATGAGATTGCGTCTTTGGAGATTGTGTTCGGGATTTCGGATTGGGTTGTAGTAGGTCGGGCTGTTGGTGATGGCGGCGATCGTCGCAGATTCGGCAACCGTCAATTCCTGCGGTGTCTTGGAAAAATAGTGTGATGCAGCCGCCGCGATACCGTCACAGTTATCGGAAAAAGGAATGACGTTGAGATAGATTTCCAAAATCTGTGTTTTATCGAGTTGCCGCTCAAGATCAAGCGCATAAAAGATTTCCTGAATCTTACGCTTGACGGTGGCATCGTTGTTTCCCGTGACGTTTTTGACCACCTGCTGTGTGATCGTGGAGGCACCGAAGCGCCGTTCTCCGCCAAGCAGATGATTGGAGCTTGCCGCAAGCGTGCGATACCAATCCACACCGTTGTGCCGATAAAACCGCTTGTCCTCGATCGACACAAATGCATCGATCAGATGCTGGGGGAGGTCGGGATATGCCACCCAAGCGCGCTCCTGTTGCGCAAATCCTCCGGCGGAAAGCTCCTCCGCCTCACCGATGCGGTTGGCGCGGTCCTCGAAATGATAGACAAAAAAGCGGGGAGACTCCCCTTTTGCCGTCAGACAAAAAAAATCATCGGGAAGTTTTTGTTCAAAGGATGCGGCGAGCCATACGCCACCCGCGATGACAGCCACCGTAAAAAATAAAAAAAGGAAGGTCGCAATTCTCCAAAAAACACCTCTTCGGAGTTTTTTTCTCCTTTTTTTCAATGCTTCCACCTCCATTTTTCTTATTATTCCACACAAGCATGCATATAAACAGAAGGCGAGGAAAAACTATCATTACCCAATCTGCAAAAAAATGTGAGAGGAACAAAACTATGGATGCTTCAAAAATTTTGACCGCAATCTGTGCCTTGATTTTGTTGGTTTGTCTGGTCTTTTCGATCACTTCACTGACCGCTCTGCGGAACGCCGTTGACGAAAGCGCGGCTCTCAAGGAGAGTACCGACGCGTTGGTCGAGGAGTTACGCGCTTGTTTGGCAAATATCAATACGGAGCAACCGGATTCCGACTCGCTCCCTACGATGGGAGACTCGTCCGCACAGACTCCCCCGCCCACCGAAGCCTTTTGTCTGAAGGAAGCCAACGGAAAAATCGGCGTTTTCACTTCGGACGGCTATCTCGTGCGCTTGCTGGAGGTGTCGGTCGATTCTCTTCCGCCCGCCGATCGCGAGGCATTGAGCGTCGGCATCACGGTTGGCTCGTGGCGCGAATTGATGTCACTCATTCAGGATTATACGGCGTGAACTTTGATTCTGATGAATCTGCCGCCTCAGATAAAGAAAAATCCCTCGTGAGCAATGTCATTTCGTTAAGAACTTCAAGAAATGCTCTCCCTTTGGGAGAGCTGGCGCCGTTAGGCGGCTGAGGGATTGTTTTACGATGAAATTTTTGCTTTTACAATCCCTCCGTCTTGCTTCGCAAGCCACCTCCCTTTACACAAGGGAGGCTCTTCCTCCCCGACAGTACACCTCACTATACCTTGCAAGGCAAGGCGTATGAAAAGGAGTACGAACAAATCGTCCGTACTCCTTTTTGTTTTTCGGCAGGTAAATCTGCTTTATGGAAGTCACCCCTTGAGAGGGACTTTTTTTAATAAATTTTCTCAAAAATCGGCTGCAGCGCCTTGAAGAAACGGTAAAATCCGAGATCGTTGGGGTGTGTTCCGTCCACCGTGCAGGCGTCCGAGGCATCTCCCGCGAAGATCGAAGCTCCGTCAACGAAATAGACGTTCCGATCTCCTGCTGCGATCGCATTTTGATAGGTTTTCATGATCACTGCGCGGCGTCGATCGTCCTCCTCGCGGCCTCTGTAGTCGGGACGCGAAAGCATGATGTACGGCACGTCGGGATGCTTTTCACGCACGGCGCGATAGAGCTTTTCGTGCGTTTGTTCCAAATGCTCGGGAGAGGGTGAGTTGTGATCGTAATCCGAGACGAACGCCGACATTTCCAAGCCCGCGAGATATTCGATGATCGTATCCTCGCCGCGACCGCTTCCCGAAAAGCCGAGGTTGACGTAGTCGATGTCAAAGGCGCGAGAAAGATGGTTTTGATAGCAATTACCCGGGCGCGAGGCGCATCCGCCCTGCGTGATCGACGAGCCGTAGAACACGGCAGGTAAGGAATTGGAATATTCCATCGGGGCTTCAAAGCGACTTCCCTCTTTCACCCCGATATAAAGCTTGTCGACGTTGTTATAAAGCGGGAAATTCAGCACGTAATCGCTCATTTCGCCCTTGACCGGCATCAAGCCCTCAAAGCCGTTCTGACTGCCAGACGAGGATGGCATGAAGGTGTGCAGATATCTTTGGCAATGCGTGGCGTCACAAACCGCATACAGATCGAAGCCGCAGACGCCCACGGCCGTCATGTGAGCAAATTTCGTCCAAGCGTCCCACTCGGCGCGAATGGCAACGAAGGGAGAATCGGTGCAAAAGCGTGCGCGCACACCCGCAGTGTTTGCATAGAGCTGCGCGACGCCCGCGTTGACCTTTTCCGCTATCTCCTTGGGCATGCGCGCGTAGGGATTGGTCTGTGTTGCGCCGTAAATGACGAACGGGGCTTCTGCGGCATCATACCAAACCACGTCGTCGCGCTCGATCTGTCCCGGAAGCGCAAAATTGCGGTCGATCTTTGAAATGTCCATAATATCAATCTCCTTTTTAGGTTTTTTCAGACGAAATCTCGCTTTTTTCCATGCATAGCAGCATGAGCGCGTAGAAAAAGCTCGGATAAAACTTGAAAAACAACACGTCCAGCAAATTGAACAGCAAAAAGCTCAACAGCGCGATCCCCAAAAAGATCTTGCAGGGATTCGGCTTTTTGCAAACCAAACGAACGGTCTGCAAACGGTGATAAAAATAGGCACAGAAGCCGACCAAGCCGCAGGCACCGAGCATCTGAATGACGGTGTTGTGATACAAATACGGATCAATCGAATGTTCAAAGGCGGGATCGACAAAAGAATCATAAAAACCCGATCCAAACACGGGATATTTGAGAAAATTCCGCCATCCGATGTTCCAGATCTCAAATCTGCCGTTGTCGGCAAGTCCCATGCTTTGGAAATTTTGCAAAACGGTGAATATTTTGTCCCGAAGAAAAATGCATCCAACCGCGCCAACCACAGCCAAGGACAGAATGAAAATGCGGTTTTGTTTGCGGTTCTTTCCTTTGAACAAAAGATAGAGCATACACAGCCCAAAGTCCAACGCTCCAATGAGCAGAGCGCCGCGGCTTTGCGAGAGAAAAATGCAGACAAATTCCAAAAGTCCGATTCCGAATGCGATCCAACCGCGCTTGTGAGAAGCGGCAAAATAGAAACATGCAGGCATCAAAAAGGCAAGCATACCGCCGATCGCCGTCCAAATGCCCCATCCGAGCACAACGCTTCCCTTGTCGATCTCCCCGTCAACGAACCGAACGTTGGTGAAATACGCCGCGATCAGCTCCGCGCAGATCAAAATCCCCGCCAACAAAAAGCAGTACATCATGTAATCTACCGCCGAGCGATCATGGCGCATATAGAAAGCAAACAAAAAGTAGACCGCGAGCAACGCCACCGAAAACAGCACTGCAAAAAGCGGATTTTTCCAATCATAATTGGCACTGAATGCCCCACTGAAGAGCATACTCGCTCCCAGCAAGGCGCAACCGCGCCAGATCCCCGTCGGAGAAAGTCGGTTGCATTCCTTTCGGCGGCGCACCAAAAATAAAACCAGCGAAGGAATCAACAAAAGCGCAACCATCGCAAAAAGAATCAGCACCTCTGGATTCAAAAAGCGTTCGTAGCCCGTATCGTAGGATTTGTAATCCTTGACCGAAACCGTAAAAACCACGCTCAGAATCGGCATGACCGCAAATCGAGCATCCTCACAGAGCCAAAACGCGGGAACAAGGGAGAGCAGGATCAGCGCAATGAAAGCAAAATCAAAGCCCGTGAAGTGTCCCAAAAATGCCAGACAGATCACCAAGATCGGATAATAAACGCCGCCGTAAAAGCTGCGAAATAAGGATTTGCAATCGGTCATGAGCGATTCCTTTCCTGATCGAGAGAAGCAGAAAGCAGCTTCTTGTTTTCGTCGAATACCGCGGATAAGCGATATGTTTCCAAAGAAGGATAGGTACATGCGGCGACACCGAGATCCTTGGGTGCGACCGCTTCATGCAGAGCAGAACAAAAGGCATCCGCGTCATCAAGCGGATACAGACGCGCCTCGGTTTTTTCCAAAAGATCGGTCTGCCCCTTGGTTGCCGACGCCAAGATCGGCAATCCGCACGCCATTGCCTCCATGATATTAAACGGAAGCCCCTCGGAGCGGCTTGCGGAAACGTAAAGATCGGAAATGGCAAGATAAGGCGTCACAGGCTCGCAATTTCCCGTCAAAAACACGGCATTTTCCAGCGAAAGTCTCGAAATTTCCTTTTCAAATTTTTTTCGCTCGGCACCCTCGCCGACCAGCAACAGCTTGGCGGGAATTCCCGCGTCGCGCAGGCGTTTGAGGGCGCGAATCAAAAAGATCTGGTTTTTTCGCGCACTCAATTCTCCCACGAAAATGCAAAGGAGCTCGTCCTTCTCCGCAAATTTTGCGCGCAAATCCGCGTCCGGAACGGGAATTTCCGAAAAACCGTCCACACCCATACCGTGCATAAAGGTAACCCTTCCGCGGCACAGACGTTTTTCGCGAGCGATCTCAAGATCCTCGGCATTCATCACGGCGATCTCATCGGTCTTTCGCCACAAAAACTTTTCGCACCAAAGCATCACGCGATCCTTCAGTCCGCGCGGTTTCTTGGAAAAGAGATAACCATGCACCACGTTGAGTACGTAAGGTCGGCGGCGCATCCCGATCATGGCACACCGCACCAAAAAAGCGGCAAGCGTGGTGTTGAGCACCACCGAATCAAAGCGCTCGCGCTTCAAAATTTTTCGGATCCTGAAAATATTCAAAAGGTTGGAAACGCTGAAAAAATGCTTGTCAAACGGAATGGAAAAATCAACGCTCTCCCCCGTTGCCATCGTCCGCACCTCGGCATCCTTTGCGAGTGCCTCGAGATAAGGCGTGTGAAACCGCTTCAAATGAGATGCTGTGGAGGCGACGTAGAGCAACTTAGATCTCTTCGTCATCGTGCTCCTCCTTGGTTTGCGGACGCGAGCCGCGGCGTTCTTCTTTCTGTTTTTGCTTTGCATCCTGCTCGGCATATTTCTCGTGACGATTGACCGCGCAGAACGGTGTCAAAAGAAGGATGCGAATATCGCCCCAGAAGCTCCAGTTTTCAATATAGCTGATGTCCTCGTCAATGCGCGCCTGGATCGAGGTATCTCCGCGCAAGCCTTTGATCTGCGCAAGTCCCGTGATGCCGGGACGCAGGGTGTGCTTGAGCATATACAACGGAACTTCTTTTCTGAATTTTTCGACGTAAAACGGCACCTCGGGGCGAGGTCCCACCAGACTCATATCTCCTTTGAGCACGTTGAAAAACTGCGGAAGCTCGTCGAGCGCAAACTTGCGAATAAACGCGCCGAATCGCGTCTTTCGCGGATCCTCCTCGGTCGACCATCCGGTCTGCTCGGAGTCATTGACACGCATGGAGCGAAACTTATACATCGTGAATTCACGGTTGTTCTTCCCCACACGCGTTTGACGGAACAGGATCGGTCCGGGAGAAGACAGCTTCACGCCGATTGCCGTTATCAGCATCAAAGGCGAGGTGACAATGATCAAAATGAGCGAGCCGACGATATCCAAAAGCCGCTTGGAAAATTGATTTGCCGCACTGTCCAAAGGCGTGCTTCGAATGTCAATGATTGGCAGATTTCCAAGCTCGGTGACCTGTCGGGGGGAACGGAAATAGCCGCAGACGGCGGGAACGACCATGATCTTGGCACAGTTGTTGTTGCAAATGGTGATATACTTGGAGATCAGCTTTTTTCTGACGGTATCAAACGCCAAAACCACCTCATCCGGACGGTATTCCTTGAGAATACGGTCAAGATCGCCCGTTGTGCCGAGATGCGGAAGTCCGATGACGTTGAGATTTCCGACGTAGCCGATCACGGAATAACCGAAATGCGGGTTCTCAAGGATCTCCTCCATATAGGCATCCGCCATTTCCTGGCTGTCGGTCACAAGCAAAATATACTTGATGTTACGTCGGTTGGTGCGCAAATTATAGAGAGCAGAGATCATGGCAAGCTTTTTCGCGCACAGAACGAGAAAACTGACGCCCATCGTCAAAGCGAGCCAGGTCAGCGCGGGGCGAACCTCAACCTGCGGCAAAATCACCACCACCGCCGTTGAAACGCCGAAAACCGCGAGATTCACAAAGAAAATACGGCTGATGAAAAAGATCGGCTTGCGCGTACGCATGGGAAGATAGGCATGGTAGTAATTGTAGAAAAACAGCGTCACCAGGCAGAGCACGCAAATGATGAGAAACATCCGCACGTTTTTGACCGTGATCTGTTGCGGATACAAAATCTTCGCAACCCAAAGGAAGAGATATGCAATGATAAAATTGATCACAAAATCAATGATTTTTTCCAATCCGGAAAGTAGATAACTTTTATTTTCTTGCATTTCCTTGATTCCCCTCTCGCTTGTTTTCTTTCTATCTGTTTTTTGAAATCATCTGGATTTTTATCGATAAGCATAGCTTATATTATTTTAACACATATTCTGAAAAAATGCAACCGTTTCTCAGAGAAAAAGCCGAAAAAGAGTTTTTTTTCTCTCTCTTTTCGGTCATGCCAAGGTTTTGAAATCCAAAAAATGCTCCCTTCTCGAAAAAATCGAATGCAAACGCTTTTTGCAACGGTTTTCCCGATTCGGGAGCATTTGGTTGAAATCTTTTAAAACAGGAGCTTATTTCTCGTCAAAGTTCATTTTCATCTGCGATGCAAGCTCACTGCGGTGCTTGTCCATCAAAGCCTGAATTCTCTTGACGGGATTGAGGAGCGAGCTGATGGTATCGTCATCGTTGAGCGTATCGATCAGATATGCCACGTACTTGCACATGTTGACCTCGACGAACCAAGGCTTCTTGAGGAGCTCGGGACGACGGTAGATGAGGTTTGTGGACAGCACACGGTCGAGAACGCCCTCGCGGAATGCCGCATCAAACTTGTCGAAGCCATCGGTGAAGAGCGCGAAGGTTGCGAAGCAGAAGACGCGGTTGGCGCCCTTTTCCTTGAGCTGCTTGCACACGTCGAGCATGGATTCGCCGGAAGAGATCATGTCGTCAACAACGATCGCATCCTTGCCGTGCAAATCCTGACCGAGATATTCGTGTGCCTCGATGGGATTCTTGCCGTTGATGACGATCGAATAGTTTCTTCTCTTGTAGAACATACCGATGTCAAGACCGAGAACCGAGCTGTAATACATGCAACGGCCCATTGCGCCCTCATCGGGAGAAATGATTGCCATGTGATCCTTGTCGATCTGCACGTCGGGAACGGCGCGAACCAGTGCCTTGATCATCTGGTATGCGGGACGGACGTTATCAAATCCTGCAAGCGGAATCGCGTTGCAGATGCGGGAGTCATGTGCGTCGAAGGTGAGAATGTTGGAAACGCCCATCGAGACCAGCTCCTGCAGCATCGTCGCGCAGTCCAGAGACTCGCGGCCCGAACGCTTGTGCTGTCTGCCCTCGTAGAGCATGGGCATGATGACCGTGATTCTGCGAGCCTTGCCTCCGATCGCCGCGATCACGCGCTTCAGATCGGCAAAGTGATCGTCGGGACTCATCGGCACGGTCATGCCGTACATCTTGTAAGTAACACCGTAGTTAAAGGTGTCGCAAATAATGTAAACATCCTTGCCTCTCATCGATTCGTGAATGATCGCTTTACCCTCACCCGAACCGAATCTGGGGCAATCGGCAGAAATAATAAACGTCTGATTGTTTCCGCTGCGCTTGCGCCAATCCTTCAAATAGTAATCGACCTGCTCCGTAAACTGTTCGCAGCCTCTCATCGCGATTACCGCAATTTCTCCGTAATGATTGTCCTTCATCATAAGCCTCCAAAATTTTTCTTTTTATAGTCCCCAATTATCGGCAAAACTTGCGCCATGCCGACCCGACGGGTAATTTTTCGTCAGTTTAATGCACAAAAACGGGCGTAAGCCTCATCCCAAGCCGTTCTTTCGGGAGTGGGCTCATACTTCTTGAGTTCAAAGGACGCGGCGATGATGCGGCGAGCCTCCTTGACGTCGGCAACTGCACCGCAAGCGATTGCCTGCATCATCAGGTTTCCGACGGCGGTTGCCTCTTCGGGTCCTGCCGCGACGGGAATTCCGCAAGCATCGGCAGTCATCTGAGACAGGAACTTATCCTTCGTGCCTCCGCCGACCACGTGAATGACCTTTGCATCCTTGCCCATCAGGCGGTTGATCGACTCGACGGTATATCTGTACTTGAGAGCCAAGCTTTCGTAGATACATCTGACGACCTCGCCCACGGTCTCGGGTACCGGCTGTCCGGTGCGGCGGCAATATTCGCGGATGCGCTCGGGCATGTTGCCGGGCGTTGCGAAGGAAGCATCGTCGGGATTGATGAAGCTGCGGAAGGGTCTGCTTTCCTTCGCCCACGTTTCCATCTGTGCGAAGCTGTATTCGTTACCCTCGCGTCTCCACTGACGTCTGGACTCTTGAATGAGCCAGAGTCCCATGATGTTCTTGAGGAAGCGGATCGTGCCGTCAACACCGCCCTCGTTTGCGAAATTGAGCTTCTCGGAGAGATCGTTGATGAGCGGCTGCTTGAGCTCGGTTCCCATCAAGGACCAGGTTCCGCTGCTGATGAAAATGAAATCATCCTCCTGCGTCGGCACGGCGAGAACCGCACTTGCGGTATCGTGAGACGCCACGTTGATGACCTCGGCATCGGTCTTTCCGGTCTCCTCAAGCACCTGCGGCAAAAGCTTGCCCACGCGGTTGCCGGGCTTCACCACCTTGCCGAAGAGCGAGCGCGGAATGCCGAGTTTATCGGTCAATTCAAAAGCGTAATCACGCGTGACCGCGTCAAGGAATCCGCCGGTCGAGAGAATGGTATATTCGTTCGCCTTGTTTCCGGTCAGGAAATAGTTGAGCAGGTCGGGAATGTTCAGCATACGGTCAGCGCGCTCGAAAATTTCGGGATCATCCGCCTTGTCTGCCGCGAGCTGGAAAATGGTGTTGAATTTGATGCACTGCAATCCGCACTTGGCATAAAGCTCGGAAAGCGGAAGCGACTTGGCGACCTCCTCGATGATGCCGTCTGTTCTGGTGTCGCGGTAATGCACGGGATTGGCAAGCATTCTGCCGTTTTTGTCAAGCAACGCATAGTCGACGCCCCACGTATCAATGCCGATGGTGGAAACGTCGTCTCCCTCGAGCACAGTCTTGGTGATCGACTGCTTGATCTCGTGGAAAATCCGCAGAATGTCCCAATACATTCTGCCGTTCACGATCACGGGATCATTGGAAAAACGGTGATTTTCACGCAAGGTGATCTTTTCGCCGTCAAAGCAACCGACAATGCCGCGTCCGCTGGATGCGCCAAGGTCGATGGCAAGCATTTTCAGCTCTTTCATTTGAAACCTCCATGAAGATAAACGTTCCGTCTTCATTATTACATAATGAAATCGGAATTTCTGTGCTCATTATACCACAAAAAAAATCCATTTGTATGAACTTTATGTGAACTCCTTGCCTTTTTCGAAGAAAAAATATCTTTCTGTCAAATTTTGAAAAAAATCAAAAAGGGCTGAACCTTTTTTTCAAAAGGCATATCACATTTTGAGATAAAACTCAACATAACGAATAGAGAAGTGATATAATTGCTTTACCGAAAAAAACATCTAAAAAATAACATTGGAGGATTATGATGAGAAGCATACTTGAAGAAATATGGTACGGCAACATTGGTCTGAACACCGAATCTCGGAAGATAACCAAAGAAACCAAAGAACTGATGAAATACGTTGCGGATCACCACGACAATCTGCGCCAAACGCTCACGGAGGAGCAAAAAGAAACGCTTGAAAAATTCGATGACTGTTATGCGGAATTGGCAGATATCAACGAGCGCGAAATATTCGTATATGCGTTTCGGCTGGGTGCAAGAATTGCCATTGAAATCATGAAATTCGGCAATGAATAATCAAAAAAGAAAGGAGAGGATTTTGAAAAATCCTCTCCTCTTCATTTTGTCTTGCGGGCTCAGAAGAAGACGCCCTTTGCCTTTTCCTTGATCTCCTTGGAAGCGACGAACGGGATTCTGGTGGTATATCCGTTCTTTGCCGCCACGATCTTCTTCGTGGGCCATGCAAAAATGTCCTTGTTCCACTCGTTGACCGTATCGTTGTAGAGTTCTCTTGCCGCGGTGATCTCTCTCTGCAGATACATATTCTGCTGCATCGCATCGGCAATTTCTCTGTGCGCTGCAAGGTCGGGATAGTTCTCGACGGCGATGTTGATGTTCTTGGAGATCGTGTCGATCTGACCACCGATCGCGTTGCGCGCCTCGTCGGAGTCAGCCACGTTGCCGGATCTGTATTTCGCGATGTTTTCAAAGGTACTCTTGTCCAGATCGATCGCCTTATCCAACAAACGCGCACAGTTCTGCAAAACCATCACGCGCTGCTCCAGATAGTTGTCGATCTGCGACGCGTTTCTCTGAATCTTCTGTTGAAGCTGATCGAAATGCTTCTGCGCGCTGATCTTCATGAACAGAAAGATCACGCCGGGAATGATTCCGCATACCCACAAAAGAATCTCAAAAATTTTCGAGCCGACGCCCACCTCCGCGGGCAGCTTTTTGACGATGACGTTGGTGTCCAGACCTTCTTCTCTGATTTCGGGATTGAGTTCGTCCAATTGATTTGCCATTTCTGTTACTCCTTTTCTGTAATGATCTTTTTTAATGAATGATACACAAATTGCTTCGCCGTGCAAGAACGCTTCCCTTGCCCACGGCGTCCTCCGTGCCGACGAAGAAGCGATTGGTGGCAGTCAGCGGGAGATAATCGTCCCACGGAACCGGAACACCGTGTATGCGTCCGTCCCCGCCGAGCATCGGAACGACGTCAAGTCGCTTGGCGATGTCATAGGAAAACGCCTCGACCGAAACTTCGTCGAGCGCATTTTGAGTACCTACGAAAGAGGCTTTCAGAATTGCCTGTGTCTTTGTCGCCGGATGCACCACGTGCTCGCGGCTGACCGCGTGCGCCAACGCCTCACATTCCTTGCAAGCATATTTCTGCGCGTAGTCGGGGATGGGATCAAGCGAATGCACAGGGCGTTCCTGATAAACGGGAATTGCCCAGATCGGCGCAAAATCAAAATACACGGCTTTGAAAAAAGCGGTATTTTTGGTGATGAAATTGTTTTGAATGACGTCAAAGGCGTAGGATGTATAAGCTGACGGAGTCAGATTGATCTCCCTTCCCTGACTGTGCTGCGCGACGATGCGGTTGGTTCGCTTTTCCTTGATGAAATGGAAATCGTCTCCATAGCCGACCGTCGAACGGATCAGATCCACCATGTTGGTCTGTGCCAAGGGAGTGAAAAGCGTTCGGAACTGCACCTCGTCCGTGCGGTCGAGCGCGTCGAACAGCACCTCGAAGTCGGTGTTGGACATGCTCACGAAATCATCGTTTTCGCGCAGTGCCTTGTCGGTCTTCTTTTTGAGCTTTTTCTCGCCCTTTTTGACGTATTTCTCGATCTCCTTTTCGCTCTTCTGCTCCAAATGCGTGGCATCGCGGGTAAAGGAAAGATCTGGCGCGCCCTGTGCGCAGTAATTCAAAAGCACCTGCGTATGGTAGAAGGGCTTGGGCTTGACCACCGTCGCGTGGAGCGTCTGGGTTCTGGTACGCGTGCGAGTTCTGCCGTCGCTGTCACGGTAGCGCTCGGTCCAACAGATCGTTTTGTACCCGTGATAAGTCTCGACACCCATTTTGTGAATCAATCGCGTTTCAAACAAAAAGGGATTTTCGTTGTACCTCCCCGCCAGCACGTCGAGCGTGGATTGCTCGTTGCTGTCCTGAACGTGAAAATCGTAATTCGTGACCATATCGGATTCTTGCTCTGCCGAAAAACAGGGCGCAAAATCAAGCTGCGGGATGATCTCCTCAATGATCTTCAGCGCGTCTCTGTCGGTGAACAGCGCGTTGAGCGGTGCCATTTGCCGATGCGCCTCCGCCAGAAGCGCGGCTTGCTCCCGTTCAACCTCCCCGATCTTGTTTTTCAGTTCCCGGAGCATGGGCGTGATTTTGAAAATGACGAGAGGAATGAGCACAAGCGTAATGCACATCAACACGCGCAACACCAGCCAAAGCGTCCTCTTCCTTCGGATTTTTCTCAGCCGTTTCCCGACCGCGTCGTATTCCGCGACGGTTTTTCGGTTGGCTTCGATATCCACGCCCGAACGCGCGACGAGCGCGTTGAAAAATTCTGTCGTCTTGTCAAAATGCAGATCTCTGAATTTTTTGTCATAGTCCTCTAAGGGATTGTAAATCATGGAATTCATAAAACACCTCCCCATGTTGACATTATACTACTTTTGGGGCGAAAAGTAAAGAGTTTTTGCGAGATTTTTGACGCTTTTCCCATATAAAGAAAAGGAAACGGGAGTGGAACGTCACGGATTTACAGCGAATAAAGCAACATTCCAAGACCTGCCGAGACGAGGATCATCAGGATCGGCGAGGGCTTTTTCTTTTGGATCTTTTTGAAAATGAGGGAGATTGCGATCAAAATTGCAAGAATGATGATTCCTATGACGTCGGGAGCAAAGCCACCGCTGATCGTTTTCATGCCGAGCAGAGTGCTCAAAAGCATCGTGACCGCCGTTGCGAGGATCAGTGCGACCACACACGGTCGAACACCGCCGAGGAAGGCTTGCACACCTTTGTATTTGAGAAAGTTTCGGATCAGTGCCGAGATCAGCAGAATGATGAGAAAGGACGGAAGCACCACGCCAAGCGTCGCCAACAAAGATCCGAGAATACCACCCTGTGCCGAGCCGACAAAGGTCGCCATATTGACGGCGATCGGCCCCGGTGTCGATTCGGATACCGCGATCATATTGAGCAGCTCCTCTTCGGTCAGCCACCCGAACGCCAGAGCCTTTTCGCGTATCAGCGAGATCATGGCGTATCCGCCGCCAAAAGTAAAGAGACCGATCTCAAAGAAGCTCAAAAACAATTGCAGGTAGATCATTTCGTCTCCTCCTTTTTCTGCTTCATTTGCTTCAAAAGGCAGACAGAGAGCCCGATGCAGCCGCAAATGAGAATGTAAAGGATGGTCGAAAACTTTACGGCAAAAAGAGAAAAGACAAGCATACAGAAAACCACCACCGAGATGATGGTGACGGAAAACGCCGTTTTTTTCGTCTGCCTGAGCATCTTCAGTCCCGCAGAGAAAATCAGATAGATCACACAGACCTGTATGCCGCGGAAGGCGTATTCCACAAGCTTGAAGGAAAGAAACGCGTCAAAGAAAAGCGAGATCACATAGATGATGACAAAGGACGGAATACACACCCCCACGGTCGCCGCAGCAGAGCCAAGGAATCCCGCCTTTTTGTATCCGATATAGGTTGCCGCGTTGATCGCGATCGGACCCGGAGTTGATTCCGCAATTGCCACCATATCGAGAAACTCGTCCTTTTCCAGATATTTTTTCTTTTCAACAAACTCATTCTCAAGCAAAGCGATCATCGCATATCCACCGCCAAAGGTAAACAGCCCGATCTTAAGCATCGTGAAAAACAGACTCAAATATTTTTTCATTTATTTTTCCTCATCCAATTCCCTTCTTACGAAACTATTATAACACACTTTTATGAATATTTCAATCGTTTATATAAGATTCTTTGGCTCGTTGGTATTGTTTGTAGCTGTTCGTCCGAAAACGACATATAATGTAATGGTGCTTCACCAAAATCTACAAAGGAGGTATTTTATGAGCAAACAAAATCCGTTTATGCGAAACACAGGCGACCGTTCCTGCAACAACTGCCAAAACGGTTACCAAAATAATTGCAACGATCAGCAATCCTGCTGTGATGAATGTGACGAGTGTCACGATAAAGATAGAAATCCGTGTGTCATCTGCCCACCCGGTCCCATCGGTCCGCAAGGTCCGACGGGGGCAACGGGTCCCCAAGGTCCGCAAGGTCCTCAAGGGGAACGTGGCGAAACCGGATTGCCCGGTCCTCAAGGTCCGGCAGGAGCACAAGGTCCGCAAGGGCCCGTCGGCGCGCAAGGTCCTCAGGGCGACGTGGGTCCCGCAGGACCTCAGGGTCCTGCAGGCGAGGTCGGTCCGATTGGTCCGCAAGGACCTGAAGGCGCACAAGGTCCTGCTGGGAACGTAGGTCCTGCAGGTCCGCAAGGACCCGCAGGCGAGAGCGGCCCCGCAGGTCCGCAAGGTCCAATTGGACCTCAGGGTCCCGCGGGGGATATCGGTCCCGTCGGTCCGCAAGGTCCCACAGGCGCAACCGGACCCACAGGTCCGCAAGGCCCCACGGGTCCACAGGGACCTCAGGGGGAGGTTGGTCCCATCGGTCCGCAAGGTCCGACGGGGGCAACGGGTCCCCAAGGTCCGCAAGGCCCCATAGGTCCTCAGGGACCCGTAGGAGATACCGGTGCGCAAGGTCCTCAGGGACTCCCCGGAGGCGTATTGAGCTATGCTGACTTTTACGCCTTGATACCGCCCGACAATGCTGCAACGGTAGCCCCCGGCACCGACGTCAGCTTCCCGCAGAACGGTCCGATCGCCAACACGAATATCGGTCGCCTCGGTCCGTCCTCCTTCAATCTCGGACCGATCGGCACGTACCAGATCTTCTTCCAAGTCAGCGTCACCGAGGCAGGGCAACTGATTTTGACCTTGAACGATCAGGATCTGGAGTACACCGTCTCCGGTCGCGCCACGGGAACGTCGCAGATCGTGGGGATGGCTGTGGTAACGACCACGGCGGTCAACTCGGTTCTCACCGTCCGCAATCCTGCGGGCAACGCCTCGGCATTGACCGTCACGCCCCTTGCCGGCGGAACGCGCCCCGTTTCCGCGCATCTCGTGATCACGCAGATTTCTTGATAGGAACGTAAGAAGTTGAAATAGTCCGATCAAATGCCGTCGGGGGAATCAAACCCTCGGCGGCACCTTTGATTTTCAAAAAACACCTGACTTCTGCCCTGCTTTTTTGGTGTGTCGTATGGACTCCCGACAGATTTCAAAGGCGGCGAAAAACAAATAAAATCACTTCTCTTCAAACCTCTGGACTTTTTGATTTTTTTATGGTATAATAAAAGCAATTCATGCGCGATCCCGCCGAGGGCGGCGCGCATCCCAAGGAAGCTTTTATTGAATCATAAGCCCTGCGGGCACACCAAGCGTTGCTTGATTTTATGATATAATAAAAGCAGTTCAACCACAATTCAGGAGGCTCGACCGTGACAAAACAGCAAT
>JAFWYJ010000040.1 GCA_017517745.1 Clostridia bacterium | reverse complement strand
TTATTTTGTCGTAGATATGTAATCAGAACTCCCGCAAGTGCGGAGCGCTTGCTTGAACGTGCGCTCGCACAAAAGAAAAATCCGCACAAACAATGCGCACGTTTGAGTTCTGATTCTCCGCGCCCTAAATTGCCATGCCAAAGCATGGCTCTTGTTATTTTGTAGCAGAACTTGTAATCAGAACGCCCACAAGCGGTTACTCAGCCATCGTAAGAGCGATCCTTCATATGTCTGTCGATGTCACGACTTGCTTGCCTTGCGGCGTCGGCGTCGCGCTTATCATAAAGCTTTTTACCGCGGCAGAGTCCGACTTCCACCTTGACGTGACTTCCCGAAAAATAGAGAGACAGAGGAACCAGCGTATATCCTTTTTGCTGTACCAATCCCTGTAGCTTCATGATTTCTCTTCGATGCATCAACAACTTTTTGTCCCGCAACGGCTCGCGGTTAAAGATGTTTCCGTGATCGTAGGGACTGATGTGGATTCCAACCGCAAACATTTCCCCTTTTTCAAAGGAACAGTAGGAATCCTTGAGATTGACGCCTCCCGCACGAATGCTTTTGACCTCGGTTCCAAACAACGCGATGCCGGCCTCATATTTTTCTTCCACAAAATAATCGTGATAAGCCTTCTTATTTTGCGCGATGATTTTTGTTGCTTCCTTGTTCTTTTCTGCCATAATCTCTACATCTCACTCATTTTTGTCATTATAAAAGATTTCTTCATCAGGGAAATAAAGCCCCCATCGCTCTCTGGCAACCTTGATGATGTACTCTTTATCATATCCCGCATTCAAAAGCTCCTGAAGTTCCGCTTTCATTTCTTCGTATTCGGCAAGCTTTTCCTCAAGCTCGTGCTGTTCCTCCAACAATTCGTTGTATTTCATAACACTATTGGCGAATATCCCGATAGCCACGACCACCAGGACTCCGAGAAGCACGCGCATCAGCAACGTGAGACTGAACTGTTTTTTCTTTTTCTGAGACAACCTGCTTCCCCCTTTTCAACTTCTTTTGTTTTGGAATATCTCCGGGAATCAATCCGCAAGCATTGCGCTTTCCGCGTGCATATTCCTCGGCGGTAAAGTGCCGTCTGCGGTGTTTTCTGTGTACCCTCACGGACGCAGTCATCACGCGCCGAATTCTTTTTCGCACCCATTTTGCCATCGCGCGAATCGGATACAGCACAAAGAAAACCGTATATCCGACCACAGTTTCCATCAAAAACGCGATCACTTCGGAAAAAAGCATCACAAGCCTTCCGAGCGTGGCACGGTAGAAAAAGAAGCCCGCGCCAATGCAAAGAAAGGCAGGAAAACGGATTTTACCGTGATTTTGAATATAAAACAGCAGGATGATGGAAATTCCCGCAAAAATGCAAAAGAAAAAATCCTCGATGAAAACCACAACGCCAAGCGCCGGGCTTTCTTTCTTTTTTTGATAGGGCTTCAAAAACGGCAATCGGATCGCCTGCAAGCGTTTTGCCGCGCGTCTGCTGTAATGAACGCCCAAGAAAACACGCGTAATCCGCAAAAGATCATACGCGCCTCCCAAGCCGAATCCCAAAAGCAGCGCATACACGTAAAGCCATGCGAGGCCGGTCTGAGAAATCTCCATGATCTCTCATCGGAACAGCTTGCCGAAAAAACCGCCTTTGGAGGTCTTTTCGTTGTGTTCTGTTTCATAATAGCTGAGATTGTCGATTCTTCCGTCCACGGTGACGATTCCCTGCTCCAAATTCAAAACTTGGATATGCAAAGACATACCGTCCACAGCGAGGCCGCCGCAAACGGTATTCAATATAACAGTCTGTTCGTCAAAGCTCACAACCTCTGTCACACCTTTAATCTCCAAAAAATTGCGAGCATCCAACGATATTTTGTGTTCCGCACATTTCAATTTTGCCGCCTCTGTGCTCATTGCAGTAACCTCCGATTTCCGATTTGCTACAATTTATGCAAGAGACGGCAGATTTATTCGATGATTATTCGATAACCTCATAAAGTCCCGAAGCCTCAGCCTTGGATGTGTATTCCTTGACATTCAAAACTCGAACCTTCAGCGTCTTTTCTCCAAAGGTGATCGTGATGACATCGCCTTCCTTGACGTCGTACGATGCCTTGGCGCGCTTGCCGTTGACGGAAACGTGCTCCGCGTCGCACGCGTCATTCGCAACCGTTCGGCGTTTGATAATTCGGGAAACTTTTAAAAACTTGTCAAGCCTCATTCAATTCAGCTTGTCCTTCAATGCCTTGCCGGCAGAAAAGGTCACGCGGCGGGATGCGGGAATCTGAACAGCCTCGTTGGTGCGGGGATTTCTGCCCATGTGAGCAGCAATCTGTTTCACCGCAAAAGAGCCGAAGCCGGCGATCTGAACGTTTTCGCCTGCTGCAAGCGTTTCTTCAACGGCTGCGATCCAGGCATCAACAACAGCTGCGACCTCCTTTTTGGTCAGTTCGTTTTCCTTTGCGATCTTTTCAATCAACTGTGTCTTTGTCATCTGAAAATCCTCCAATAAAAATCTTATTTGGAATACAATACTATTTTACCATATTATTGCCAAATAAGCAAGAGTTTTTTCAATTATTTTGATAAATTTTTTATAAAAATCGCGATTTATTTACATTTTTCGGCAGTTTTTTCGATCAAACTGTCGGTTTCCTTGGAAAGCGCGAGTTCCGCGTCGATTCCGAATCTTCCGCAAAGCCGACACAGCGTCATCAAGAGCCCGCCGATGATCTCTTGTGCGCTCGCGCCGTCCATGCCCTCAATACCCTTGAGCATGTCGATCTCTGCCTCTGCGCAAGAGATCAGGGCTTGAGTGGAAACCTCTGCATCATCCGTCTTTTTTGCGACCTTGGTTGCTCGCATCAGAGCAGGCATCATCGGCGGAATGGCGCGAAGCTTTTCCACAAGCGTGTTTCTCTGCTTTTCCTCGGTTTTGATCGTCTCCCAATTTTTCAGCACGTCCTCGCTGTTTTCAACTTTGACCGTACCGAAAACGTGCGGATGTCGATGGATCATTTTTTTGCAAATATCGTCCACAACACCGTCAATGCCAAAGCGTCCCTCCTCGGCCTCGATCTGCGCATGGAACATCACCTGAAACAAGAGATCCCCCAATTCCTCGCGCAAAAGCACGGGATCCTCGTTATCCACTGCCTCGACCACCTCATAGGTTTCCTCGATCAAGGAAACGCGAACACTGTGGTGATCCTGCTCACGGTCCCAAGGACAGCCCTGCTCCGATCGCAAAATCCTTGTCAAAACAACGAGATCCTCAAAATCGTAAGAATCTTTTTTCATCAAAGCAACAATTTCTTCTTGAACAGACATCATTTTTCAAAGTCCTTTCATTGATGTGTTTTCAAATCATCCTTCATCCTTTTTTCGGATGGTAACAGTCTGCATTTTTGCAGAATTCGACAAATGTGTTCTCCCATCGGCAGCGCGAGAATATCCTCCCGGTGAAAGATACCGAACAGGCAGGAAAGAAACAGATACAGCACCCCCGCGAAAGCCAAAGATGCCAACGTAACCGTCACGCGCTCACCCAATTTTTCCGTGAGCAGCAGATACGCCAAATAGGAAGCACCGATCGAAAGCGTTGAGGAAAGGAGAGGCTTTCCAAAAACGCTCCGCAAATCCGTCACCCGACAAAGACGAGCGGAAAACCAAAGGTTCAACACCACCACGGCCGCATTGCAAAAAAATGAGCTGATGGGGGCGCCGAGCATGGCAATTTTTGCGTTTCCGATCAAAAAATACGCGGTGGCGGTTTTGAGTAACGCCCCCACAAGCATCGACAAAATGGGACGGTTGACCACACGATAGGCATGCAGAACCGAGTTGGTTGCGGTAATCATGCAAGAGAGAAAGATCGAAATTCCAAGGCAAGACAAAAGCGGAGCAGCAGTGGCGACCGCCTCCGGCTCTTTTCCGAACAGCAACAACAGAATGGGGCGCGCATAAGCCGAGATCCCCAACGCGGCGGGAATGGCGAGCATGGCGGTCAGGCGATAAGAGGTTTTGACGATCTGTTCTTGTTCCCTTTTCTTTCCCGCAGCGATTGCCGCAGACAGAAGAGGAACAAGCGGGAGTGCCACCGCGTTGACCAAAGACGGAAGAAGACCGAACAGTGAGAGCGCCAGGGTGGTGTAGCTTCCGTACGCCTCGTTTGCCGCCACGTCAGAAAATCCGATCGATTGCAACCGTCGCAGAATCATCGTCATGTCGATCAGTTTTGTCACGCTGACAAGAGACGCGCCCAACGTCATGGGAATTGCCAAACGCGCGAGTGTTTTTCGGATTTCTCGGTACTTTTCGGGCATTTTTTCTGCTTTGGAAAGAAACAAGCCGGTTTCCACTTTGCGGAATCGGATCTTTTCGATCATTAAATACAGCACCGAAACCGCGGTTCCCAGTGTCAAGCCTATTCCCGCAAATGCCGCAACCGTGGGGGTATCGCATCCGCGGATCAAAGCCGCGCGGGCAAACAGCAAGCCGAATACGAGCTTGCCAACCGATTCGAGAATCTGAGAAAGTGCCGTCGGCAACATGCGCTGAAAGCCTTGAAAATAGCCGCGCAAAGCGGAGGCAATACAGACAAAAAAGACGGTCGGGGAAATCGAGAGGATGCAAGAATATGCCTGCTCGCTTTTCATCAAAAGACAAAAGCGGCGTGCGAAGAGCAACATCACGGCAGTACCGAGAATTCCGATCCAAAGGAAGACCGAAAAAGCGGTACGGTAAACGCGTCGCACCTCTTCCCCGTCTCCCTTTGCGAGCGCACCGGAGATCATGACCGAGAGTGCCACGGGCAACCCCGCCGTCGAGATCACACAAAACAGCGCGTAGATCTCATAGGCAGAATTGAAATATCCCATGCCCTCCGATCCGAGATAGGAAAGCATGGGGATCTTGTAAATCAATCCGATAATCTTCACCAGCACGGTGGAAAGAGAGAGCGTCAAAACCCCCGAAAAAAAGCTTTTCTTGGCATTGCTCGGCATCCGTTCCACCATACGCTCATCACCGTCCGTTTAATCAAAGTAATGAGCAAACACCTCTTGTGCCTCGCGGCGCAGCCTTTCCTCATCAATCAAAGTATACTCACCGTTGCGGTAAAGTATGCATCCGTCAACCATGGTCATCAGGACGTCGGAAGAGTCTGCGCTGTAAGTCAGCATGGCATAATCGTCATACGAAGGCATATTATGAAGTGAATTTCGGTTGATCAGGACCAGATCGGCGCGACATCCGACTTCCACGCGTCCGCAATCGTTTCTGCCTTGGGCAACGGCCCCGTTTTTCGTTGCGAGTGCCATCATTTCCGAAGCAACTGTGATGGCAGGATCGCACGAAACGCCCTTATGTAGGATCGCCGCCGTCTGCATCTCTCGCAAGAGATCCAAGCGGTTGTTGGAAGCCACTCCATCGGTACCGAGCGTGACGTTGACACCTGCATCCAACAGCTTGCGAAGCGGCATCACACCGCTTCCGAGCTTGAGATTGCTGACGGGATTGTGCGCGACGCTGACATTCTTTTCGGCAAGGATCTCAATATCCTCATCGCTCACCCAAACGCAATGCGCCGCCGTTGTCGGAACCTCGAGAACGCCGTGACGTTTGAAGAATGCGGTCGGCGTTACGCCGTGACGCGCGATGCACTCCTCGTGCTCCTTTTGTGTTTCGGAGAGATGAATCTGCATGCCGTAGCCATTTGCAAGGGCATATTCTCCCACGATCGCGCAGGTTTTGGGGGTATTGGTATATTCCGCGTGAAGCGAGAGGTCGACGATGATCCTTCCCTCGTCCGCATTTTGATATTGCTCGGAAAGTGCCAAGAATTCAGCAAAACGGCTGTCATTTCGAATATCCGCATCGGGATCAAACGAGACGAGACAGCGCGAAAGATTCGCCTTGATTCCGGTCTTCAACACTGCCTCGGCAACCGCGTCCTCAAACATATACATATCCGAAAACGATGCGATACCGTTTTTCAGCATCTCTGCGATCGCAAGCTCGGTCCCCACGCGCACGCTTTGGTAGGTCAAGCGATCCTCGGCGGGAAAAATACGCTCTTCCAGCCAACGCTGCAGAGGAAGATCCTCGCCGTATCCGCGAAAGAGCGTCATCGCGGCATGACAGTGGGTGTTATAAAATGCCGGGATCAACAGATTTCCACCGCAATCCACAATCTCGCCTTGGAAATTCTCGGGCATTTTCGCGGCAATTTCAACAATTCTTCGATTTTCGACAATCACCGAAACCCGGTTGGCACCAAAGCCGTATTCGGGCAACAGCGTTGCGTTTTTGAGCATCGTTTTCATCAGATAAATTCCTTATAAAGTGAGTTTTTCATCATATATTCCGACGGAATTTCACGAATACCCGTCAATTTTTCAAGAATTTCTTTGGCGTTTGGAGCGAATCGACTGTCGGACGGCACCAATGGAAGAATTTCCAAAAGATAGGGCTTGAGCATGCCGATCTCATACGGCATGGTCGAATCGATCCTGTTTTCGCAAAGATGGACGTTTGGGAAAATGCTTTTTTCCTCGTTTTCCCGTACGCTTTGCCAAAGATAGAAGGTGAAATCGGGGTTGGAGGCGCGATAGCGGAAGTCTCGCACCAAGCGTCTCATCAAGCGAATCTCGTTCGGCTCAAAGCGAACGCCGTTCAATTCGATCGCAGAAGACGCGCAGATATAGATGTCCTGATATGCAGGATCATTCAAAATCGCATACACCTTCGGATAGAGCAACTGAATTCCCTCAAAGAGATAAACGTCGCCCTCCTCCGCATCCAAGAGATCTCCCTCGCACCGGCACCCAAGCTGAAAATCAAAGCGCGGCATCTGTGTTGGAAAACCGCTCAACAAGGAGCGCGTTTTTTCTTCTAAAAGAGCGACGTCGATGGTATCCTCGGAATCGTAATCGATCTCAATTTCGGGATCCTCCTCGGCTCTTTTTTGGAGGACGTCCTTGTCGTGATAAAAATCATCCAAAGAAACGGTGTGCACACGGTGTCCCGCCGACTCCAGAGATGCCGTCAAGCGTTTGGCGGCGGTGGTTTTTCCGGAACAAGTCGGTCCCGTCAAGCCTAAAATTTTCAGTTTGGGAGATGCGGCGACACGGTCGCTCAGCGATTTGAGTTCGCGAGCAAATCTGGAATCCTCTGCCTCGACAAAGGCTCTCAGATCGTTCGGATTCTTGGGAATGTCGGGAAAATAGCAATTCATCATACTCCATCCTTTCCGACGGAAAAGCGTTTTTGCCGTTTCTCGCGATCAAATCAGGCGATGCCGGCGGTAAAATTCCTCCATTGCCGAGATCTTTTCCTCGGTGCTCTCATCCTTCAAATATTCATAGGGATATTTGGGATAGAACAAGCGTTCAATGATCGGCTTTCCACCGTTTTCGGGACGGTAGTCCACCATTTTGGAAACCGCGCCCGCGCCAACCGCGAAAATGGAATGCACCTCTTCCATCATATAAATATTGTATCGCCCCTCTGCGCCCGGCAGACTGAAGCCGACGTTTTCAAAATTTCCGACGGTGTTCTTCTGACGGTACATATAATAGGGCAAATAGCCCTCCTGCTGGGCTCTGAGCTGTGTATAATCCACACATTTTCCGGCATCACCGCCGCGCAAGGAATAGACGTTGCTTCCCTGCCGCAGAATCTCAGCTGCCTTTTTGACACAGAAGGTATGTACGGTGATGTTTTCGGGATGCAGGGACAAAATCTTGTCAAAAGTCTGAGAGAAAGATTGGAAATTGTCACCGGGCAAGCCCACGATCAGATCGGTGTTGATATAGGGGATTCCCGATTCTCTCGCCATCTCAAACGCGCGCAAAAAGTCATCTGCCGTATGCGCACGACCAATGCTTTGCAAAACCTCGTCGCAAAGCGACTGCGGATTGACACAGATGCGCGTCACACCGTATTCCTTCGCCACCGAAAACTTCTCCTGTGTGATGGTGTCCGGTCTTCCCGCCTCCAGCGTATATTCCTCAAGTGCAAACACGTCGGTCAAAGACGCGATCTTGCCGAGAAGCACTCTGAGCTGATCGGCAGTCAGAATCGTCGGCGTACCGCCTCCGATGTAAAGCGTCTTGACGTGCAAGCCCAATTCCTTGATCTTGGCAAACATCTTTTCGAGGTCCTCGATCAAATGTGTCAGATAGTCCGGGATCAGTGCCAACAGCTTGGGTGAAGTATAGGAAACAAAGGAGCAATAGGAGCATCGTGTAGGACAAAACGGAATTGCCACGTAAACGCTGCAATCCTTCGTCGAGCCGTTTCCGATCAGTTTTTGCTCGTTGATCGCCACGTCGGTCGCCAATGCAGCCTTCTTGGGGATCACGAAATATTCCGAGGTCAGAATTTTTTTGACGCGCGTCTTGCTCAAGCCCTCCTGCAAAAGCTCGGTGGCCACCTTGGAAGGACGGACACCCGTCAGCATTCCCCACGCGGGACGATAGCCCATCAATTCTCCGCAAGCCGAAATCACGGCGGCACCGCAAGCCAGCTTTGCCGTTTTGTCACGGGTAACCGTATCGGAAAAAGCATAAAATTTCTCTGCAAACGCTTGCTTTTCGCGCAAGGTAACCTCTGCTGCGGCGGTCAACCCCTCATCACTTTCGGTCAGCGTCAATGTCAGCGTCGGGGCATCGGCAGACGCCTCCTCAGCAGCACCGAACTTCTCCCCGGGGAAAAAGATCATACAGAGAGTCTGCACATAGTATACGTTGATATTTCCGTTTAGTATCAGTTTCATATCAAAAATCCTTACTTTTTCTTTTTCAGCACTTCGCTGTCCATCACGATGGTAACAGGTCCGTCATTGAGCAACTCGACCTTCATGTGCGCACCAAAAACGCCGGATTCCACACGTCGGATCTCTGCCGATGCAAGCTTTTTGAAATATTCATAAAGCCGCTCTGCCTCGGCAGGCTTTGCCGAAGCCATAAAATCGGGACGGTTGCCGTGTCGGTAATTTGCCATCAGCGTAAACTGAGAAATCACCAGCATCTCTCCGTCGACGTCTCGCAGAGAGCGGTTCATCTTCCCTTCTTCGTCGCAAAAGATGCGCAACTGTACGATTTTGCGACAAAGCAACTCGGCATCCACCTCGGTGTCACCCTCCGCAACACCAAGTAAAATCATCAAACCCGCGCCGCACGCGCCAACGATCTCTCCGTCCACGGCGACCGAGGCGTGTGACACCCGTTGAATCACTGCTTTCATTGTTCTTGTTCCTTTCCGTCCGCGTTCAGGCAAAACCGCGCAAAATATTATTCACGCCGTGCAAGCCGCGCAAGCGCGACACGATGGATTCATAATGAGAAACGTTTTTACATCCGACCTTGAGATTGATCATGGCATTTCCGTCACTCTTGTTGACCACGTTGACCTGCAAAATCGAAACGCGCATGTCTGCAAGCACCGTTGTGATATCGGCAAGCATACCGATACGGTTGTCCGCATGCAACTGAAGCAATGCCTCATAGACACTGTGGCCGTCCCCGCGCGCTTCCGACTCTTCCCAATGTGCTTCCTTCCATCTCTCGGCATTCTCGGGATTTTTACGTCCCTCCAGCACGTTGGGACAATCGAGTTTGTGAATCGAAATACCGAAGCCCTTGGTCACAAATCCAATCACGGCATCGCCCGGCAATGGGTTGCAGCATTTCGCGAATTTTACCATGCATCCCGCTTCGCCGTCCACAATGATGCCACTGTTCGACTTGACGTTTTTGGGTTTGGCGGAGGCGGTCATCGATTCGACGGACACCGCAGGGGCTGCAGTGGACTCGATCATCGCACTCTTGAGACTGCGCTCGCATTCCTCCTGCAAACGGCGGATCACCTTGGACATCATCACACCGCCGTATCCGATTGCATTGTAAAAATCTTCGATACCGTTGATTCCGATCCGCTCGGCAACCGCCAAAACGACTGCCTCCTTTTGCGCCTCGGTACAACCTCTGACCAGCTTCTTCAACTCTGCCTCCACCGCGGTCCTTCCAACCACGATGTTTTCCGCACGTCTCTCTCTCTTGAACCACGCGCGGATCTTGGAGCGCGCGGCACTGGTCTTGACGATGTTCAGCCAATCGCGACTCGGTCCTTTGGAGGAGGACGAGGTCAGGATCTCAACGATCTCACCATTCTCCAGTGTGCGATCGATCGGCACGATCATGCCGTTGATCTTACCTCCGATCATCTTGTCACCGATTGCCGAGTGAATGGCATAAGCAAAGTCAATGACGTTGGCACCCGTCGGCAAAGCGATGACGTCTCCCTTGGGGGTAAAAACAAAGACCTCGTCGTGGAAAATGTCGGTTTTGAGCGCGTTCATGAATTCCTCGGGATCGCGCTGCTCATCCTCGGTCTCGATCAATCTTGCGATCCACTCGAGCTTGCGGTCAAGCTCTGCCTTGGACGACGAACCGGATTTATATTTCCAGTGCGCCGCGATACCGTATTCTGCGATGTGATGCATCTCTCGGGTCCGGATCTGCACCTCGAAAGGAATACCGTCGCGTCCGATGACCGTCGTATGCAAGGATCGGTACATGTTGGGCTTCGGTGTGGAAATATAATCCTTGAAGCGTCCCGGCATCGAATTGAACATCTCGTGAATCAAGCCGAGCGCAGTGTAACACTCCAGCTCGGTGTCCACAATGATACGGAGCGCGTAAAAGTCATAGATCTGATCAAAGGATTTATTCTGATTATACATCTTTTTATAAATCGAATAAACCGATTTGATACGCCCCTCCAGCGCAAAATGAATGTTGTTTTCGCGCATTTTTTGATCGATGAGCGAGCGAATATTCTCAATAAAACCGAGATTTTCGCCGTATTTTTCCTCAATATGCTGTCGGACCTCCTCATAGCCGATCGGGTCGAGATATTGAAGACCCAGATTCTCAAGCTCCTGCTTGATGCGTTGCATACCGAGGCGGTGCGCCAGAGGCGCATAGACCTGCATGGTCTCAAGTGCCGTCATACGGCGCTTTTGATCGGCCTTGACGCTGAGTGTGCGCATGTTGTGCAGGCGGTCACACAATTTGATGAAGATCACGCGAACGTCCTTTGACATGGCGAGCAACATCTTGCGCAAATTTTCAATGTGTGCTTCTTCCTTGTCCTCCACCTGCAACGTAACGATCTTCGTTAATCCGTCAACAAGCAGCGCGACGCTTTGGCCGAACTTCTTTTCCACCTCGTGCAGATCGGTCTTTTCGGAGCAATCCTCCACGGTGTCGTGCAAAAGCGCAGCGCAAATCGAATCGCTATCCAATTCCAAGCCCGCCACGATCTCGGCAACCGCGATCGGATGCGAGATATAGGCCTCTCCGCTGACGCGGAACTGCCCCTCGTGCAATTCCTTCGCATATTCAAAGGCATTGGTGATTTTTTCAATATCGTATTTTTTTCCCGTCGCTTTGAGAATATCAAGCAACCGGCGGATGTCGGTATGTACCGTTGAATCTGTCATAAAGTTCGCCTTTCCTTCAAACACGGCTCATGTTTGCGTGCGAGCCGCCTTCGAACGATTTGTGTCAATCATCTTTGCAATTGCAGTTTCAGCTTTCGCAGGATCGAGGATTTTTCGATGTTGGTTTTGGTGGTTTGGTATTGAAACTCAAACAGATAGGTATCCTCCACCGGCTCCATAATGTCACAAATTCGAAGCTCCTGCATGATGCGGATGATGAATTTCAACTTGATGTAATTGATGTGCTCCACGCCAATATTCCGCAGCATCGAGAGGCATTTTCTCATGCTGAAGACGGTGTGTCCCGCGCGGAATTCACGGCGCAACGCGGTGAAAACCACGGCAATATCGTCTCTGTTGGGCAAAACCTGCTCGTCCGCGGTGTACTCGCCGCCTGCGCGGATCTCCTCATAGCGGGCGACCTGCATCCGATACGTTTGCTCATAGCTTTCCGCAAGATGCATGTCCTGCACCAACATTTGCAGGGACGTGATGTTCTGGTATTCATTGATATTGAGTTGAAACAGCACGTCGACCGTGTCTCCGATCTCAAAATCGATCTGTGTCTGATTCACGCCAAACCACACGGCGGTCATTTCGACGCCGTCCTTTTCGACGATCAGCTTTGTATGCTTACCCCCTCCCATAGGGATCATGCGGACAACGTGAGCATCGCGCAAAATGAAATTGGGAACGGGATTGGAAACGCCAAAGGGCTCCATCGCCGCAATCTCCTGCGCCAGTGACATCGAAAGCTCGTGGATTCCGATCTCACAGTCGGCATCCACGCTGATGCACAGCATCTCCTCATCCAGATGAGCGGCGGCATACGCGTTGATTTTCTCACGGAAAGCGTCAATGTTACACCGCAAAATGCTGAGTCCCGCAGCCAGCTCGTGTCCGCCGAAGCGAACCAAAAGCTCCTCGCTGTCAATCAATGCCTCCACCAAGTTCAGCCCCTTGATGCTTCTTCCGGAACCCTTTCCGACGTCGGTCTGCATGGGGATCCCCTGCACAGATCCGTCAAACGAAATCAAAATGGACGGAAGCCCATATCGTTCCGTGATTCGCGAGGATACGATTCCGATGATACCCTGCTGCCATTCGTCATCATCGATCACGATGACGCGATCCTCGGGGCGGAGCGTCTGCTCGATTTTTTGATATGCCTGTTCGGCAATTCGGTTTTCCTCGGTCTGTCTCGTGGCGTTCAAATCACAAAGTTGCTCTGCCAATCGTGCGGCACTGTGCTCATTCTCGGCAAGCAGAAGCTCAACCGCAATCGTCGCGTCGCTCACACGTCCCGCGGCGTTCATACGCGGGGCAACGGTAAATCCGATAAAACTCGAATTGATCTTTCTTTTTTTTACGTAACGGCTTCCCTCGGATTGCTTGGATCCTGACGCCGCCTCGATCAAAGCGCGCAAGCCGAGACGCTCGGTGCGCTCCAAAAGTTTCAAACCCAGCGTGATGATCAAGCGATTTTCGTCCACCACGGGCATCACGTCGGCAATTGTACCGATGGCGACCAGATCGGCATACTCCAGACAAACGCGCTCAAGTCCATCAAGCTCGGAGCGTCCGTCCTTCCGACACTCCGCCATCTCAAACGCACAGATCAACTTGAACACCACGCCGACGCCCGCCAACTCCTTGAAGGGATAGCCATCATCCTGACGATGGGGGTTGACCACCGCGCAAGCATCGGGAAGCTCCGCACGACACTCGTGGTGATCGGTGATTACGGTATCGATGCCCAAAGATTTGGCATACGCCGTTTCCTCAATGGCGGTGATACCCGTGTCCACCGTAATCATCAGGCGGACTCCGTCCTCTTTGAGACGGTCGATCGCAGGCTTGGAAAGTCCGTAACCCTCTCGCATGCGACTCGGAATGTAATATTCAACGTCTGCTCCGTGCGCACTCAGATAGAGATAGAGCAAGCTGACCGAGGTCACGCCGTCCACGTCATAATCTCCGTAGATGGCGATTCGCTCCCCTCTTTCAAGAGCCAGCGAAATACGCTCCACCGCGGGCGCGATGTCCTGCATCAGGTAGGGATCGTGCAAATACGCCGTCTCCTGATTGAAAAACACGCGCACCTCGTCGGCAGTGTGATAGCCGCGCATATAGAGCAAGCGAGCCATGATGGGCGAAAGCGATGCGCTTTTGGCCAAATCCTCGATTGCTCGATCGAGCTCCGCATTGCCGGGACGGTATTTCAATGACCATTTCTTTTGTTTCCTTTTCTGTTCCGTCATTCTTCCTCCTAAATACTGCCCGGATACATGCAGTGTTTCTGTTCCAAATCCGTAAACCTTAACGTTCTTTTGACGGTGCATAATGCGCCATCAGCGCAAGCGCGACTCGCACGCCGTCCACCGCCGCGCTGGTGATACCGCCGGCATAGCCGGCACCCTCTCCGCAAGGATAAAGCAAGCGATGACCGAGCGCGTTCATGGTTTCCGCATCGCGCAAAATGCGCAAGGGTGCCGAGGTTCTCGTCTCGGCCGCAGTCAGGATCGCATCAGGTGCATCGTAACCTTGAATCTTCTTGCCAAACGAAGCAAAGCCATAGCGCAAGCTTTCTTTTACAAACTGCGGGAAAACGCCTTCGAAATCGGTGACTTTGACCTTGCCGTCTCGGTAGGACGGCAAAATTCGCGAAGGTTCGGTTCCGCGCTTCCCTTGCAAAAAATCTCCGAGCGTCATCACGGGTGCAACGTAAGCCCCGCCTCCCGCGGCATAAGCCGCGCGCTCGATCTGTCTCTGAAAAGCGATCGCTCCCAACACGGCACTTCCGTTGACAGGGACAATGTCCTGACAACCGACCGAAACCGCGACTGCCGCATTGGCATTTTTGCCGCTTCTGGCGTGATTGCTCATGCCGTTGACAACCAATCCGCCTTCCTCACTTGCCGCAGCGACAACCTCACCGCCGGGACACATGCAAAAGGTATAGACACCTCTTCCCGTGCTTGTATCGGAAAGCGTATATTCGGCAGGTCCGAGATTGGGATGTCCCGCAAAATCGCCGTACAAAGCCACATCCATATCGCGCTGCAGATGCTCCACGCGCACGCCGACCGAAATCGGCTTTGGCTCCATGGCAACGTTCTTTTCCAAAAGGCGCGCATAGGTATCGCGCGCACTGTGTCCCAACGCCAGAATCATCGCGCCGCAAGCGAGATCGCCACAGCTTGTCCTGATGCGCAAACTTCCGTCGGCAAGCTCTTCAAAATCATCCATGCGGCAATGGTAGCGAACCTCGCCGCCAAGCCTTTCGATCTCTTCCAGCATCGAAGAAACCACGCCGCGCAAAAGATCTGTGCCCACGTGAGGCTTTGCCTTGACCAAGATCTCTTCCGGCGCACCGAACTCGCACAACGTTTGCAAAACGAATCCGCACCGAGCATCGTGAATGCGCGTTACGAGCTTGCCGTCAGAAAAGGTTCCCGCCCCTCCTGCACCAAACTGAATATTGCTCTCGGGATTCAAAACTCCCGTTTTTTTGAAACCTTCCACGTCGCGGACACGCTCTTCCACCGAGGCACCGCGGTCGATCAGGATCGGCGCATATCCGTTGCGCGCCAACAGCAAAGCCGCAAACAGTCCGGCAGGGCCCATTCCGACCACCAAAGGACGCCCCCTCATCGGCTTGCTTCCAAGCACGGGATCGAGCTTCTCCTCCGCAAGCAACTTGGCATCGGCGGCACGCAAGCGTGCCTCGGTAAGTTCGCGTTTTGAAAACGCTCCCTCCGCCAAAACCGTGCAAACCAGGCGAATCCGATCTCTTTTACGCGCGTCCACAGACTTTTTATAAAGCCGAAAATGAAGCGTGGAGGTCGAAAAGCCCGCCCGCTTCATTTTATCCTTGGCTTTTTTTAAAATTTCCTTCTCATCAGCATCGGGAGAGACCGAGATCCCTCCGACGAGTAGCTTGGTTGCTTCAGCTTCCATCATTCAGCTTGCTCGGCAGCCGCCGCGCTCTGATCGCTCTCCTGCGAATGCGCGTTGTTCAGATTTACAACCGCAAGCCATATCACCAATGCAAGAAGAAGGCACAGCAACTTCGGTACGATATTCCATTTGCGAATGCGCGAACCAACGGTTTCCGTAGGCTCCGACATTCTGGCTAGAGCATTCTTTTTCATGACGTGTCTCCTTTCCGTGCATGGGCATTCGTTGCCTCAAAAATCAAAAAGTGATCAATCAGATTTCCTGATCGTTCGATTCGTCGGCAACCTTTGTCTTTTTCTTGGATCTTCGGGGTGTCGCACCATTTCCGTCCGATGCGGCATCGGACTCACTCTCCCCTTTATCTCCGACGATTTTTTGGAATTTCTTTTCCACCGCCTCATTTTTTCTTTTGGTGGGAGGAGGATCTACCCGCGCGATGTTTTCCATCATTTCGAGATATTCCTTGCGCATATTTGCCTTCTTCTGGCGCAAATAGGCATTTCCCGCCATATAGGTCATCAAAATATCCTTCAAGGTTTTTTCATCGACGTTGCGCAAAAGCTTGCCGTCCTGCGCCACGGAAACGATGCCGGATTGCTCCGAAACCACGATGACCAGCGCGTCACTCACCTCTGTGACACCCACCGCAGCGCGATGACGCGTTCCCAAAAAAGCAAAATCCGCGCTTTTCTTGGTCGACGACGGCAACACACAACTTGCCGCGCAGATTCGCATGTTGCGAATCACCAAAGCACCGTCATGCAAAGGGGCCGGCGCAAAGAAAATGTTCTGCAAAAGCTTGGACGTCACACTCGCGTCGAGGAGTGTTCCCGTCTGGATATAGTCACCGAGCTTGGTCATTCCTTCAAAAACGATCAAAGCACCCGTTTTGCTTTTGGACATCAGCATCACGGCATCGACGGTCTCATCAGCCACAGAATGTGCCAACCCTGTTTTTTTGCGAGAAAGCGAGTTGGAACCGGGATTGACAATGGTCAAATTTCCCAAGCGTTCCAAAGCGTCGCGGATCTCGGGTTGGAAAATAACAATGATGCAGAAAAACGCGGACGCCGCAAACAGTCGAACCAAATAGGACAAGGAGGAAAGCTTGAAGAAGGAAACCAACAAACTGACCAGAACCACAATTCCCAAGCCAACCATGACGCGACCTGCACGGCGCGTTCTGAAAAAGCGGTAAAGCTGATACAGCACAACCGCAAGGATCAAAATATCAAAAACGTCCTTGACACCGATATTGATAAAAGGCTTTGCAATATAATCGACAGCAAAGGTTCGACAACGTTCCCATGCTTTTACAAAAAAATCCATAACAGCAGCCTCCGGTTGATAATGTTCGGCAAAAGCGAAAGATACCGAACGTTCAAATATATTATATCATAATATATATTAAATTCCAATACTTTTTTATAAAAATTTCAAACTTTTTTCCGTGTTTTTATAAAAACATAGGGCAAGAAAAGAAGAAAGAGGCCTTGAAAAGCCTCTTTCCCCGTTTTATTGTTCAAAAGTGCCTCGTGATTTGAGCATATTGTGCTTGATATCCCAAAGTTTCTGAGAGAGGTCGACGTAATAGTTGTGCGGGTTGCTGAAGCGGCGCACCTCGTCCCACATTCCCTCGATCTCTTCCGTACAATGCTTTCTGACGTCGGCAAGTGCGGGAAGCTCGTAGACCTGTTTTCCGTT
The DNA here is from genome assembly GCA_017517745.1 of Clostridia bacterium. GTDB lineage: Bacteria > Bacillota > Clostridia > Oscillospirales > CAG-272 > UMGS1865. The sequence continues at coordinate 202,432 of JAFWYJ010000040.1, read as the reverse complement.
TTTGAAAATGGGAACCAGAAGCTCGGTCGCCGTAAAGTTTTCAAGCGTTTTTCGTTTCCAAGTGTGCTGCGGATCGAAGATCTCAAGCGGCTTGCTGTCATCCACCGTTTCATCCCAAACACAGATCAAGTCTGCCTCCGCCTTTCCGGTATCGCGGCCGCGAAGACGGTAGACCTTTTTGAAGTGCGGCGTTGTGATCTTGCCCACGTTTTCGCTGATCTTGATCTTGGGAAGGATCGTTCCGTCCTCTTTTTCCACCGCGCAAAGCTTATACACACCGCCAAACACGGGATCGCTCTTTGCCGTGATGAGACGCTCGCCAACGCCAAATGCGTCGACCTCCGCGCCCTGACGGATCAGCTCGCGGATCAAATACTCGTCCAAAGAGTTGGAAATGACGATCTTGCACTCGGTCCAACCCGCATCGTCCAGCATCTTGCGAACTTTTTTGGTCAGATAGGTGATGTCCCCCGAGTCGATGCGAATGCCGCACTTGCGGATGCCCTTGGGTGCCAGCACCTCGTTGAAGGCTTTGATCGCGTTGGGAATTCCCGACTCGATGACGTTGTAGGTGTCGACCAGAAGCGTCGCGTTCTCGGGATAGATCTCACAATAGGTCTTGAATGCCTCGTATTCGGTGTCAAACATCTGCACCCAGGAATGTGCCATCGTTCCGGTCGCGGGAACGCCGAAAGCAAGATCCGAGATCGTGCATGCCGTTGCATTGCAGCCGCCGATATAAGCCGCACGCGCGCCGAGCATTGCCGCGTCGGCACCGTGTGCGCGCCTGGAACCGAATTCACTGATCGCGCGACCCTTTGCCGCGCGCGTCAGGCGTGCCGCCTTCGTGGCGATCAAGGACTGATGATTGATCATCAGAAGCACGTAGGTCTCGATAAACTGCGCCTCGATCGCGCGTCCGCGCACGATCATCAAAGGCTCTCCGGGGAACACGACCGTTCCCTCGGGCACTGCCCAAATATCGCCTTCAAATTTGAAGGTCCTCAAAAACTCCAGAAATTCCTCCGAGAAGCAGTTTTTGGAGCGAAGATATGCAATATCCTCCTCGTCAAAATGGAGCTGGTTGATATATTCCACGATCTGTTCAAGTCCCGCAACCACGGCAAATCCGCTGTTGTCGGGATTGTTGCGGTAGAAGACGTCGAAATAGACGATCCGATCCTTCATGCCGCAAGAAAAATATCCGTTGCTCATGGTCAGTTCGTAAAAATCGCAAAGCATCGTCAGATTTCTTGATAAGTCTTTCATATTCTGTCCTTTCGTCGGAGCGACTCCGAGCTTATGATTTTCTTGCACATAGTATAACACAGTTTTCCATAAAAAGCAATAAAAAAACCAAAATTTTCGATCACATTTCAAAAAAGAGCGGGATCAAACTCCCGCCCCGTATCCGTTATTTTATGATCAAAAGCGAAATCGCTTATTTTTCGACTGCCGACAGGCACAGGAGGAGAGCTCGTTTTGCGAGAGCTTTACCAAAATGGTATCCTCACCGATACATTCGATCTTGCACCAGGGAATGACGATGTCGTCTTCCTTGCCAAATCCCAAAAAGCCGCACGCGCCGCCAATGATCAGCGCCGTGATCCTCGCGTCCTCACAGTCAAATTCAAAGTCGCTGGCATATCCGAGTCGGGAGCCGTCGCAAAGGTTCACGATTTCCAAATGCCGCAGCTCCGCGGTACTGCAACGCTTCATAGCAGTAAGCTCCTTTCCGGTAAACGTTCCGACGTTACAGTATATGCACCAGAGGCTTGTTCCTTGGCTGTCCGATAAAAATCACAAAAAAGAAATTGGAAAATACCGTCAAAACGCGGTATTTTCCAATAAAAGTTCAAAAAAGTCACATGCATTTGATGGTGATCTCTTCCCCTTCGGCATCAATTTTGACGAAGGAATAGAGCCGGCGGTAATCGGCAATGATCATGCTTGCCAGACGGTCCTCGACCTCTTTCTGGATATATCTGCGCATATTGCGCGCGCCGTATTTGCGCGAGAAGGAATTCTTCGCAATGAGAGCGGTTGCTTTCTCAGTGTAGGCAAGCTTGATATTCTTTTCTCCCAGCGATTGCTTGAGCTCCTCCAACATAATCACCGCGATCTTGGCAAAATCAGCCTCGTCCAACTGACGGAAAGTAATGATTTCATCCACACGGTTCAAAAATTCGGGGCGCAAGAAGGATTCCAATGCCTTCTGCGTTTTCGCGTCGGCACCCGTCTGCTCTCCCATGGTAAATCCCGCCGTGGCAGCGGAATGATCCGATCCCGCGTTGGTCGTCATGACGATCACCGTGTTTTCAAAGTTCACGGTCTTCCCTCTCGCGTCGGTAATTCTTCCGTCGTCAAGGATCTGCAGCATGATGTTGAGCACGTCGGGATGTGCCTTTTCGATCTCGTCAAACAGCACGATCGAATAGGGGCGGCGGCGGATCTTCTCGGTCAACTGCCCCGCTTCGTCATAACCGACGTATCCGGGAGGCGCTCCGATGATGCGCGACACCGAGTGCTTTTCCATAAATTCCGACATATCCAGACGGATCAGCGTCTCGGGAGAATGGAAGAGATCGTTTGCCAGCGTTTTGACCAGCTCGGTCTTTCCGACGCCCGTGGGACCGGCGAAAATGAAGGAAACCGGTTTTCTCTTGTAGGCAATTCCCGCGCGATTGCGCTTGATGGCACGCGCGACAGCCTCAACCGCAACGTCCTGACCGATGATGCGCTCCTTGAGGCGCGTTTCCAGCTTGTCGATCTGTTCAAATTCGTTTTCGGTGATGCTGGTCGCGGGAATTCCCGTCCAAAGCTCGATGACGTTGGCGATCTCCTGCTCGGTCAGGCGCACACTCTTGGCGAGCGGTTCCACGTCGGCAAGCCGCGCAGAGAGACGAAGTTCCTCGGCGCGCACCTTGGTAATTTCCTCGTAATGCGACTGCTCGACCGCCTCGTTTCCGGAAATTTCACCCTCAAGCGCTTCTCTTTTTTCCTTGAGGAGCAAAAGCTGATCGCGAAGCTCATAGGAAGCGTTGATCGACGCGGAAGAAAGCGAGAGATAGGACGCAGCCTCGTCCAACAGGTCGATTGCCTTATCCGGCAGATAACGATCGGTGATATAACGCTCCGAAAGAATGACCGTGCGACGAAGAAGCTCCTCGGGAATATTGACCGCATGGAACTCCTCGTAATAATGTTTGATGCCGCGCAGCATTTCCACGCTTTCTTCGATCGAGGGCTCGTTGACGATGACGGGTTGGAAACGGCGCTCGAGCGCGGTATCCTTTTCGATATATTTCCGATATTCGTTCAGCGTCGTTGCGCCGATGATCTGTACCTCTCCGCGCGAGAGTGCGGGTTTGAGAATGTTGGCGGCATTGACGCTGCCCTCTGCCTCGCCCGCGCCGACGATGTTGTGCACTTCGTCGATGACAAGGATGGCGTTTCCGACCTCATGCACCTCGTTAAGGAGTCCCAAAATACGCGATTCAAACTGTCCGCGGAACTGTGTGCCCGCGACGAGAGCTGTCATATCCAAAAGATAGATCTGCTTGTTTCTGAGTTTGTAAGGCACGTTTCCCTCGACGATCCGCATGGCAAGTGCCTCGGCGATCGCGGTTTTTCCGACACCCGGCTCACCGATCAGGCAGGGATTGTTCTTTTGGCGGCGACAGAGGATCTGAATAACGCGCGCAAGCTCCTTCTCTCGCCCAACGATGCGATCCAATCTGCCCTCGGCGGCGAATTTTGTCAGATTTCGGCTATACGTGGTTAAAAATTTGAGTTTTTTCGCTTCTTTCGCTTCCTTTTTGGAGGATCTCTTTTCCTTTCCACCCGAAGGATTTCCGTCGGGATCGGCAGTTGCATCCTTGTCTCCCATCTGGAAAATGCCCGCATCGCGGAAAAGCTTGGGCAGATCGATCGCAGGTGCGCCTCCGTCCTCCTTGTCATCAAACTCGGAGGGGAGATTTTCTCCCGCCTGCTCCAACATATTGGTCAGCTCCTCCTCCGCGTTTTCCATTTGCTCGGGAGAAATGCCGAACTGATTCATGACGTTTCCGACAATGTTATCCACGGGAACGCCCATTTCCTTTGCGCATTTGAGGCAAAGCCCCTTGGTGGATTTTTCACCGTTTTCTACCTTCGTAACAAAAATAACAGCCATGCGCTTTTGGCACTGTGAACACAAAACCATGAGTTTTTACCTTTCCGTTATGAATAAAATAAACCGCAAATCAAAGCGAACCGAGATCGAAAATCTTGATTGCTTCAAGCAAGGAAGAATCCCCGAGCAGTCTGACGATCACCGAATCCTCATAGACCGAAGAACCGCCGAAGAAAAGCTTGAGCACAGACGCCGCGGTAAACAACACCACAAGAGCGATCAAAAAGCCGAACAAAGCACCCAAAACGGTATTGAGTCTGCCGAGAATCGAAATCCGTTCGACGATCTTGGTCAGAATTGCCGCGCCGATCCAGAACACGATCAAGGCGATCACAAACACAGCGATGTAGCCCACGACATTCGAGATCGCCGTGGCGATCGGAGCCGAAACGGCATCTGCCGCCGATTGGATCATCGTCTCGCCGGAGCCTTCGCAGGCGACCAGCGCTTCACGGACACTTTCCGTGCGCAAAAACGCGGGAAATGCCTCCAGAATCTCCTCGGCGCTCAACCCCGCCGTCCCGGCGTACATGGATTGGATCTTATCGTAAACAAAACGGTTCACGGCACTGCCGACAAAGGCATCACACAAGAATCCGCCGACCGCGCCGCCGAACAAAAATGCCGCGACAAAGGCAAGCAGTGTTTTGAAAAAATGCACCACACTTTTGATCAAACCGCGCCTCGCATAAAGAAAAACGAACAGCACGAAAACCAACAGAAAAACAACATCAAAAAAAACGTGTCCCATCTCAATCTCCTTTTCCGATTTCTATGTTTATGTTTTATATTGAATCAATCCAGACGAAGATATTCCGCCCTTTGTCCCGAGCAAAGAAGCACCTCATCCTGATTGACCGCGAGAATATGCTTTTTCTCGACGTTACACTCCAAAAAGCTTTGACTTCCATTCTTCAGTTGAAGCCTTGAAACCCCGTTTGCGGTCATCAAAAAGAGAGAGTTTCCGTAAAGCCGAAGCTCTTTCACCCGTTCCTTGAGGGCTTCATAATACAAGCTCTTTCCGTTTTTGTCAAACACAATGACGGTGTTCTCTTCGGATACTGCCGAGGGGCGCAAGCAGATTGCCGCTCCGTCGGCACAAAGCTCCGAAGAAGCAAGCTGCATTCCCTCAAACCGATACTCGCTCTCCAACGTGCCGCCGGATGAAACGAAACAAATGCGATCCTCGCAAAGTGCCTGTATGCCGCCGCTTGCCGAAAAGCCGCAGGAAAGTGCCATGCAATTCCCAAGGGAAAGCGAAACGCCCTGATCGCCTTTTCGAGGCTCGTGGAGTGTCAGTTCCGTTGCAAACAGCCCATCCTTGACCGAGGAGGTCAGGATTGCAAGCCGTGTGCCTTTTTCATTGAGGGCAACGTCCATGACGTACCCGTTTTTATTGTATCGGTTCAACAGCGAAAAATGACTGCTGTAAAGAGAAACAACCGAGGTGTAATTTTCCGAGCGAGAAACCAGGGCATACATGCCCTCCTTTGAAATCGTCGCACCGAAGATCGGAAAATCGCTTTTCCCCTCATAAATCTGTGTGTAGGAGTTATACAGCGAATACTGTGTGCCGCCAAGCTCGTAGACCAGCAAATACTTTCCGCTTCCGATGGCGATCGGTTGCTTGTAGTGAATGCTTTGGCTGACGGTCTGCCTTCCCGTTGCCGTAAATACCGTCACGGCGTGATTGCCCGCAACGGCAAGTCCGTTTCGATAGAGCGTAAAGCTCTGCTCGTCCGCGGCAGGATAGCTGACTGTGTCGGCTCCCACCACGTCGACCGATTCCGCCGAGGCACCCAGATCCTTGAAAAAATAATAGAAGTTCTGATAGGTAACCAGATTCGTATTTTTCGCGAAGGAAAGCACCACAAAAGCAAACAGAGAGAGGTATAGAATCACCTGAAAAATGCCAAGACGTGCCGAAACGCTTTCGTAATACTCGTTTCGCGCGGTTTCGCAGATGGGCTGCTTGGCGTTTTTCTTCTGTGAAAAGCGTCGGCTCATAGGCAAATTTCTCCTCCCTTTCATTTGTTTTGTTTTGATCAGATCACCGAATCAATAAACGACGCGGTTGAGATAGAGTCCGCAAGCCGGCATGGTCGTGCCCGCCTGTGAACGGTCGCGACTTTCGGTGATCCGCGCAACGTCGGCAACGGCGAGCTTTTTCTGTCCCACCGACAGCACGGTGCCCGCGAGGATTCTCACCATGTTATAAAGAAATCCGTCGGCGGCAATGCGAAAAATGACCGCATCCCCCTCGCGATGCACGTCACATCTTGTGACGGTTCGCACCGTGCTCTTGACCGACGAGCCCTGCGCCATATACGCCGCGAAATCATGTGTTCCGCAAAGTGTGGCGGCGGCTTGGTTCATGCGGTCCAGATCCTCATCCGAAAGGCGTTTCGGAACGTGAGCGGATCGATTCGCCTCGAACGGCGAACGGATCGCACGGTTGTAAAAGCGATAGAGATATTCCTTTTCTTTCACATCATATCTCGCGTGAAATCCATCCTCCACCCAACGTGCGTCAAATACCGAAATATCCTGCGGTAAATGCGCCGAAAGCGCCTGAGGAATTCTTTCCGTCGGGATTGCGGTGGGAAGACCGCGCTCTCCGCGTTTGGCAAGCGTCGCGCAAAACTCGTTTGCATGAACGCCGCTGTCGGTGCGGCTGCATCCGACAATATCACAGTCAAAGCCGAAGACCGAGCGTGCGGCTTCGTTCAATTTTTGCTGAATGCTGACACCGTTGGGCTGAACCTGATAGCCGCAATACGCGGTGCCGAGATAATTGATTTTGATCAGAATTTTCATAGTCAAGAAAGTGTGTACCCAAAACCGTAGCGGTTCAGGAAAAACAAGCCGACACCAAACGCGACGACCAGCATCATTGCCACGAAATCGACCGCGCGATAATGCAAAACATTCAAGCGCGTTCTGCCCTTTCCGCCGTGATAGCAACGGCACTCCATGGCGGATGCCAGGTCAAAAGCGCGGTTAAATGCCGAAACAAAGAGCGGGATCAGAATCGGAATCAGTGCCTTTGCGCGTTTGATCAGACTTCCCGTCGTGAAATCGGCGCCGCGCGCCTTCTGCGCGTTCATGATCTTTTCGGTCTCCTCGGTCAAGGTCGGGATAAAGCGCAGCGCGATCGTCATCATCATGGCAAAATCGTGCACCGGAGCCTTGAAAACCTTGAGCGGCGAGAGCAGATACTCCAACGCGTCGGTCAGAGCAATGGGAGTGGTGGTATAGGTCAGAAAAATACCCGTTCCGATGATCAAAATCGAAATTCGCAGGATCATAAAGAGCGCATTCCAGAGACCTTCGGCATAAATTTTGATCTTCCAGGATTCCGGAGTCAGCAAGACCTCGCCTCGCGTCATGAAAACGTTGATAATCGAGGTAAAAATAATGATCACCAAAATCGGGCGCAGAGAGCGCAGGATCAAGCGCAGCGGAATTTTGCTGAACAACGTCAGAAGGAGTGCCGACGCGACGAGCGCGATAAAGCCCGCGAGATTCTTGCACAGAAAGGTACAAACGATATATAAGATCGCCATGATCACCTTGGCGCGCGGATCCAAACGGTGGATTGGGGATTCCGCTGCATAATACTGTCCAAAAGCAACGCCCTTCATGCTCGTTCCTCCTTCCGCCCTTCGAGTGCGCGGCGAACCGCCGCCACGGCATCCTCGACAGTGTAAATATCCGCGGGGATCTCCAAACCGCGCTCGCGCAGAAGCGCGATCAGCTGTGTGATCTGCGGAATGTCAAGGCCGACTTTTGAAAGCTCGGAAATTCTCGCAAAAACCTCCTTGCATCCCCCTTGCATCAAAAGACGGCCGTTTGCCATGACGATCATATCGTCGCAATAACGCGCCATGTCCTCCATGCTGTGGCTGACGATCAGTACCGTTGTGCCGGTCTCCTTTTGATAACGGCTGATGCCCTCGAAAATAAAGTCCCTTCCCTGCGGATCGAGTCCCGCCGCCGGTTCATCCAACACCAAAACCTCGGGGCGCATCGCGATCACGCCTGCCAAAGCGACACGACGCTTTTGTCCGCCCGAGAGGTCGAACGGAGATTTTTCCAACAGTTCGGGAGAGATTCCGGTAAATTTTGCTGCCTCCAGAACGCGAGCCTTGATCTCCTCTTCGTCAAGCCCCATATTTTGAGGACCAAATGCGATGTCACGCGAAACGCTCTCCTCAAAAAGCTGATATTCCGGATACTGCATCACAAGTCCCACACGGAAGCAAAGCGCGCGCCGCCGTTTGATGATCTCAGCCTTGACGGCTTTTTTCAAAGCCCTCCTTGAGAGACCGCGAAATTCCGGCAAATCCCGCAACTGATCAAAAAGCTGCTCGGGTGTGCCGTTAATATCATATCCGTCCAAAAGCACGCGTCCGTCGGTCGGTGCGCTCAGTCCGTTCAAAAGCTGCATCATGGTGGATTTTCCCGAGCCGGTATGGCCGATCACTCCGGTGATGCATCCCGCACGGATGCCGAGGGTGACGTCGTCAAGCGCCTTTTTTTCAAAGGGCGTTCCGGGGCCGTACACGTAACTGACGTGCTCCAATTCAATCTTGTTCATGTTCTTCCTCTTAATCTCTTCAAGCGCGTTTTTGAAAATAATCCACGATCATGTCGGCACAGCCCTCCACAGTGGAGATGCGATCGCCCTCAATGGGGATTCCCGCCTCTCTCAACCGGTGGATGAGAGCGGCGCACTGCGGCACCTCAAGCCCTGCCTCCTGCAACTCGTCGCGACGCGCAAAGATCTCGTCAGGCGTTCCATCCATCAAAAGTCTGCCGTCGCTGATCACCAGAATGCGATCGGCCATTGCCGCCTCGTTCATATAGTGTGTGATGTTGAGCACAGTGATTCCACGCTCGCGATTCAGCATCCGAATGGCGTCCAGAACCTCCTTGCGTCCGATGGGATCAAGCATTGCCGTCGATTCGTCGAAAATGATGCATTCCGGCATCATCGCAATGATGCCCGCAATGGCGACTCTTTGCTTCTGTCCGCCCGAGAGTCGGTGCGGTTCGTGCTGCGCAAAATCGGTCATATCGACCGCCGAAAGCGCGCCGTCCACACGCTCGCGAAGCTCGGGGTGCGGTACGCCGAGATTTTCGGGTCCGAAGGCAACGTCCTCCTCCACGATGGTGGCGACCAGCTGGTTGTCGGGATTTTGAAACACCATACCCACCTTTCGGCGAAGCTGCAAAACCTCCTCGTCGGAAAGCTCGCGTCCCGTCATCTCCACGCCGTCGATGACAAGACGTCCCGACGTCGGCTCCAAAATCAGATTCAAGAGTTTGGCAAAGGTGGATTTTCCAGATCCGTTGTGACCGAGAACCGCAACGTATTCTCCTTTTTGAATATCTACCGAGATCCCGTTGAGCGCGCGGTTTTCGGATCTTCCGTCGGCGTCAACGTAAGAAAAGCAAAGCTCTTCGGTATGAATATATGCTTCAGACAAAACGATTCATCCTTTCTCATTCTCATTCGGCAAACCAGCGCGAGCTGGCACCGCAAGGCAAAAAGCCCCCTGTTTGCGTAACACGAAGTCCGAGTTCGCCCGACTCGATGCTGCCGCCAAATCGACTGCGCACCTTCAGGTCGAGCAGATAATTCATCGTCAAGGGAGAGAGTCCCGTCGTGTAGGAATTGACAAGGAAAAACAGCGGCTTGTCGGAAAGCAACTGCGCGGTCAGCGAGATCAGACCGTCAATGCTGTCCTCGAGCTTCCAGACTTCTCCGCCGGGACCTCTGCCGTAGGAGGGCGGATCCATGATGATACCGTCGTAATGATTTCCTCGGCGGATCTCACGCTCGACAAACTTTTTGCAATCGTCGACGATGTAGCGGATCGGTGCCTCCGAAAGTCCCGAAAGTGCCGCGTTTTCCTTTGCCTGCGCGACAATGCCCTTCGAAGCATCCACGTGAACTACGGAAGCCCCCGCGGCAGCCGCCGCGACGGTCGCACCGCCGGTGTATGCAAAGAGATTGAGCACCTTGATCGGACGGTTTGCCTTTTGGATCAGTTCGGAAAACCAATCCCAATTCGCCGCCTGCTCGGGAAAGAGTCCGGTGTGCTTGAAGCCCATCGGACGCAAAAGAAAACCGAGATTGCCGTATTGAATATTCCACGATTCGGGCAGCTTGTTTTTTACCCATGCACCGCCGCCCGAGGAGGATCGACGGTAGATTCCGTCGGCTCGTTTCCATGCGGGATGCTTGGCAACGCCTCGCCAAATGATTTGCGGATCGGGACGAATGAGAATATATTCGCCCCAACGCTCCAAGCGTTCTCCATCGGAGGTATCCAACAATTCATAGTCCTTCCAATTCTCTGAAAACCACATCGTATGGCAATTCCTTTCCGCGTTCTTTGTTTTCGGTCTTATTTGTTATAATAATTCGCCAAACGGGAAGCTCCGCTGTGCGCGTGACAGATTGCGATGGCAAGCGCGTCGGCGGTATCGTCGGGCGAGGGGGGCTTGGGAAGCCCCAGGAGCATGGTCACCATCGTGATCACCTGCTTTTTTTCGGCCCTGCCGTATCCCACCACCGCCTGCTTGACCTGAAGCGGCGTATATTCCTGAATCGGAATCCCTGCACGCTCTGCCGCCAATAGGATCACGCCGCGCGCCTCGGCAACGCGGATGCCCGTGGTGACGTTGGTGTTGAAAAACAGCTCCTCGACCGCCATGGCGTCGGGATGATACTTTTCGATCAGCTCGTTCATGCCGTCAAAAACGCCCTTCAGCCGTTCTTCCGTCCGCATTCCTGCGGGTGTGCGAAGCGCACCGTAAGCCAACGTTCGAAATCTTGCGTTTTTGTATTCAATTATTCCCCACCCCACAATGGCAAGTCCGGGGTCAATTCCGAGAATGATCATGATACAAGCAATCGCTCCCCATTATAAAATATTTAATTATATTATACCACTAAAACGTCAATATGTCAAACAATATTTTTATTTTTGGAAAAATGTGTGTAAAAATACAGATTTATGGTTTACAGAACGATTTTTTTATGGTATAATATCTGCAGAAAACCTTGCAAGCAAGCTTTTTTGCTTCATGGCGGAACGTCAAAAGAACCGCCCCACAATCCCACGAAGGAGATTTCATCTATGCCGATCATCCCGCTTCGTCCCAACGACCGCATCCAACTGAAAAAGCCGCATCCCTGCGGCAATCACGTCTTTTTGGTGCTTCGCATCGGAAGCGACGTTCGTATCGTCTGCGAGGGTTGCAAGCGAGACATGACGGTTGACCGCGTCAAGCTGGAAAAATCCATCAAAAAAGTGCTGCCGCTCGATGAGCAAGGCTAACTACTCCCGAAAGGAATCGAACCATGGAACAAACAAAAAAACGCCGGACGCTCTTTCAAAAAGGAGATGACGGCAAACTTCTTTTACCGCGCCTGAACCCCAACGGAAAAACGAAACGGTTTCTTTCCGAATACGGTTACCTCTTCTACGCGATGCTCATCCCTGCGTTTTTGGTCTATCTGATCTATCTTGCCAAGGGACTCTATCCCTTCGGAGACGGTTGCGTTCTCGTGCTGGACCTCAACGGACAGTACGTTTGGTTTTTTGAGGCATTGCGCAATTTTGTGAAGGGGGACGCCGACCTGCTCTACTCCTTCTCTCGCGCGCTCGGCGGCGAATTTCTCGGTATTTACGCCTATTATCTGGCGAGCCCGCTCTCCTATCTCCTGTGTCTCTTTCCCCAGGATCGCATGCTGGAGGGACTTCTGACGCTCTTCATCATTAAAACAGCGATCTGCGGCGGTACGTTCGGTTATTATATGCACCGCACGCTGAAAAAGCCGAAGCCCTTTGCCATCGTTGCCTTTTCCACCTTCTATGCGCTCTCGAGCTACGCTCTGGTTCAACAACACAACACCATGTGGATTGATGCGGTGATGTGGCTACCGCTGATCACGCTCGGCATGGAAGCACTGATCAAGCACGGAAAGTACAAGCTTTATACCATCATGCTTGCCATCACCCTGATCAGCAATTTCTATATCGGCTTCATGGTCTGTATCTACTGCCTGATCTACTTTTTCCTTTATTATCTCGCACATGCAGAGGAATATCGCAACAATCCGCTTCGCGAGAAGTCGCATTTTTGGAAGTCTCTGCTTCGCATCGCCTTTTATTCGATTCTCGCCATCGGAATTGCCGCCGTCATTCTGCTCTCGGCGTACTATTCCCTGAATTTCGGAAAAACCACCTTTTCCAATCCCAAATGGGAATGGAAGATCAATTTTGACATCATCGACCTTCTCTATAAATTCCTTCCCGGCTCCTATGACACCGTGCGCCCCGAAGGTCTCCCCTTCGTCTATTGCGGCGTTCTGACGCTCCTTCTGCTCCCCGCATATTTCCTCTCTCACAAATATTCCATGCGCCAGAAGATCGTGTCGGGTGTTTTCATCCTGATCCTGATGGGTTGCATGTTCTTCAGCGTGACCGATCTCATCTGGCACTGCTTCCAGAAGCCCAACTGGCTCAACTACCGATACAGCTTCATGCTCTGCTTCTATCTCTGTGTGCTTGCCTGCAGAGCGTTTGCCGATTTTGAAACCGTGTCGCTCAAAAGTGTAATGGGTACGGGCGGATTGATCGTGCTTCTGTGCGTGATTTTGCAGCAATATTCCAAAGGAAAATACGTCGATCCCAATGACTACACTTGCATCGGCTTCACCATCCTTGCCATCTTCGCCTATCTCTCGGTGCTTGGCATTCTGAGAAAAATCGGAGACAAGGAGCTTGGAAACGTCATTCTTGTTGGTGTGATCATCGTCGAAACCTTCCTCAACGGGCTCTGGAACCTCAATGGGCTTGACGATGACGTAACCTACTCCAAATACAGCTATTACAACAACTTTCTCAAGAACACACGTCCGATCGTGGAGGAGGTACAGACGTCCGACACCTCCTTCTATCGCATGGAAAAGACCTTTATACGAAAAAAGAACGACAACATGGCGCTGAGCATCCGAGGCCTTTCCGGCTCGACCTCAACGCTGAACAAGGAAACCATCCAATTTTTGAACAAGATGGGCTACAACTCCAAGTCGCATGCCTCCCAATATCTCGGCGGTACCCCCGTCAGCGATTCGTTGTTGGGACTCAAATATATCGTCTCCGACAACACGGTTTACGGAAACTACTACGAGGTCTACAAGGTGGACAGCAGCCGGCAGTATATCGCCTACCGAAACCCCTACGCGCTCTCGATTGCCTATGGAGTTGATGAGGACCTCCTGAATTTCCCGCTCGGATTTGAAAAGGAAACGACGGAAAAAGAGGACGAGGAATCCAACATCGGCTCTGCCGTGAATCAGATCAAGGACAAGCTCAACGAGTGGCTCGGCATCGACGAAACGATCAATTCGGCGCACTATATCGACGAGTATTCCAGCCATTTCGAAAGACTCAACGCCATGGTGAGCGCCATGCTCGGAGAGGAGGAAACGCTTCGCATTTTCGTTCCCATCTCCCAAGTCGGAACCCCTGCAAAAACCAACCTCAAGCTGTCTTATTCACACGAGCATTATGTCTACTCCGTCATTGACAAAGAGCAGGACGCAACCCTCACATACACCATAGAAATGCCGGAAAGTGCCGAGTTATTCTTCTACGAGCCCTCTTCCTATCCCCGTGAGGTCGCCTTGACACTCAAGGAAAATGAAAGCGAAACCGATTGCGGCAGCTTCAACGGCGGAGACACCAACCGCATCATCTCGCTGGGTTATCAGGATGCAGGCGACAAGTTGACACTTCGCTTGAAGCTTAAGGACACACATTATTACCCCAAAACCGAGGAAAACTGCTTCTATTATATTGACTGGGCTGTATTCGAGGACGCAATGGCGCGTCTTGCCAAAGATCAGTACCAAATCACCGAATTCACCGAAAGTTCCTTCGAGGGAACCTTCACGGCATCGCGTGAGCGTGAGCTTGTGATGACCACCATTCCCTTCGACAAGGGTTGGAAGGTCAACGTCGACGGAGAGAGTGTGGAAATCGTCAAGGTACTCGGTTCGTTGGTCGGCTTTTACGTCGACGGTGATGCGGGAGAAACACACACTGTGGAAATGTCCTACCGTCCGAACACCTTCTTCATCGGACTCACCGTTTCTTTGATCTCGACGGCAATTCTGATTCTGATCATCGTCTTTGAAAAACGAATCAAGAAAATCCGCGGATTGCGCGCGCTTGTCTCGGTCACGCCGGGCAGTACGCTCCCCACCCCCGATCCCGCATCGGAAGAGTCACAGGAAGAGTTACCGGAAGAGTCGCCACAAGAAGCGTGCGGTGAAGAACGTAACGAAGAACAAAACGATCAAAACCAACAGCAAGATTGAAAGGAAATCATCCATGTTTTATTATCTTAGCGGAAAGCTTGCCCGTCTGGAAAACGGAATTGCCGTGATCGACGCGGGAGGGGTCGGCTACAAGCTGACGATCAGCGGCACAACCTATGATGCCATGCCGCCCAACCGGTCGGTCAAAGAGCCTCCGACCGTCCTTCTTTACACCCACATGGCGGTGCGCGAGGACGGTGTCGAGTTGTTCGGCTTTGCAACCGAAACCGAGCTTGCCTCGTTCAAGCTTCTGATCACGGTGTCGGGTGTCGGCCCGAAGGCGGCAATGTCGATCCTTTCCCTGCTTTCTCCCGAAAAATTCGCGCTCGCGGTTTGCACAGAGGACAAAAAAACGATCGCAAAGGCAAACGGCATCGGACCGAAAACCGCCGCGCGCATCATTCTCGAACTCAAGGACAAGCTGATGAAGGAGCACGCGGGTGAGGGTCTTACCTCTTTCTCGGGAAGTGTTTCGTCGCCCGTCTCCTCCCCCGCGGCTCGTGGAAAGCTTTCGGAGGCGACCGACGCGCTGATCGTGCTCGGTTACTCCAAGGCGGAGGCACTGAACGTGCTCAAAACCATCAACACCGACGGCATGGATCTTGAGGAGATCATTCGCGCAGCCCTCAAAAAACTGATGAAATACTAATGCGGGAAGGAGCACAAACGGCGCATGGATACCAACGAATTTGATTTTGAAAATCGGATCATGAACACGGGATATACCTCCGAGGACTCCGACGTAGAGATTTCGCTCCGCCCCAAAACGCTTGATGAATACATCGGCCAGGAAAAGGCGAAGGAGAACCTGAAGATCTATATCGAAGCCGCGAAAAAGCGCAACGATCCCCTGGATCACGTGCTTCTTTACGGTCCTCCCGGACTCGGAAAAACCACGCTTTCCAACATCATCGCCGCAGAAATGGGCGTGAATATTCGCATCACCTCGGGACCTGCGATCGAAAAGCAAGGAGATCTTGCCGCGATCCTCACCAATCTCAATGAAGGAGACGTTCTCTTTATCGACGAAATCCACCGTCTTTCGCGCTCGGTCGAGGAGATTCTCTACCCTGCGATGGAGGATTACGCGCTCGATATCATCATCGGAAAAGGCCCCGCCGCGCGTAGCATTCGCATCGATCTGCCGCGCTTTACGTTGGTGGGTGCCACCACCCGCGCGGGCCAAATGACCACACCGTTGCGCGATCGTTTCGGTGTGATCCTCAAGCTGGAGCTTTACACCACCGAGGAGCTTGCCACCATCGTTCGCAGAAACGCGGGGATCCTTGAAATGGAGATCACCGACGACGGCGCGATCGAAATCGCAAGCCGCTCACGCGGAACGCCGCGAATTGCCAACCGTTTGCTCAAGCGTGTGCGAGACTTCGCGCAGGTCAAAGGAAACGGTGTGATCGATTCCGACATCGCCAACTATGCGCTCAACCGTCTGGAGATCGACCGACTCGGTCTTGACAACGTCGACAGAAGGATGCTGGAAACCATCATCAAATTCTATGACGGCGGTCCCGTCGGTTTGGAAACGCTTGCCGCAACCGTCGGAGAGGAAGCCATCACGCTGGAGGATATGTACGAACCATATCTGATGCAGATCGGATTCCTCAGCCGTACCCCGCGCGGCAGATGTGTCACACGATTGGCGTATGAGCATCTCGGAATTCCCTATCATGCCCCCAAGCCCACACAAGAGGAACAACTGAAAATGTTTGATTCCGAGGCATAAAGACCATTTCACAACAAAAAACCGTGATTCTTTTCAAATCACGGTTTTTTGTTTTATCCTTCTGAATTTGCTTCCTTTTCCCGCCCCCAAAAACGATTGAAAAGAATGAGAATGAAGAAATATCCGATCCACAAGCAAGCAACGTCAAACAGATATGCGGCGATCATCCACAACAGATCGGACATTCCGCGGGGAATGCCGTACCAAATATCGTATCGGATGCGCGATAGCAAGCGAACGGCGGCGGGAACGGCGGCGGCGCAGAACACCGCGCGCAAGCTTCTCTTTTTCCAATCCCAAAGCTTTGTCAACGGCATCTCCGATTCCAAGATGCCGTTGGGATTGTTCGCGCCGCTCTTCAAAGCCAGCGTCACCCAAACAACAATTCCCATCTGAAGAAAATCAAACAGCACGTCCAGCAAGCAATACGGTAGATACAGCGAGAAAAAGTCGTTGATGGGCGGAAATCCAACCACACAAAAATCTGCGATTTGATTGGCAAGATAGCGGAAAACAACCGCCGCGGCATACACCGCGAGCATCGGCTTGCAGGAGCGCAGATCCCGACGAATCAATGCAAAAACCAAAAATGCGAAGGCAATCCAATAAAACAAATAGTTACAAATTAGCAAAAGCGCATCCAAGAAAAGAGGCAGCATGGTACCGGAAAGCAGCACGTCGCTCAAAACGAAACGCGACAGAGGGGTGCAAACGGCGGCATAAAACGCCGCGATCGCAAACAAGCAGATAAAAAGCCGCACCGTCATTCTCTTTTGGCGGAGGCGGTCAAACAAAGAGTGCTCCATTGACAATCCCTTTCTCGTTTATTTTCTTTTATTATAGCATACTTGCGATGCGATTTCTCGACTTATTTGTAAATATTTTCTCTGTCGTCACATATTCTGATAACAAAATCAAATATTTCGTTGGTTGGGAAAGGAGACGTCAGATCATGATGAATGAAAAGCCCCTCTTTGCAAACGATCCCGATCCGTTCGATCACAACGCCTTGATGCAAGCCGTGGAAGCCGTGACGGGAGAATATCCTTTTTTGGAGCGCCACACACTCGGGCAGAGCATTCTCGGGCGCGAGATCCCGCTTCTCCGCATCGGCTCGGGTGCGCACGCGGTGCTCTACGTCGGTGCGCATCACGGCATGGAGTGGATCACCTCGATGGTTTTGATGCGTTTTGTGAAGGATATTTGTGAATGCTTCCGCGAAAAGCGCTATTTTTACCGCTATTCCTCATCGCTTTTTTTGCAAGCACACTCGATCTGGATCCTCCCCATGCTCAATCCCGACGGAGTGGACTACCAGATCCACGGTGTTTCGCAGGACAATCCTCTGTACGAACGCGTGACCGCCATGAACGGCGGAAACGGCGATTTTTCCCATTGGCAAGCCAACGCGCGCGGTGTCGATCTCAATCACAATTACGACGCGGGCTTCGCAGAATACAAAAAACGCGAGTGTGAGAGCGGCATCGCGGGAGGTGCGCCCACTCGATACAGCGGCGAGGAAGCCGAATCCGAGCCAGAGGTCGCCGCGCTTTGCCGTTGGATCCGTTTTCATGACAATTTGTCGGGAATTTTGACGCTACATACGCAAGGGAAAGAGATCTATTATCGTAGCGGCGGCATCGAGCTGCCGAAATCAAAATTCGCGGCGCAACGCATCGCGCGCATCAGCGGATACCGTCTTGCGGACGCCGAGGGGCTCGCCTCGTTCGGCGGACTGACCGATTGGTGCGTGCAAAGCTTGGGGCTTCCCGCCTTCACGCTCGAATGCGGAGAGGGATGCAATCCTCTGCCCGCCTCGGATTGGCACGCGATCTACTGTGACCTGCGTCGGGTGCTGTTCACCTTTCCGATTCTTTTATAAAGACTGTTTTTTCGGTATTTTCGGTGTTTTTTCGAAAAAAGCCTTGCGATTTTGAGAAAAAAGTGGTATGATGATGGTAAGAAAATTTTCGAAAGGACGGAACGAAAATGTCCGACGTTTCCATCGTTTCCTGCACCTCCTACGACGACGCCGAGGTCACAGAGGCTCTCCGTCGCGTTCTCGAGCCGATCGGCGGCTTGGATTGGGTGGTGGCGGGAATGAAGATCGCCATCAAAGCCAATCTCGTTTCCATGATGAAGCCCGAGCTTGCCGCCACCACGCATCCTTCCCTGCTCTGCGCATTGGTCAGACTTCTGCGCGAGAAGGGCGCCGAGCCTCTCATCGGAGACAGCCCGGGAGGGCTTTATAATGCCGCGGTCGTCAACCGCATCTATCACGTGACCGGCATGAAGCAAGCCGAGGCAGCGGGAGCTGCGCTCAATCAGAATTTTGAGAGTCGCGAAGCAGAGTTTCCGGACGCGATGGTCGCGCATCAATTCACCTACACGGCTTATCTTGACGATGCCGATGCCATCATTGATTTTTGCAAGCTCAAAACCCATGGAATGATGGGAATGAGCGCGGCGGCAAAGAATATGTTCGGCGTCGTGCCGGGCACGTTCAAGCCGGAATATCATTTTCGCTACCCCAACCATCGCGATTTTGCGAAAATGATGCTCGATCTCAATGCCTATTTCGCGCCAAAGGTCAAGCTTTGCCTTGCCGATGCCATCGTTGGCATGGAGGGCAACGGACCGACACAGGGAAAGCCGCGTCACCTGGGGGCACTGTTGGCGTCCAAGTCGCCTCACGCGCTCGACCTTGCTTGCGCGAGCCTGATCGGACTGACACCAAAGGACGTTCCCACGCTGGAGGTTGCTGTCGAGAGTGGACTGATCCCCGACGATGCCACCAAGCTGACGGTACACGGAAATCTGGAACAGTTTTGCGTCAGCGACTTTGATAACATTCACGTTCGCCGCAGCCTGCAATTTGAGGGGCACGGAAAATTTGCCGCGATGTTCGTCCGCTCTGCCCTGCGCGCCGAGCCGCGTCCCGACAAAAAAGCTTGCATTTCCTGCAAAAAATGCGCTGAGATCTGCCCCGCGCATGCCATCGTCATGAAAAACGGGATTCCAAAAATCAACAAAAGCACCTGCATCACCTGCTTCTGCTGTCAGGAATTTTGCCCCGTGGGCGCGATGAAGGTCCACCGCCCGCTGATTGCGAGAGTGCTGAACCGAAGAAAATAACAAGATCCGCCGAGAGCGACCAAAAGGTTACTCTCGGCGGGTTTGATTTTCGTCTGCTTTTGACAGTTGCGCTTATTTTGCTTTCCGCGCGGCGCTTTCGGCGGCTTTTTTGGCTTGATCGGCGATCCTCTTGGCACGCTCGATATATTCCTTGAAGCGCTCCTCCTGTCTCACCGTGTTGAACCATTCCCAGCCACCGGAAGCCGTCAGGCAAGCAATGAAGCCGCGAAGTCCAAATTGCATGCGCCACCCCTCCTCGATCGGCTCTCGAGATCCGTCGGGAAGCACGATCACTTCTCTTCCGTATTCATATTTCACGCCGCCGAGCAGCTTTTCCTTGCCCGTGTCGAGAAGCTCTCCTTTTTGGAAGGCGGTAACCTTTTCGCAGTGACGGAAGGCAATCTCAAGGGCTTCATAGCCGCTCTCGTTCTTGCCGTTCCCGAAGAGTGCCGCCGCCTTGACCGTCGCAGTCCATGCATACAGCCCGTACCAAGCGGGCGGAACCTCCCCCTCCTTGCCAAGCATCTCCATCATATTCATATAAAATCCGTTGATCTCGATGGATCTTCTTACGTCGTTTCGGTTGCGTCCGGGTCTTGCGAAGAGGTGAAGGAACAAATGGAAATTGTTTGCGCCGTATTTGACGTGACTTTCCTGCCATTTTCCGGCATCAAACAGTTCCTGTTCGATCATTTCCCCCTGAATTGCGCCGTACTGCGTGATGGGAGGCGGAAGCTCGCGGATACCCGTGCGGTCGGCAAAGACCACGATATCGCCATCCTCATCCGCGACGAATGCATATTCCACCGCCCCCACGAAGCCGTCGGTCAGGTTCTGTGCGTCGTAGCGGCGCGTCATGCCGTCCACAAGTGGCATAAAGCCCTCGCCCGTTCCTTCGTAAGCGGTCAAATCATAAACCGCGATCCTTGAACCGCCGCAGTATTCGGTTTCGGTGCGCACGATGCCGACGCCCTCGGCAAAATAATAGACCTTTTTGCCACCGCGATATGCAACTCCGTCCGTCATTCCGCCAATGTCAAGACAGAGCTTGAAGCAATTTTCAAACGTACCCGCTTTTGTGGTAACCGTGCCGCCGTCCTCGCAGGTGATCTGCGTTTTGACGGTACGATCCCATTTTTTGTACTCCACGATGGGAGACGCGCCGATTCGCCATTCATCCGACCAAACACAGTTCGTCGCATCCTGCAAAATTCCCAGAATATCGTTGTAAAGCACCGGATTTCCGGCAGTCCCCAGAGTTCCCGTGCTCTTCCACTCAAAGCTCCAACGAGAGTTATAGTCCGTCAGCAAAAGAGAATCGTTTTTCCTTCGGATGTATTCTCTGCCAAAGAAATTCCAATGTCCCTTGGCGGTGTGATCGGGATTGAAGTCGGGATCGGTCGCCAAAATCCTTCTTGCAACCGATGCCGCGGCTTTGATGTACGCCTTTTCCATCGGCGTTGCGGCAAGCCGCTCGGCGCGTTCGATCGCGGGTGTGACGTCGCGAAGATAGTAGCAACCGTCTTCATTACGATAGGCATACTCATTGGCGATCTCCTGCACCGTGTCGATCCAAGAATTTTCATCATAGCCAAGTCTTTCAACGTTTTTCCAACGGGAAAACAGAACCTTTTTCTCGTCGGCAAAAGCGACCTCGATCTTGATCTCGGACGAAATCACGTCGGGAGCATATTGGGAAGTATATTCCCATGCGTTGCCGGCATAGACGGGAAGCAAACCTTTGCCGCCCTTGATCTCAAAGTGCTTGAGGAGCTGGGTGGCGGTCACGCCGTCGGTGACGTGATCCTGACGCACGATGCCGACTCCGTCCTTGTAATAGGTTCTGCAAACGATCTTTTGCGTCTCGGTCCAGCGTCTGATCTCCCAAAGCTGGCAACGCTCAAAGCAGCCCGCAGGCGTCTCCAGAGTTTCATTGTCCGAAAGATGAGAAAGCGTCGTTCCGTCAGAGCCCACAAGCTTCTCACCCGGTGCAAGATCGGCAAAGAAAAGTCCGTCACAGCTTGACGCGTTGCGGAGAATATTCAAGCTCATTTCGTCGATCGATTCGATCCAGCCGTCCGAAAAGCCCTCGTTCTTCCAAAAGCGGAGCTTGCCGTCGATGACGCGGTATTCCTCCGCCATGCCGCCGAGCTCATAGCGTTCCTTTGGCAGTTCCTTGTGGCGTGCGGAAAACACCTCTTTCATCTTTTTTGCCAACGGGACGAGTGCATGATAGGTATCGCTCTTCTCCAGGATCTCTTCCACCTTGCCGTACGCGGCTTCGGCTTCATCGAATCTTTCCTTGCAGAACAGATAATAACCCATCCAAAACCATTCGCGCCCCAGCGTTTTCACAAATCCGGCTTTTTCGAGGCGCGGGATCTGTTTGTCGCGGATAAATTCGATTTTCGCACTTCTTCCCGAGACCTTGGAATCCTCACGGGCGACGATGAAGCTCATGACCTCCTCGTTCTTTCCCTCCATTGCGGCGTTGGCAATGCGCGCAAAGAGCGCATCGTTCTTGTCTCCGGGCAGCCACCACCAGCCGCGCATCAGCACGTCGGCAAGCGCGTGTTGCTTTTCGCGACATTCGGGAAGCTCCTCCACCTCGCGCAGGACCTCCTGATATTCCTTTTCAAATCCGCTCTTGTCGTTTTTGAGCTGCCAGAGCTTCAGCTCTTCCACCTTTTTCATCACTCGCTGTACCAGCGTGTCACTATACTTTTCATTCATTGCGCAAAGCTCCTTTCTGATTCGCTTTCTGCCATCGTGAAGCTGCCACTTGACCGTTCCCTCGGAGATCCGCATCCGATCCGCGATCTCCGCAATCGAAAGATCCTCGAAATAGTGCAGATGAATGATCTGACGCACCTTTTCGGGCAGTGCCTCGATGCTTTTGTTGACTTCGTCTCGCTCCTCGGAGCGCGCGTAAAGCTCGGCGGGATTCTCGGCTCCGCCATCGGAAAGATCGAGATTCTCCACCAGGTCAAACGGAAGAAAGCTGCGGTATCTGCCGATCATGTTCAAGGCACAGTTCTTGGCGATGCGGCATACCCAAGAGGCGTATTTTTTCGGCTCTTGCAGGGTGTTCAGCTTCATCCAAGCCGTGACGAAGGCATCCTGCGCGGCATCCTCTGCCATGAAATGATTTTTGGTGACCGATGCGGCAGAGGCGATGACCGCACGCTGATAGCGTGTCACCAAGATCTCATACGCCGTTTGCTCGCCCGCCAGCGTCAGCATGACCAGGGTTTCGTCGGGTTCGTTTTGATAATACATTATGCACGCTCCTTTCTTGAAATTTGGGAGTTCCCATGTTTAAGCGCTTGTCTTACAGACACGATTCGGAATGAAAAGGTTGGGTGAATGATACCATTATATCATATTTTTTTCGATTCGTCCATACGAAGTCGCGTTTTGGGATATACTAACAAAAATGATGGAAAGGAGAACGGCGGATGCACGGAAGAATCGCGACGTTTATCAAAGAATATACGATTCTGACCGCGGCGTCGCTCGGAATGGCTGTGGGGATTTATTTTTTTGAGTTTCTCAACGGCTTTACCACGGGTGGCATCAGCGGAATTTCGATCATTCTGGGCGCCTGCTTCCCACAGTGGAGCGCGGGAGGCTTTATGCTTGCCATCAATGCCGCACTCCTCTTACTCGGCTTTCTGATCCTTGGCGGGCAGTTTGGCATCAAGACCTTTTATTGCGGTCTTTTGGTCTCCTTGGGAACCTATCTGTTGGAGCGTCTTGTTCCGCGCACCGCTCCCCTGACCGACGAGCCGATGCTGGAGACGGTCTTTATGGTCGTCATTCCCTCCCTGACCGGTGCGGTTCTCTTCTATTTCGGCGCGTCGTCGGGTGGGACGGATATTCTCGCGCTGATCATCAAAAAGTTTTCTCCTCTCAACATCTCTTGGGCGCTCTTCCTCTCGGATCTTCTGATCGTCATGCTGCTTCTTTTTTCATTCGGCATCGAGGCGTGGCTCTTTTCCCTGCTCGGATTTTTCGCGCGCGTGCTGTTGGTCAACTTTTTTCTCAATTCGGTCAATGCGGCAAGATTCTGCACCGTCATCACTTCACCTGAGCATCGGGAGGCAATCTGCGACTATATCACCAACGTACTTCAAAAAAGCGCGACGGTCAGCGAAGCCTTTCTGGGAGCATATCAAAACGAAAAAAAGAGCGTTTTGCTGGTCGCGCTCACCCGCCGTCAGGCAAGCCGGCTCAAAGCCTTTGCAAAAACGCTCGATGAAAAGACCTTCATCATCGTTTCGGGCACTTCAGAGATCGTTGGCGAAGGTTTTCGGGAAATATTTTGAAAAAAGCGAAAAAAATTAGAAAAAATTTGAAAAAAGGGCTTGCAATTTCATTTTTGATGTGTTATAATATAGAGCGTGTTATGGAGGCATAGCTCAGTTGGTTAGAGTGCATGCTTGACATGCATGAGGTCGCTGGTTCGAACCCAGCTGTCTCCACCAATAAAAACAGAACGTTTGTCTGCCGACAAACGTTCTGTTTTTGTTTATCCAAGCCGCAGGCTTGGCATAGACGCTCGCAGGCTCGCCAAGCCGCCGCTTCGCTCCTTACATCTCCGCACAAAGTGAGGGGTAGTATAAGATCAGGGATTTGAATTGACTGCAATCAAAGGCAAAGCATCCCTTTGTAGACTCGGTTTGGAAAAAGGCGACAAAGGAACCAGAATATTGAATCGAGATTGCGATAAAAGCTTGACGGAGGATCTCCTATGAATACTCGAAATCATTGTTGTACCTGCTTTAAAATCGTCGGTAACTTTAATCCTGACGATATTTCCGAACAGTTGGGGCTTGCTCCCGAAAGAGCTTGGAAGATCGGAGACTTGCGACGGAACGGCACACCGTACGATTTTGCGCTTTGGGAAATCGGAAAATGCACAGAATATGACGTTGAAGTAGAAAATCAAATGCGAAAAACGGTTGCAGTTTTGCAAGACAAAATTCCCGTGTTGAATCAGATCAGGCAAGCATGCGACGTTTCCTTCTTTTTGGAAATCGTCCCCACGATCTATGCAAACGATATCAACCCCTGCCTTGCCCCATCGCTCGACATCATTGATTTTTGCCACGCAACCAGGACGCAGATAGACATCGATATATATGTCTGCAATTCGGAAGAAGAATAACCAACCGACAAAAAATCGCACGCCGATCAAAAAAGGACGGAGACTGTAAGTTCTCCGTCCTTTTTTCATTCTTCGATCTTTGCTTTTTTGATGCGTTTTCTCATTTTGCGCAGGTCTCGAAGCATTCGGAAGGTGTCGCGCACCACGCGCACCTTGGACGCGCCGTGTGTCAGCACGCGCACGGGGACCTCTTCCACGCGGCAACCGTATTTGATCGCCCAGAGAATGGCTTCAAAATCAAAGGCAAATCCGTTGACTTCGCAACGCGAGAAGATCTTCTCTGCCGCCGCTCCGCGAAACGCCTTGCATCCGCATTGGGAGTCGGACAGCCGAAAGCCTCCCGCCATGCAGAGCACGCGGATGTAAATCTTGGACGCGACGCGGCGAAGCCAAGTGTAACCCTCGTAGCCGTCCTTTTGCAGATTGCGCGAGCCGATGGCAACCGTCACGTCGGCATTTTCCTCAAACACGCGTGCAAATCGCTCGATCACGTCTGTGCCGTAAGCAAGATCGGCATCGGTGAAAAATCGGACCTCGCCCGTTGCCTCGAGCATGGCACGGCGCACGGCATATCCCTTGCCGTGGTTCTGCGCCTCTCCGATGACACGGACAAACGGGAGTTCCAAATTGCGCACGATCTCGTCGCATCCGTCGGTGCTTCCGTCATTGCAAAACAGAATCTCGTAATCCTCAAAATGTGCCGCCATATATTCTGAAAGCCGTTTTGCTGTCTCCGCAATTACAGCTTTTTCGTTATACATCGGAATACAAACCGAAATTCTCATCCTTCCCTTTCCTTTCTGAAAACAAAGATATCAAAATCCACCTCGGTGGTCAATCGCTCCAACAGATCCAGCTTGGCTCGGTCGTGCTCCGAGGTTCGCCAATAATAGGGAGTCATTGAAAAGAGGGCTGCAATCATCTCTCTTCCTTCGACCGAGATTTCATAGCACAGTTTCTTTTTCTCGAGAAGCTCCATTCCCTTCGGCAGATCGGCGCGTCCTTCGTTGGCGTAAGGCGTTTGGTAGATCGCTTGCTTGAGTCCCATCAGATGCCGCTCGCCCGCGCCCACCAGCAAAAGAATTCCATCGAGCTTGAGCACGCGCAAGAACTCTTCCTCGGCACAAGGGGCAAAAAGATTGACCACCGCGTCGACCGACTCGGATTGGATCGGCATTTCAAACAAGCTTGCCACAGCAAACCCCGCCCGTGTTTGCTGTTGCTTGGCACGCCTTGCGGCATAATCGATCCCCGCGCGAGAAAGATCGATTCCGAGAACGGCATCGGCAACCTCCGCCATGCGGTTGGTGTAATACCCCTCGCCGCATCCGGCATCCACAACGCGCCGGACAGCAAATTGTTCCAAAAGCCGATTGACCGTGTCGGACAGCGGCTGATAATGCCCCGCATCAAGGAATGCGCGACGCGCCAACACCGCCTCTTTTCCGTCTCCGTCCCCCGCGTGAGGGCCGCCGAGGTGCAGATATCCGCTGCGCGAAAAATCAAAGCAATGTTTGCGCGCGCCTCTGCAACGGCAAGTTTTCCCTTCGCCGTCACGTTCCATTTCCGCTTTGCAAACGGGACAGCGCAAGAGATTGAGAATATCGGATATCATATAAAGAGTCTCCTTCCGCAGAAAACAAAAAACTTTTTTCTTGCTTTTTGCGCAATTATTTGATATAATAGAGATATTGTATATCATTATACCACAAAATTCGAAAAAGGAAAAGATATGTTTTCATTTTTATCAAATTTTTTTCAAAAAAATTTCATTTCCACATGGGCTCCCCTCCCACTCTCCGCTTGTCGGATCACAAAACCTTACCTTTTAGAGCGTGCGGGGATCCTCGACGGCACTGCTGTGATGATCGCGGTTCCGTATTTCACCGAGGCTTGCACCGATCCCGCTCGGAATCTCTCCGCCTATGCGGTATCCAAAAACTATCACGCCTACTTTGATTTTCTCTTCAACGAGTTGATGCCGCTTTTGAAAGAACGGTTTCCCGATCGAAAATTCGCCTGCTTTGCCGACCATTCGCCGATCGCAGAGGTTGAGGCGGCGGCGCGCGCAGGGCTTGGATGCATCGGAGAAAATCATCTTCTGATCACAGAAAAATATGCATCCTACGTCTTTTTGGGTTCTCTGATCACAGATGAATCCCTCCCCGCCGAGATCCATCCCATCCGTCACTGCGAGGGGTGCGGGCTTTGTCAAAAAGCCTGTCCGATGACCGAGTGCGGCGTTTGTCTCTCGGCACTCACACAGAAAAAAGGAGCGTTGAGCGCGGAAGAAACCGAGATTCTGCTCCGTCACGGCTCGGTCTGGGGATGTGACATCTGTCAGGAGGTCTGTCCGCACACCAAACGCGCATTGCAAAGTCGGAGCATTTTTTCGACGATTCCTTATTTTTCGGAGGACTCGATCACACATCTGACGCTCGAAATTTTGGACGGCATGAGCGAAGAAACATTCTTGGAAAGAGCATTCTCTTGGCGCGGACGAGAAACCGTACGAAGAAATCTATTACTATTGAATCGGAAAGGAGATACACAGTGCTGAACTTTATCTGCGGTCCTTCCGGAAGCGGAAAGACATCTTATCTCATCGATCGGATTCGCGAGGATATTCAAGCCCAAAAGCGTTGCTATTTGCTGGTCCCCGAACAGCAAGCATACATCAGCGAACGCGATCTCCCCTCGCTCCTCCCTCCTCGGGCAGGACTTTTCTTTGAGGTTGTCAATTTTTCCCGACTTGCGGATGATGTGTTTCGGGAATACGGCGGTGTGGTGCAAGCATCGGTAAACAACGGTCTGCGCACGCTTTTGATGTGGGACACCCTGCGCACCCTCTCACCGCTGTTGCGCCAATACGGAAAAAGCGCGAAGGGAGATCCCACACTGACCTCTTTGATGCTGCAAACGGTATCGGAACTGCGCTCCAATGGCATTGACAGCGAGCGTCTTGAAGAAATCGCCGCTCAATTGCCCTCAGATTCCGCACTGCAAAAAAAGCTTGGCGATCTCGCCCTGGTGGATGCCGTATTCCGTGAAAAGATCGAGGGATGCCTCGGTTCTGATCCTTCGGACAAGCTGATCCGCATGGCAACGGCTCTGCGAAACCACGCGTATTTTGCCGATTGCAACGTCTACCTCGACTCCTTCACCAGTTTCACCGCGCAGGAATACGAGGTCCTCGGAGAGATCCTTCGCCAAGCCGATTCGGTCACGGTCTCGCTGTGTGCGGAAAATCTGCACACTTCGCTTCCGCAGTTTGAAAGCACGGTGCGAACCGTACGCCGTCTGCAAAAGCTCGCCTCCGACGTCAACACACCGACTTCCACCATGATTTTGCCGCAAAATACCGAGAAAAAGCCCCCGGCCCTCTCTCTCATCGAGCGAAATCTTTGGCGCTTTGACGTAACGAAGGGAACCCGACCGACACTCTCCGATGAAGAAAAAAGTTGTGTGAGACTCTTGAAGTGTGCCAACCTTTACGAAGAGGCAGAGGCAGCGGCGCTGCACATTCTGGAGCTTGTGACGGGAGGCATGCACTTTGGAGATATTGCCGTCATCGTGCGCGACGTTGATGCCTGGAGAGGCGTGCTTGACGCCGCCATGGAAAAATACGGAATCCCCTACTTCCTCTCCGAGCGTACCGATCTTTCCTCCAAGCCGCTCTCACGGTTGATCCTCTCTGCGTTGCGCGCCGTCAACCGTCATTATCCCGCGCAGGAAATCATGGCACTCGTCAAGACCGGATTGAGCGGTGTCGAACTTTCGGACGCGGCGATGTTTGAGGAATACTGCGAGACCTGGCACATCAGCGGCAGTCGCTTCACCGATCGTCTTTGGAGCATGAATCCCGACGGATTGACCACCGAGCGAAGCCCTCGCGCCGAGGTGATTCTGGAGGCGGCGAACCGTGTACGCCGCACCGTGATGGAACCCTTGCAGCGACTTTCCGCCGCTCTGCGCCTCGCGTCCACCATGAAGGAGCGTTGCCGTGCGCTTTATCAATACCTGTCCGACGTGGGTGTCTCCGAAATCCTTGCGGCACGCGCAAAGGAAGAGCTTGCCAACGGGCAACAGCGCGAGGCGGGAGAAACCCTGCGCTTGTATCGCTTCGTCACCGACACCCTCTCCACACTCTGCGCGGTCATGCCCGACGCCGAGCTTTCCACCGATGAGTTCATTCTTTCGCTGACAATCCTCTTCTCCGAAACCGATCTCGGATCGATTCCCGCGCTTCACGATTGCGTGATGATCGGCTCTGCCGCAACCATGCGTGTCGAAAACGTCAAAGCAGCCCTGCTTTTGGGACTTTGCGAAGGTGAATTTCCCGCCTCGGTCGGAGACGACGGCATTCTTTCCGAAGGAGAAAAAACCAAGCTCGAAGAATATGGAATTTTGCTCGATTCGCGTGAGCAGCTGAGATCCTCCGAGGAACTTCTGTACGTCTATCGCGCTATGACGAAACCGAGCCAAAAACTCTTTCTTTCGACCTCGTCCGCACAAACAGACGGATCGGCGCGTACCCCCTCACTCGCCTTCTCACGCGTGGCGTTCCTTTTGGACGTGACTCCCACGAGGTTTGACTCCGCCGCAATCGATGCACTCCTTGATCTGCCGACTCTTCCGAGCAAAACCGACACGCTCTTTATCAAGGATATCGAGGAGAAGATCACGCTCTATCTTTCGCAATCGAAGCTTCAGGCGTTCGTGCTTTGTCCTTATCGCTATTACAGCACCTATCAGCTCTGCTTGCGCGAAAAGATGGACTCGCGTCCGAGCTATGCCGACGACGGTACGTTTTTGCATTACGTCTTTGAACAATTTTTGAGAAGATCCCTGGACGAGAACGGACGCCTCAACATCCCTGCTCCCGAGGAGATCGAACCGATGGCAAACGAGATCATCGACGAATATCTGCTCTTGGTTTGCCCGCTCCCGCCATCCGATATGGATCGCCGTCTGTTGCATCTGTTCGTCCGTTTGCGCAGACTCGCGGTCATGGTACTGCACGATATTTTCGTTGAGCTTTCATTCAGCAGCTTCGTTCCCTACCGCTTCGAGCAGGTGATCGGCGGAAAAGACGGAAACGGGCTTCCTCCCGTTGTGCTGAATCTGAAAAACGGCTCTCGCGTATCGCTTTCGGGCAAGGTCGACCGCATCGATCTCTACGATGACGGTGAAAAGCTCTACGTTCGTGTGATAGACTACAAAGCCGGTACGCACAAATTCAGTGTGGACGACGTTCGCAGCGGAATTGACGTTCAGCTGGTGCTTTATCTTTTCTCGGTGCTGGCAGCCAATCCCGAAAAATTCGTCGCCGCGGGCGCGCAATATCTGTACGCCGCTAATCAGAAAGGTCATCTCGGTATTCACCGAAGCGGATTTTTGCTTGATGACAAGCAACTGCTCGCTGCCGCCGACCGCACCGAGGGTTCGGTATATATCAAGAAGCTGCTTTTGCAAACCCAAGAGGAGATCAATACCCTCGGAGAAGAAATGAAACAAGCGGTGATTGGTGCCGCCGAGCGTATTCTAGCGGGAGAGGCACAAAAAACCCCCTCGGAGGATGCTTGCACCTTCTGCCCCGTTCGCTTCCACTGCGACAGGGCTTATCACAAATGAAAGGAGAGAACGTATGGAAAGAACATGGACACCTTCCCAAGAAGCGGCAATGTCTCTTGCCGGAAAATCAATTCTGGTTTCCGCTGCCGCAGGATCCGGCAAAACCAGCGTTCTGACCGAACGCATCATTCGCTCACTGACCGATCGCACCTCCCCCGCCGATCTCTCGCGGCTTTTGGTGGTTACCTTCACCCGTGCCGCCGCCGCAGAGCTCAAAGGGCGCATCGCCACGGCACTTTCCGAGGCAATGGCGGAAAATCCGGGAGACCAACGCCTCGCCCGTCAACTTCTGTTGCTCGGAAGCGCGCAGATTTCAACGATCGACTCCTTTTTCCAAAAAATCGTTCGCTCCAATTTTGAGGCACTCGGACTGCCTGCAACCTTTCGGATCGCCGACGAAAGCGAAACCTTGCCGATCAGCATGGGCATTCTCGAGGGATTGATCGAAGAGTTTTACGAACGTTTCGCCACCGAGGAAAGTTCCTCCGCAAACGGCATCGACCGATTGATCGGAAACCGTTTTGCGGAAGCGCTTGACCACATCATGTCAAACCGCAGTGACGGCAAGCTGACGATCTCCCTCTTTGATTTCTGGAAGACTTTCGGCTCCTATCCCGAGGGGATCGGTCTCTTGGCGCAATCGGCAAAGACGCTTCGCGCCGAGGCGGACAAGCCCTTTTTCGAGACGGCTTGCGGTAGTGTCACCGTCAAAGATCTTTTGTCTCGCGTCGAAGGACACATCCAAGATCTGCTTGCCATCCAGACCTCGTTGGAATATGATCCCGACGTCGCCTACAAATGCAACGCGCTGATTTCCTCCGATCTCGGATACTGCCGTGCGATGGCAGAGGCCTTGCAAGCAAAAGATTATCTGCGCGCGCAATCGGTCGCAACGTCTTTCCTTCCCGGAACATTTCCGACCATCAAAAACAAGCCCGACGAGGTCGTGGTATATCATGAATGGAGAAAAAAATTCAAGAAGGAGATTGCCGAAAAGATTCAGCCCCGTCTGCGCTATTCCCGGGAAGCCATCACCGAGCAAATGCTGCGCACAGCCGAGCTTTGTGAAATCTTGCATTTGTTTTACAGTCAATTTGAGTCGCGCATGATGGCAGAAAAAAATGCGCGCGGTATTCTGGAGCACAACGACGTGCGTGCCATGGTCTACCGTCTTCTGAGCGATGAAAACGGCGAACAGTCCGCCTTTGCGAAGACACTTTCACAACAGTACGACGCCGTATATATCGACGAATATCAGGACGTTGACCTTTTGCAAGACCGAATCTTCTCGCTCATTGGCGGCAACCGCCGCTTTATGGTCGGAGACATCAAGCAGAGCATCTACGGCTTCCGCGGAAGCGATCCCTCTATTTTTGCCAAATATCGCCGCACCATGCCGCTTTATACCGAGGAAGAAGCCCATGACGCCGACGGAGTCTGTGTCTTTATGTCGGACAACTTCCGATGCGACCGTTCCGTGATCGATTTCACCAACACGGTATGCTCCTTTCTGTTTTCGGCTTGTGAAGAAAGCGTCGGATACCGCTCGCAAGACGATCTGATCTGCGGAAAAACCACCGAAAAAGGCTACGTCCATCCCGTTCGAGTGGCGGTCTTTGAAAAAGCCGCTTCCGAAGAGGAAGAAAAAGACGACGAGGAGAGGGGCGAGGCGACCTGGGTTGCCGCCGAGATCTCCCGTCTCTTGCGCGAAAAACCGGCAGAAGGCCAAAAACCGCTCTCTCCCTCAAAGATCGCGATTTTGGTCCGCACACGCGCAAACGGTGTCGCGTTTGCCAAGGCATTGGAGGCACTTCATATTCCCGTTGCCTCAGAAGCGGCGAGCGATCTTTTGCAAGAGCCGCTCGCGGTCGATCTGCTCAATCTCTTGCGCGTCATCGACAATCCTTACCGAGATCTCCCGCTTTCCGAATTTCTGCTCTCTCCCTTCGGCGGATTGGATCTGGAGGAACTGACCGCCGTCCGAGAGGCTGCCACTGCCGAGCATTCGCTCTTCGACGCGATGTGCCTTGCAAATGAGCCGTTGGAAACCGCCTTGCTTGAAAAAATCGCAAAAATCCTCGAATGGCTGAAAAAAATGAGAAAAAAAGCCGAGGTGCTTTCGGCGGACCGTTTTCTGCGCGAGCTTTATCGGGAGGAGCGCCTCGTCGCTTACAGCAACGATCCCTGCTTCTTGGTTTTGTACGATCAAGCCAGATGCTATCAAAAAAATGCCTGGTGCGGTCTGTACGGATTCCTCTCGCACCTCGACAAACTCTCTGAGAGCGGAAAGCTCACCGCCGGCGGATTTGCCCCGGCCGAGGATGCCGTCACCATCATGACGATCCATCATTCCAAGGGTTTGGAATTCCCCGTTGTCTTTTTGGCTTCGTGCGGTGCGGGCTTTAACCGTCAGGATACCTACGAATCGCTTCTCTTCCACAAGCGTGTGGGCGGCGCCTCCAAACTCTACCGTCCCGAAACCGGTGAAAGCGAAAAAACGGTTCTTCACGATGCGGCGCGTTGGGAAACCGACGCGGAGCAAACCGAAGAGGGCATCCGTACCCTTTACGTTGCGCTAACCCGCGCAAAGGAACGCCTCTACGTCACCGGAACTCTGCGAGGCGGTTTGGAAACGGCGTTGAACCAAGCCAAAAACGTGCGCTACGGAAATCGCTCCGCCATTTTGGGTTGCAACTCCTTCCTCGCATGGATCCTCGCCGCACTCCAAAGCGATCGCGCCAAGGAAAATGCGGGGGCTTACGTCTTTGAACATATCTACACCAACAAGATTGCTCGCGGAGAGCCGATCTCAGAGGTTTCCGTCACACAGCCAACCGAGGACGCCCCGGCGGAAGAACGCGCGGCGGTAAAACGTTATGCAGACGTCAAAAAGAGTTACGCGACCTATGCCTATCCTTTGGACGCGCTTCGCGGTCTTCCCACCAAGGTCGCGGCATCCAAGCTGAGTCCCAACCTTTTGGACACTCTGACAGATGAAGAAAATGACAAAAAGGCTTTGGAGGCGCAAATCAACCTGATGCACACCTCGACACCCAGCTTGGAAGCGCTTTTGGATGCAACAGCCAAGCCGAGCGCCACCGATATCGGAACCGCAACGCATGCTTTCTTGGAATTTTGCGATTTTCGCAGACTTTACGAAAACGGCGTGGAGGAAGAGCTTGCAAGACTTCTCGAGAAGGGCTTCTTGGGAGAAGCGTCAGCCAACATCATTCATCGCGATCAATTGCATGCCTTCCGATCAAGCAATCTGATGCAATGGATTCTGGAAGCAAAAGAGGTTCGCAGAGAGCAGAAATTCAGTCTGCTTCTCCCGCTTGCATCGCTGACAGCCAACGCTGAGTTTGCCAAAAAGCTTGGCGATCAAACCATCTTTGTGCAGGGTTCGATCGACCTGCTCCTGACCATGCCGGACGGTCGATTGCTTTTGGTCGACTATAAGACCGACCGCCTCCTTGACGGAGAGCGTGAAAGCACCGTGCGCTTTGCAGAGCGCATGACCGATGCACACGGAAGCCAGCTTGCCGTTTATGCAAGCGCGATCAACGCCATGTTTGGCAAACAGCCGGATGCATCCTTTATCTATTCTCTTCCCTTGGGATCAGCCGTGGAGATCCCTTCGCAGAAAGAATAACGTTTTTACTTGAAAGCCTCCCCTTTGCAATTAAGGGGAGGCTTTTCGCTCGTGACGGGATCGTTTTCGTCTGTTTTGTTAGTCGGGAAACCGACACGTGACGTGACGCGGTTGTTTTTTTCTTTTTTCTTCTCAAATGCTATTGACAAATCTCGCAAAAAGCGGTATAATACGTTGGTTTGTTCCGCGATTGGGAACGATTACGAGAAGAAAAGAGAAATATAATTCATGACTGATCAAAAATCATTTCATCCGCGGCTTCTCCATCTGCACGTTTGGGCAGAGTTGGGACAGCTGATCCGCAAAAATGCGGTTTTGTGCATTGCCTTCGCGGCTGCAGCGGTGACCTCATGCATCATTCCGCCCGATGCGCAGTACCTTGATTATTTTGACCTGAAAACGCTGACCTGCCTGTTTTGTGTGCTTGCCGTGGTTTGCGCACTGAAAAACATCAAATTTTTCACCATCCTCGCGCGAAAGATCGTGGATTGTACGGGCAATCTTCGCATGGCATCGCTGGCGTTGGTCTATATCACCTTCATCGGTTCGATGCTGATCGCCAACGATATGGCACTCCTGACCTTTTTGCCGTTGGGATATTTTGTGCTTTCCTCCACGGGAAAGAACCGCTACATGGCGTTCGTCTTTATCATGCAGAACATCGCCGCGAATCTCGGCGGCATGCTGACCCCCTTTGGCAATCCGCAAAATCTCTATCTCTACACAAAATTCAACATTCCCACGGGTGAGTTCATGACGATCATGCTGATTCCCTTTCTTGCGGCAATCGCGCTGATCACACTCTGCTGTCTCTTTCTTCCCCGCGAGGCACTCTCGATCTCGGAGGAATGCCCTCACAAGCTGCCTGCCAAGAGAACCGCGCTTTATTTGGCTTTGTTCGTGCTCTCGATCGTCATCGTCTTCCGTGTCATCCCCTATTGGATCGGATTGATCGTCATTCCGCTCGTTCTGTTTTTCACAGATCGCCAAGCCCTGTGCCGTGTGGACTATCCCCTGCTTTTGACCTTTGTTTGTTTCTTTGTTTTTGCCGGCAACATGGCGCGGATTCCGATGATCAGTCAGCTTTTTTCAGGACTGCTTGAGAAGAACACGCTGATTGTCAGCGCGCTTTCCTGCCAGCTGATCAGCAACGTTCCCTCGGCGATCCTGCTCTCACAGTTCACGGAAAATTATCCCGCGCTGCTTCTCGGTGTCAACATCGGAGGCACGGGGACGCTGATCTCCTCCCTTGCGAGCCTGATCACGTTTCGGGAATACACGAGCCACAATCCGGACAAAGCCGGAAAATACCTCTTTCTGTTCTCGCTTTTCAACTTTGCGTTTTTGGGTATTCTGCTCTTCATTTCCTCTTTTTTGGTATAAAAAAGCGCCCTTGCCGACGTCCGAACGGACGAGCAAGGGCGCAATCTTTTTTGAGTTTACCAACTCTTGATCTCTATGTAATTTTCATTGGGAACGACGTAACAAGCGTAAACCACAGCGCAACGCACGCGGTCGAATTCCTCCCACTTGTGCTCCACGGTGAGTTTGTAAGGCTTTCCGTTGATCGGATCGGTCTTGGGCAATTTTGCGATCAACTGCTCCTCCAAAACACCGGCGATTGCCGCAGCCACCAGACGTTTCTCGACGTCCGAGTGCAAATCCTGCAGATGTCTGTGTCTGAAATAAATCGATTCGAAATCCATCATGAAAGAATCCTCAAACACACGAACAATCTCCATGGAGACCTTGTCTGCTTCGCAATCCGAAGCCTCGGCGTTTTGAATCTTGACCAGCATCGATGCCGCCATCTTTTCCGCAACGTCCTTCACCAATGCGTTTTGAGCAAATCTTTTTTTCCTTTTTCGATTGAAAATCAATACCAGGATGAAAACGATTACCAAACAAACTGCCAGTGCAATGACAATGTAAGGAAACCAATTTTCCAAAAATTCCTTCATAAAATCCGCCTCCCATCTACCCCTTTTGAGTCCTATCGAGATTAAAAAACGATCATCCCAAAGACCTTTACATATTATTATAACATGAAAAAAAGGGTTTGTAAAGCCTTTTTTGCAAAATATTAGCAAAAAAATCGATCTGATGCGCAAAATTGCACCAGATCGATCTTGATTACAATCAAGCTTTGCCGACAGATCCGAAGAGTTCCATCTTTTCCTTGACGGTTGCCTTGATCGCCTCAACGCCGGGAGCGAGAAGCTTTCTCGGGTCAAAGCCCTTGCCCTGCAGATCCTTGCCTGCCTCAACGTAGGTGCGGGTTGCTGCAGCGAATGCAAGCTGGCACTCGGTGTTGACGTTGATCTTGGAAACGCCGAGATCGATCGCCTTCTTGATCATATCCTCGGGGATACCCGTTCCGCCGTGCAGAACCAGGGGCATCTTTCCGACCTTCTCGGAAATTGCCGCCAGAGTCTCAAAGGAAAGACCTGCCCAATTCGCGGGGTACTTTCCGTGAATGTTTC
The DNA here is from genome assembly GCA_017517745.1 of Clostridia bacterium. Lineage (GTDB taxonomy): Bacteria > Bacillota > Clostridia > Oscillospirales > CAG-272 > UMGS1865. The sequence goes on along the minus strand of JAFWYJ010000040.1, from coordinate 166,041 downwards.
CGATGCCTGCCGCGAGCATGGTGACGCCGAGATCGGCAATCATCTTGCACTCTGCGGGATCTGCGCACTCACCCATACCGACAACGCCGTCTTCCTCGCCGCCGATCGAGCCGACCTCTGCCTCAAGAGAAAGTCCCTTCTCGGCACAAACCTGAACCAATTCCTTGGTCTTTGCGACGTTTTCCTCAATGGGATAGTGAGAACCGTCGAACATGATGGAAGAGAATCCGGCATCGATGCACTTGTAGCACGCCTCGTAAGAACCGTGGTCCAGATGCAGTGCAACGGGAACCGTGATATTCAGCTCCTCAATCATTGCCTTTACCATGTTGGTAACCGTCTTGAAGCCGCACATATACTTTCCCGCGCCCTCGGACACACCGAGAATGACGGGAGACTTCTGCTCCTCTGCGGTCAGAAGAATCGCCTTCGTCCACTCCAGATTGTTGATGTTGAACTGACCGACGGCGTAGTGACCTTCCTTTGCTTTTGTAAGCATTTCCTTTGCTGAAACTAACATAACGAAACCTCCTAATCGTTAAACTCCAATATAGATACATTATATACCAATTTCCTACAAAAATCAAGTGTTTTTTTCACTTTGTCCGAAGTTTTATAAAAAATTCATGAAGCCTTGGGTTTTGCGCATAATAAAATCGACCACAAACACAAAAAGGCAGGTGATGCAACGTATGTTCTCCGAAAAAAAGCAATCTCAGCATGAGCGCATGACAAAAGATGACGTCAAAGGATTGATCCTTCGTCTCGGTGCACCGACGACGATGGGGCTGATCGTCATCTCGCTCTATTCTCTCGCCGACGCTTTTTTCGTCTCCTCGCTCGGCACCGCCGCGGGGGCCGCCGTGGGAGTGAGCTTTGCCATCGTCGCGCTTCTGCAAGCCGTTGGATACACACTGGGTCTCGGCGGCGGCAGTCTGATCTCCCGCGCGCTCGGCAGAAAGGAGGCAGACGAGGCATCGGCTTACGCCGCGCTCTCGCTTTTTGCCGGATTATCAGCCGGAATCGCGATCCTTCTCATCGGACTCTTTTTCGGAAAACCGATCATTCTTTTTTTGGGTGCAAATGAAAGTATATTCCCATCGGCGCTGGAATATTCACGCGGGCTTTTCTGGGCTGCCCCCTTTCTGTGCGGAACATTCGTTCTGAGCCAATTGCTTCGTGCAGAGGGGCGGGCGATCTATTCCATGGTCGGATTGATTTGCGGCGGAATTTTGAACATTCTTTTGGATCCTCTCTTCATCACCACCCTGAACATGGGGGTTGCCGGAGCCTCGCGCGCCACACTGGTCAGCCAAGCCGTTTCCTTTTTCGTTTTGCTTTCGGCATATTGGTCGAAAAAAAGTCAGATCCAACTGTTTCGGGGTGTCCGTGAAAAACTCTTTCAAAAGCTCCGATGCATTCTGATCACGGGACTCCCCTCCTCTCTCCGACAAGGCTTGATCGCCCTTTCCACGATCCTGCTCAATCATGCAACCGCTGATTGGTCGGACGCGGCGGTGACTGCTGTCTCGGTGGTCACGCGACTCTTTTTGCTTGCTTTTGCGCTCTGTCTGGGAATCGGTCAGGGAATGATGCCCGTGGTTGGATATAATTACGGTTCGGAACAATACGGACGCGTGCGCGCGGCGTACCGTTTTGCGACGCTTCTTTCCTCGGCATTGATGCTGGCGATCAGCATTCCCATGTTTCTCTTCGCACCGCAGCTGATCGCGCTGTTCCGAAGTGACCGCGAAGTGATCGCCATCGGATCGGTCGCGCTGCGCGCGCAGAGTGCCGTGCTGGCACTTCACGGTCTGATCACCTGCACGATCCTACTGTTGCAATCGCTCGGGAAAGCCTTCTTTGCATCCGCGTTGGCGGCACTTCGCCAGGGATTTTTCTTTCTTCCCCTGCTCTTTCTGCTTCCCTCTTTTTTCGGCATCGAAAGTGTGATCTGGATTCAACCGATCGCAGATGCCGCAACCTTTCTCTTCACAATTCCCTTCGCGATCGAGGCATCCGCTCATCTCAAGCAAAAGACCGCGGAGGGAGAAGCTGTCTCCGACCGCGGTTCATAAGTCTCTTCAAATGAATTGCTTGATCTGGGCAAGTGAGGTCACTCTGTGATCCACCTTAACGTCCCCAAAAAAACCGTAAGCATCCCACAAGCATCCGATCATTCCGGCATTCATGCCGGCGTGCGCGTCGATCGGTCGGTCGCCGATCATCATGCAGGTCGCGGGGTCAAGGCTCAGTCTTTGCGCGAGGAAGTTGAGCGCATCGGGACATGGCTTTGCTGGAAAACCGTAGGAATCGTCCAAAACAAACTCAAACAGATGCAAAATGCCCATATTCTTCAAGATTTCGGAAACGATGGGACCGGTGTGGGTATAAATATAATTTTTCTTTCCGATGCTTTTGGCGTATTCCAAAAGCGCGATCGCCTCGGGAAACGGCCGGAATTCCAACGCGTGGTCGATCTGCTTTTGATGAAAATCGTCGATGAAAGCATCGTAAGAAACAAACGATTCCCACCCCAGCTTCTCGAAAGCATCTTTCATCGTAATGTTTAATGCGTAGAAAAGCTCGGCGTCGGTCATCGAAAGCGGAAGTCGGTTTTTTTCGGCATATTCGTGAACAAAACCGAGAAAAAGCGGATAAGAATTTGAGATCGTGCCGTCAAAGTCAAAGATCAGATGGTCGATGCTCATGATCACTTGTTCCCTTTGTTCTTGCTTTGCGCGTCATCAATATGGGGATGCTCCGCCCCCTTGGAAATATAGGTTTCCGGATTGCGCTGGCGGAAAATCGCCGTCAGTTTGAAGTCACGGATTCCGAGATAATACGCTACCCCGCAGGTCAGAATCGCGGGAATCGGCAACAGGAAGTAAACCACCCAATAGGAATTAAGTGCCGCGCCTCCCACATGATTGATCAAAAGTCCCGTGTACATTCCCTCCAGAAAAAGAGCGAGCGTGCTGCAAATGCCGCCAACGTTGCTCAAAAATCCGACGTCGAAAAGCTGCGCAAGCATGATGAAACATGCAAACACGAAATTGGGAATATTGGCGCAAAGAGAGATCAGCGCGCCACGGAAGACGTTGCGCCGTCTGGCTCCCGTCTCGGTCGAAACCTTGTCACGGTAACCGATGTCCCATGTCATTGTATAGAGCAGGAACAGATAAAACAGCACCGAACAAACGCCGACGACGTTGCGCATTGTGGGATTCTCAGCCTTGACAAAGACGAGCGTCAGAGAAAAGCCAAACACTGCAATGGCAAACTGATTGAGAAACATTTTGACCATATCGTAAGAATGGCGCGAAAAGAAATTTTTCATGTAAACACCTCAAAAGCAGGATTTTTCGATCTTGACGATGGTTTTATTATATCGGATTCTCTCAAAAAAAGCAACATTGAGAATGAAAAATTTACAATTTATCAACTAAAATAGTTTGATATATAAGTATAATAAAAGTATCAAAGACGGAGGCGGATCATGTCAACACAAATTTCGGTCAGTGAATTTTCAACCTTGATTCAAGAATACGCGTCCTATAAGCTCTCGATCCAGAACTGCTCCCGCAAGACGGTCGCGGAATATCTGTTTGATCTGCGCACCTTCTTTCGCTATTTGTTGGCAAGAGAACGCGACGTCGATCCCGCTTCGGAGGAATTTCTCACGATCGACGTCAGCGGCGTCGGGTTGGAGCGGCTGAAAAAGATCCGAGCGGAGGATATTTACGAGTTTCTCTTCTATGCGGGCGAGCAGCGCGGCAATCAGTGGGCGGCACGCGCGCGAAAGCTTTCGGCAATTCGTTCGCTCTTTCGTTATCTGGTCAACAAACGGCATTATCTGGAGGAAAATCCCACAGCGGACATCGACTCTCCCAAGCCGAAAAAATCGCTTCCCAAGGTGCTGACGCTCGACGAGTCTCTTCAGCTTCTCGCCGCGGTGGAAGCCGACAAGGAATCCAAATACCGCACGCGCGATTACGCGATCCTCACCCTCTTTCTCAACTGCGGAATGCGTGACTCGGAATTGGTGGGAATCAATCTCTCAGACGTTGATTCGGGCATGCAATCGTTGCGCGTGACGGGTAAAGGCAACAAAGAGCGCATCGTCTATCTCAACGATGCCTGCCGCACTGCCCTTTCGGATTACATCGCGGAAAGAGTCGGTCCCAAATACGCGAAGGTTCGCGATCGCGCCCTGTTTCTCAGCCGTCTCGATCAACGCATGAGTGTGAAAACGGTACAGGCGATGGTCTATAAATATCTCAAACTTGCCGATCTCGAAGCCAAGCATTATTCGGTGCACAAGCTGCGCCACACCGCCGCAACGCTGATGTACCAGAGCGGCAACGTGGACGTCCGCGTCCTCAAAGAGATCCTCGGTCACGAGCAGCTCAACACCACGCAGATCTATACTCACATCAGCAACGCAGACATGGAAAGAGCCATGGCGCAAAATCCGCTCGCAAAGAAAAAACGCGAAAAATCATAAAACAGCAAAAACGAGTGCGAAATTTCGCACTCGTTTTTTGAATCTCAAGCGTTCTCCAGCTTCTCGAGCAGCACGCCCGCGTGCTGCTTGATCACCGTCGCGTAGTAAGTGACCACGATGACCTCAAGCGCACGGTTCAAACGCTCGCGCGCGCCTTCGAACGGCCCTTGATAGTTCGTGGTGACTTCGGCAACCGTCTCGCCGATGGTGGCAAGCGCGCAGGAATCGTTCTCGATCAATCGAGTCAAAATGCGGCAAATGTAATCGTAAAGTTCGGAATCTCGGATAATATCGTCGCTCGCATCTCCCACCGTTCCGTTGATATATTGGATCAAAAACGCGATTTTATCCAACTGCATGCAGGAACGCAGCATATTGATAATGAGAATGTGGGCGACCTGATCGATGTTATATTTTTTGAGCTTACTGGTTGCCACCCATCCTCTTTTCGTCCAGTTCTGGAGTGTGGAGCTGTCAATGCCGGAAATCTCACGGATCTGTGTCATCATGACACCGTCACTGATAAAAAACACCTTTTTCAGAAAAGCCAAACCGGTCAGACCGTCCATGTCCGACTGTTTGAGCTTGGTTCCGGGAATATATTCGTCATAAAACTTCAACTTCATAGCCTTTTCTCCTTTCGTTTGACACATCATCTTCTATCTATATTCTATCATACAATCAATAGATTGTCAAGTGCTTTTTGACGAAAGAACGACAAAATTTTATATATTACAAAAAATGATGGATTCCGTGATGGAATCCATCATTTTTGGGCATGAAAAATCCGCTCGACGATCGACTCGGCGTCAAGCCCGACCGTGCGATAGATCGGTTCGTTTTTCATGCGCACACCGAAATTGTCGTCGGTTGCCATGATGACCGTCGTTTTGTTCTTCATGATCTCGTGCGCCGAAAGTGCCTCTGAAAGCATCATTCCCATGCCGCCCGCCTTGATTTCTTCCTCCAGGAAGACGATCGGGCAAGCCTTTTGCGGCAAGAACGGAAGAATTTGCTCGGCGATCGCGCCGTAAGGCTTGATCTGTTCCAAGAGCAAAATTCCCACAGTGTGTCCCTTCTCCCGCAAGATCTCACAAGCGCGCATCGCTTCCTTGACGATGCGACCGTCGGTGATGATCAGCGAGTCGATCTGTTCGGCAGATGCGATATTCGCATGTGTGAAATTGCTTCGAACGCCGACCCGCGACGGTGTTTTGTCACCGTAGAAGGCTTGTACCACAGCGGGATCCTCATAACCGTTCGGATAGCGAATGGCACACGGTACGCTCGCCTTTGCGGCATCCTCCATGGCGTTTTTCAGGGCAAGACGAGTCAGGGGGGTGTAGATCCGCATTGTGGGGATCTGCGAAAGGAACGCCACGTCAAAAATGCCGTGATGTGTCGCACCGTCTGCCGGATTCAAACCCGCGCGATCCACACAAAAGATCACGGGAAGCTCCTGGAGTGCGACGTCATGGATGATATTATCATAAGAACGCTGCAAAAAGGTCGAATAGACCGCGACAACCGGACGGCAACCGTTTGCCGCAAGTCCTGCCGCAAAGGTGACGGCATGCTCCTCGGCAATGCCGACGTCAAAAAATCTCAATGGATGGGCATTTCGAAAAGCCGTCAAACCGGTTCCGCCCGTCATTGCGGCTGTAATGGCACAAATTTTCTCGTCTTCTGCCGCCATGGCAGTCAGAATCTCGCCCATTTCATCGGAAAAGCTTGTCCCCTCACCCGGCTGACAGCCTTTGGGAGAAACGCCGTGGAAGCGGTCGGGAGTCTCCTCGGCGGGAGCGTAGCCCTTTCCCTTTTGTGTCTTGAGGTGAATGACGCAGCTCAAGCGGCTTTCCTTGGCTTCCTTCAAAAGACGTTCGACCGCCGCCTCATCATTTCCGTCGACGGGTCCAAGGTAATAAAGCCCGAGATTTTCAAAATAGTTACTGCCGTAAAGCGCAGATTTCACTCCCATTTTGAATCGACGAAGCAGCTTGACCGTGGGTTTGCCGATCAACGGGATGTGACCGAGGATCGACGTGGTCGCATTTTTGGTTCGGAAATAGCCCTTCGAAGAGCGCAAACGCGAAAGTGTTTTCGCAAAACGACCGATGTTTTTGGAGATCGACATCTCGTTCTCATTGATGATGATGATCAAGCGCAGTCTTCTGCGGCAGTTGTTGAGTGCCTCATGAATCATGCCGCCCGTATAAGCTCCGTCTCCGAGTACACAGACCGTGTAAGCATCCGAACCATTGATTCTGTCCGCTTCGGCAAAGCCGAGCGCGGCGGAGAGCGACGTGGAGCTGTGTCCCGTGCCAAAGCAATCGTGTTCACTTTCACTTCGCTTGGGAAACCCGCTGATCCCCCCACCCTGACGAAGGGTGGAAAAACGCTCTCTGCGCCCCGTGATCAGCTTGTGCACGTAGGCCTGATGTCCCACGTCAAAAATAATGTGATCTCGCGGCGAGGAAAAAACTCTGTGAATTGCCAATGAAAGCTCGACGGCACCCAAATTTGAAGCAAGATGTCCGCCGTTTTCCAAAACGCGTTCCACCAAAAACTCCCGAATCTCCTGTGCCAACGGCGCGAGTTCCTCGGCGGGCAACGCCTTGAGATCCTCGGGACTGTTGATTTGATTCAGGCGCGGATAGCGCTCTTTCTTGTCATCCATTTTGTTTCCTCCTTTCCGCAGTTTTTTAATATCATATTCAATAGTATACCACAAATGCGCTCGTTTGTCAACCTCAAACGGCGAATTGTCGGATCCCGTCACCAAGAAAAACGGCCAACTCCGGAAAAGATCAAAAAAACGAGATTTTTTGAGAAAACAAGGTGCTATTTTGAAATAACCGTCTCTCATCGTCTCTTGTTTTTGTTCTTTGACCTTGTTTGACTTTGACTTTGTTTGACTTTTGCGATATAATTTTGTCAGAAGGTCAAAGAAAGTCAAAAAGGAGAGGCAAAAATGCTGACGGATCATATTGCAAAGCTGATTGAAGAAATGCTGAACGAGGGCGACGGGATCCTCGAGCTACAACGGAATGAAATGGCGACGCGACTGGGTTGCGTTCCCAGCCAGATCAGTTACGTCATCTCCTCGCGCTTCACCCCCGAGCGAGGATATATCATTGAATCGCGGCGCGGCGGCGGCGGATGTATCCGCATCGTGCGCAAGCGAATGGACTCCAACGAATATCTGATGCATTTCTTCTGCGCAGTGGGAGACGAGATCGATGAGCGTGAGGCAGTGGCATACCTCAAAAATCTGCATGGAAACGCGCTGATCTCCGAACGCGAGTTCATGATCTGTGCGTCCGCGATGTCAAATGCGGCGCTCGCTTCTCTCCCCCCCTCGGTTCGCAGCTCCATCCGTGCCGATATTTTCAAGCAAATGCTGTTGTCTTTGATGAAAAACAGGTAATTTTTTGATTTTTACAGAGATTGCGACAGTTTTTGCAACCGAAATACGCTATAATATCACAAAATGAACGCTTCCGACAAATGGGAAGCGACGGAAAGGAATGATTTTTATGTTGTGTGAAAAATGCAAGAAAAGAACCGCGACGGTTTTCTATAACGAAAACATCAACGGAAAAACACGGGCTTATTCCCTGTGCGGAGAGTGTGCCGCAAAGCTGCGCGAAAAAGGAAATTTGCAGGATATTACCTCGATGATCGGAAGCTTTGCCGACCCCTTCTCGGCACTTCACGACGATCTCTTCGGCGGATTTTTCGGGATCCCTGCGATGAAGTCGGTTCCCGCCGCAAAAAAATGCCGCGATTGCGGATGTACCTATGCCGACATTGCCGAAACCGGAAAGGTCGGATGCCCCACATGCTACGAGATCTTTGGGGACGAGCTCTCGCGCATGATCCAATCGGTGCACGGAACGACCTCTCACACGGGAAGCGTTCCCGCGCGCCATCGTGCCAAGCAGGCGCGCGCCGAAGAACTGCGACGCCTGAAAAAGGAATTGCAGGAAGCCGTCCAAAAGGAAGATTATGAGCGCGCGGCAACTCTGCGCGACGAGGTCCGCCGATTGGAATCCGAAAAGGAAAAGGAGGAAGAATGACGATGGCTTGGTATAATACACTTGGAAAAGACTCCGACACCGTCATCAGCACGCGTGTCCGTTTGGCGAGAAACATCAACGGCTATCCATTTGCAAGCCGTCTTGACGTGGCAAAAGCAAACGAGATCATCGAAAAAGTGAGCGTTCCGCTGGAGGCATCCGGCTTTCGCAAGATCCATTTTTCGGATCTCTCCCCCGTGATGGCGACCTCCTACGTGGAACGGCACTACGTCAGCCCCGAATTTGCGACCAAAGAAGCTCCTCACGCGCTCTTTTTGCAAGAGACGGCAGGACTTGCCGTGATGGTCTGTGAGGAGGATCATTTGCGAATTCAGAGTATTCTGCCCGGGCTTGCGCTCGAGGATGCCTATCTCAATGCCTCCCGCACCGAAAAAAGGCTGGATGAGGATTTTGATTTTGCATACAGCGATACGCTCGGATATCTGACACACTGCCCCACCAATCTCGGCACGGGAATGCGGGCATCGGTCATGATGTTCCTCCCGGCACTGACGCGAGGCGGCTACATGGATTCTCTCGCCAACCAGCTCTCCAAACTGGGATTTACCATGCGAGGTCTCTTCGGCGAGGGTAGCGGAAGCGCAGGATGTATCTATCAGATCTCCAATCAAATCACGCTCGGCATCACCGAGGAGGATACGCTCCAATAGATGAACGAGGTGATCCGTCAGATCACAGAAAGCGAACAAAAGGCGCGCAAAAAGATCACGGGAGATGCCCTCGACCGCCTGACCGACCGTATTCTGCGGAGTGAAGGCGTGCTGAAATACGCCTACATGATTTCCACCTCGGAATTCATGAAGCTCTTTTCCGACGTTCGCTTCGGCATTTCTTTGGGAATTGTCGAGGATATCAACTACGAGCAATTGGGCACGCTTCTGGTGGAGGCAATGCCGGCAACGCTGACGCTCTCAAGCGAAAATACCCCAAAGACCGAGACGGCGCGGGACAAGCTTCGCGCGCAGAAAATCCAATCGGTTCTTCAAAACAAATAACGAATCCGGAATCGGTTGTCAAAGGATCGGTTCCGAAAGGAGTGTGATTTTATATGGCAAACCGCTTTACACAAAAAGCAACCAACGTCCTCAATCTCTCGCTTCGCATCGCGTCGGAGATGGGACATACCTATATCGGATCGGAGCATCTGCTGCTCGCCCTGATCCGCGAGGAATCCGGCATCGCCGCGCATTATCTCGCCGAGCGTGAGGCAACCGCAGAAAAGGTGCAAAACGCCATTGCCCAGGCGGCGGGAGTCGGATCTCCGACCTCTCTTTCCGCCACCGACATGACACCACGTACCAAAACCATCATTGAGTCCGCGCTCTACGAATCTCAACGCGGCGGACAGGATTATATCGGAACCGAGCATCTGCTGCTTGCCCTTTTGGGCGAGCGTGACTGTGTCGGTGTTCGTATTCTGGAAAGCATCGGGGTTTCCGTGACGGAGCTTCGGAACGATCTGCTCGGGTTTCTCGGAAGCACCCCGACAAGCGAGAAATCGCAATCCGGAGGTGCGCGCTTCGGCGGTACATCCTCGGAGGGACATTCCGAAAAGAGTGCGCTCGATTCCACGCCCACGCTGAAAAGCTTCGGCAGAGATCTGACCGAAGCGGCTCGCAGCGGAAAGATCGATCCGATCATCGGACGCGACAACGAGACCGAACGCGTGGTGCAAATCCTTTCCCGCCGCACCAAGAACAACCCCTGTCTCATCGGGGAGCCGGGTGTCGGCAAAACCGCTGTGGTCGAGGGCTTGGCGCAACGGATCGTGGCGGGCAACGTCCCCGAAAATCTGCGCGGAAAGACGATCGTCACGCTCGACATTGCCGCGATGATCGCGGGTGCAAAATACCGCGGCGAATTCGAGGAACGCTTCAAGAACGTGATGGAGGAGGTTCGCAAAAATCCCGATCTGATCCTTTTCATCGACGAAATCCACACCATCATCGGCGCGGGTGCCGCAGAGGGCGCGGTCGATGCCGCCAACATCATCAAGCCCGCTCTGGCGCGTGGCGAAATGCAGGTCATCGGCGCGACCACCATCGCGGAATACCGCAAGCAAATCGAAAAGGACGCGGCACTTGAGAGACGCTTCCAATCGGTTTCTGTGGGAGAGCCGAGCAAGGAGGAGGCAGTTCTGATCCTGCGCGGTCTGCGCGAAAAATACGAGGCGCACCACAAGCTGAGCATCGGCGACGACGCGCTTGAAGCTGCTGTCGAGCTTTCGGTACGCTATATCACCGACCGATTCCTCCCGGACAAGGCGATCGACCTGGTCGACGAGGCGGCATCGCGTTTGCGGATCCGCGCACACACTTCTCCGCCCGATCTCAAAGCGCTTGAAGATCACATGCGATCGCTCGCCCATGAAAAGGAAGAAGCGATCTTGGCACAAAACTTTGAAAAAGCCGCCGCTCTGCGCGATGAGGAGCAAACGGCAAAGGAAGAATTTGAGAAAAAGAAGGCGGAATGGAACGATAGCCAAAAGACCGAAAGCCTTACCGTCACCGCCGCAGAGATTGCCGACGTGGTGACACAGTGGACGGGAATCCCCGTAAACCGCCTTTTGGAGGAGGAGAGCGACAAGCTTTTGCGGCTGAGTGAGCTTCTCAAGGATCGCGTGATCGGACAGGATCTTGCCGTTGAAGCCGTCACTCGCGCCATTCGCCGCGGCAGAATGGGACTCAAGGATCCCCGTCGCCCCGTCGGATCGTTCATTTTCATGGGCCCGACCGGCATCGGAAAGACCGAGCTTGCCAAGGCTTTGGCAGACGTGATGTTTGGTGACAGCGCGGCGATGATCCGTTTGGACATGTCGGAATATATGGAAAAACACAGCGTTTCCAAGCTGATCGGTTCGCCTCCCGGCTACGTCGGATTTGAAGAAGGAGGACAGCTGACCGAGCGCATCCGCCGCAAGCCCTATTCGGTGATCCTTTTTGATGAGATCGAAAAGGCGCATCCCGACGTCTTCAATATTCTCTTGCAGGTGTTGGAGGACGGAGTTCTGACCGACTCACAGGGGCGTCACGTCGACTTCCGCAACACCGTCATCATTCTGACCTCAAACGTGGGTGCGGGTGAGTTGAAAGCGGGTAAATCACTTGGTTTTACGGCAGAAGCCGTCCAAAATGACCGCGAATCGCAGAAAAACCGCATGATGGAGGCACTCAAGAACACCTTCCGCCCCGAATTTCTCAACCGCATTGACGATATCATCGTCTTCAACAGTCTGGAGCAGGAGGACATTGAAAAGATCGCGACCTTGATGCTGGAGGACGTGAAAAAGCGGATCGACGCGTTGGATATCCACGTCAGCTTTGACGGATCGGTTGCCGCCCTGCTTGCCAAGGAGGGATTTGATCCGACCTATGGCGCCCGCCCGTTGCGCCGCGCCGTCGTCCGCATGGTCGAGGACACCTTCTCCACCGAAATGCTGGAGGGACGCATCGCCAAAGGAGATACGCTCGTCCTGCGCGCCGAGGACGGAAAGATTTTATTTGAAAAGACAAAAACTTAATACCGGAAGCCGCCGAGAACGACCGAACGGTCTCTCTCGGCGGCTTTTCTTTGCCCGCTTCGCACAGGCTTCCCCTTTCGTTTCTTTTCTTGAAAATCTTTTCTCTTTTTTTGTAAAAAGACTCGCCAAAACCGAAAAAATATGTTATAATAAAATCATAATAACCGAGACGTTGCAAAAATCGAAAAAAATGAAAAGAAAGGTGGTGTTAAGATGCAAAGCAATCGAAAAAAAATCGGTTCGAAACTCATATCGTATTTGCTCATCGCCATTGTTTTGGCACTTCTCGTTTCGCAACTGATCTTCGCGCCGAGCGGAAGCGAACGCTATTTTTCGGGAGACGCCGAGCGCTACTATCTTGACCTGATCGAGGTCGGATTTCCCAAAGATTATGCCATTGAACTGACCGAGTTGCATCTTCTGCACCCCAATTGGAGCTTCACGCCCCTCCTTGTCACCGAGCAAGAGTCCTCCTACACGTGGAACTACGTCATCGATCGGGAAACGCGCAACGGAGAACTCAACGTCATCTATTCCTCCGATGACTACCGAGCTTATCACCATCCCTTCAACAGGGAAACCTATGACAGCGGTGATTACTATCAGGCATCGGAAAAAACCGTGGAATACTTCATGGATCCCCGCAATTTCCTCAACGAAGCCGATATTTTCCAATTCTATTCTCTGTCGGGCGGCAGCGGTTTCTCTCTCTCCCAGGTCGAGGCGGTGCTTGCCGACACCTTTATGGAAAACAAACGGCTGATGAACGGCATGACGTACGCCGAATATTTCCTGCAGTTGGGAGAAGAATTGGACGTCAATCCCATCTTCCTGGCGGCAAAGATCCGTCAAGAGCAAGGTACACGAGGCACTTCCCCGCTGATTTCTGGCAAATGCGGAACCAAGCTCCGCGATTTTTACGTCAATCAAACCGAGAAAACCGACTCGGGCAGCGCGGTTCTGCCTCCAAAATATCCATCTGATGACCTTTCCGAAAAAGATCTGCTCGCCTTCAATGGGCTTTACAACCATTTCAACGTCGGAGCCACCGGAAAAGGCGTATTTGCGATCTATCACAACGCCATGAAGCGCGCCCGGACCGGAACCGCCGCCCAAGCCGAGGTTTGGGGGGACGGCGGTGCTTGGAACACCGATTGGAAGTCGCTCTACGGCGGTACCTATTTTTTGAAAAACAATTACATCGACCGCTATCAATCGACGGTCTATTTGCAAAAGTTTGACGTTGACAGCCGTTCCGGCGCGGGATTTTCTCATCAATACATGACCGCGGTCTTTGGTGCGATGAGTGAGGGACGCTCGCTCTATCGCTCCTTTGCAGCCCTTGATTTGTTGGATGCGCCTGCCACGTTTCTGATTCCGGTTTACGACGGCATGCCGAGCAAGCCCTGTGCCGATCCGGCGAACGGCACCTGCAATCTCACCTGTCAGGCAACCGCGAAATCTTCCTATCAATGCGAATTGACTCAGCCTCAAAGGCGGAGCAACACCGACGAGGCGATCTATCTCGACTGCGAAGTCTATCCGGGTGACTCGCTCTCGCTGGCAGGTGTGGTGACACACTCGGATCGCTTGGAGGGGTTGGAATATTCTTGGAACGGCGGTGCTTGGAAAAGCGCGGCGGGAGGAAAAAACCTTGATTTCTCACTTCCCGTGAACGAGGAAGAAGGTTCTTCGCATATACTGGTAATACGCGGCAAAACCCTCTCTTCCGGAACGTCGCAAAAACTTTACGGCTATTTTGTTTACGCGGTTGTCTACGTCAACGTCATCCCGCTGCCCCGTGTGACGGTCACCTTTGATGACGCAAACACACAGACCAGACAAACGCTGATCTTGGGTGAGTCGACTTCTCTTCCCGCCTGCGACATTCCCGATTTTGTGGGGTGGTATTCCTCGGACGGCAGGCTCTTCCCCGCGGGTGCCGATTTCACACCCGAATCCGACCTGCAGTTTTCGGCACTTGTGCTGGATTTTGACGTGTGGGAGGGAGCGGCGCTCTCCACGGATGCCTACGCCCCCCGTCTCCGATTCTCCGCATTGCTCAAAAAAAGCATCTATACACAGCTGACCGAAGCTCCGTTTCTGACACTGGGAGCAAAAATTTCCTCCGAGGATGAGATCCTGGAAATTTCCGATTTGCCTCACAAAACACTGACACAACCCTCGGGAGATGAATGGGTGCGCGTGGATGCCGAAACAGCGGGACTCCCCGCAAAAGATTTCTCAAAGCCCTATTCGGCAGAATTTTACGCCGTCATCCATTATACCGACGGTACGGAACAAAGCTTCACCGCAGATACCATCCCCTTCACACGCACGGCGAGGCAGGTGGCAACAGCGGCACTTGCCGACTCCTCGGTGAAATATTCCGATGAAGCGCGAGAGATTCTGAATTTCGTCGCGACCTATACATGACAGAAAGGATTGATGCAGCTTTTATGAAAACACTTGGATACTACAACGGCGAGATCGACGAGTTGGAGCAAATCAAGATTCCCATGCTGGATCGCGCCTGCTATTTCGGTGACGGCGTATATGACGTTACATACAGCCGCAATTACAAAATCTATGCATTGGAAGAGCACGTGGAGCGTTTTTTCCGCAGCGCGGAGTTGCTTCGCATCACGCCGCCGATGTCGCAAAGCGAGCTTGCCGATCTGCTTTCCTCTTTGGTCAAACGGCTGGACTGCGGAAATCTGTGGGTTTATTTCCAGCTTTCTCGCGGCACCGAGCCGAGAAATCACGCCTTTCCAAAGGATGCGCGTACCAATCTTTGGATCATGCTCAAGCCTGCGGAAATCAAGGACACCTACCGCCCGATGCGATGCATCACGCTTGAGGATACACGGTTTTATCACTGCAACATCAAAACGCTCAATCTCCTGCCCAACGTGCTTGCCACGCAGGCAACCGTCGAGGCGGGCGTTGACGAATGCATTCTGCACCGTGGCGAAACCGTGACCGAATGCGCACACTCCAACCTTTCGATCCTCAAGAACGGCGCGCTTCTCACCCACCCTGCCGACAATCTCATTCTCGCAGGCACGGGGCGCGCGCATCTGATCGAAGCTTGCAAGCTCTTCGGAATTCCCGTTCGAGAAGAGTGCTACACGCTCGATGACGTAAGAAACGCCGATGAAATCCTCATCACCTCGGCTTCTGCCCTTTGTGTGCGCGTGCTTGAGCTTGACGGCACGCCGATCGGCGGAAAGGATGCCGACAGAGTCAAGGCACTTCAAGATTATTTGCTGAACGATTTTTTGACCAAAACAGAATAAAAGAAAGAGCATCCGCCAAAAAATTCACGGCAGATGCTCTTTTGAGATTGTTTGATACGTTCAAAGCCCAAACGAAGACAGACGCTCTCCGTCCACCACCGACAGCCGTCCCAGAGGATAGCACGCCGCAAGCGCGATCGCCTCTTTCTCAAATTCCGCGCGGCTTGGATATCGTGTCGAATCGAGAGCCAACCCAACGGGAGCGCGATGCACGCGCATGGCAAACGGCAAAAACGTCGCGCAGGTTTCTTGGGTCACAACCAAAAGAAGAGACGGAAGTCCGACGGTTTTCTCAAGCCACTCCAAACAGCCAATCGGATTTTGGCAGTCCGCGTCAAGATGCAAAATCAGCGTCAGCTCTCGCCTCTGTGCTTCGATGCAGAAAAAGCGCAAGCGTTGCGACGCCAGCAGTGCCGTATCCTCGTTTTTTCGAGGTGTTGCTTGCAAGCTCAAATCCACGCGATATGGATTTGGCTTTTGCGCCAATGCCGCATCGGAGAGATGCAAAGAAATGCAAGAAAAGCCCGCGCGTTCTTTTTCATCCAGCATTTCCCGCAATTCTCGCACCCAAGCCTCCCATGAAGTTGCGACGGTGTCGATTTTCCCGTCCACGCGCCAAAGAACGGCGTTTGCTTGCGGTTGCAGAGGCGGCAAGCGTGTCTCCGCGGGCTTTTGAAGCGCGAGCTTGACAGGAAATGCCGTGGGTTGCATGAGCAATGCATCTGCAACGGCACGCCAGATCTCGGCGGCGTGATCGATTGTGATCGGTTGCGCAATTCCAAAACGCGTCTTCAAAAAGATCTGCAAGCTTTCGGGGAACGGATGCCCCTTCAAAAGCGGAAGCGAGCGGCAAACGGCAAGAAAGAAATCGTAATCCGATCCGTGCGACAAAAGCGCTTCTTTCGTTCCGCAGAGTCGCAAAAGACCGCAAAGATCGCCGTCTCGAATCAACTCGGTCAAATTGGTCGCATGCACGTTCTTTCCCCCCTTTTCGGCTCCGTTTTCTCTCATTATTCTATCACAAAATCGCGTTTCCGTCAATCAAATGCCGAAAAAATCTCCCCAAATTGCAAATTTTTTGCAGATAGTATAGACGAAAAGCGTTTTTTATGTTATACTTATTGATGATTACAAACGAAAGGATTCAAAAACCCTCATGGATTTTCACGGATTCAGTCTGATCTATCCGAGCGCCGAAGCCAAGCGGCGGCATGACAGCGGTGAACGTCTTCCCGACATCGATCTCTTTACCCTGCAAGAGCTGGGACTTTTGGAGATTCTGCGCCTGAAAAGCGGCGATCTCTCGCAATTTTTCACCACTGACGAGGAGGTCATGCGCTACCGCATGGCAACCTTTGACGATATGCTCCGTTGTCGCGAGCTGACCGAAATGATCAATCGTCTCGTTCCGATCCTCAATGACGTCACCGAGCTGCGCCGTCTCGAGGCGGACAACGGTGACACCAACGATTATCTCTCGAGTATCACCGAGATCGAGCTTTACGTCTCCGGCGTGCAAACCCTGCACAACGGACTCAAGGACATCAAGCGTGAACTGAAAAGCCCCGCTTTTACGGCACTTGCCGCGCTTGTCACCGAGCTGGCGGAGAGTGACTATTACCGCGAGCTGAACCAAAAACTTGAGGAGCTGACGCAACGCGTGCGCGAAATCAAGAGCGTGACCGTGGGCGTCAATCTCGATGCGCAGCTTCGCCCCTCCTCGGCGGGCGTGCTGTCGATCAATCCCGAAGCCTTCAAGTCGGGCGACGTGCTGGACAAGATCCTGCGCCTCAATTTCAAAAACGATCAATACACCTGCATCGCCAATCTGGTGCCCTTCGGAAAGAAGCAATCCGAGAACCAAAAGATGGCGCTCTCGCTCGCGTTCAACAGCGCGATCAACGAGATCTACAAGTCCTCTCTGCGCTCTTGGAAGAAGATCGTGCAAGAATACGTATTGGAAAATACCGAGTTTTTGCTCAATCTGATGCCCGAATTTGAGTTTTTGATTCGCGGAACGCAGATGCTGCAAGCCCTTCGCGACAAGGGGTGCGTGCTGTCGATCCCCGAGATCCGTCCGATGGAGGAGCGCGCGTTTGAGGCAAAAAATCTTTACAATCCCTGTGTCGCGCTCAAGATCGAGGACGCGATCGTACCCAACGACGTGGTATTCGATGAAAACGCGACGATCTACGTGTTGACCGGCCCGAACCGCGGCGGCAAATCGGTGATCACCTGTGCGGTGGGACTTTCCCAGGTCATGATGCAGCTTGGCATGTACGTTCCCGCCGAGCACGCGGTCATCTCGCCCGTGGACGGCATCTACACCCACTTCCCCACCGGTGCCGACGACACGATCGACAAAGGCCGCTTGGGTGAGGAATGTGCGCGTTTGGGTGAGATCTTTGACGCGGTCACGCCGCACAGTTTGGTATTGCTTGACGAGTCGCTTTCCTCGACGGGAAGCTTTGAAGCCTCCTACATTGCGGCGGAGGTATTGGGCGGACTTGCGCACGTCGGTTGCCGCGCCCTCTTCTCGACGCACCTGCACGAGCTTGCCGCCGAGATCGACAACATCAACGCGCGTTCCAAGGCATCGGGCGGTGTTGCCATTGACACGCTGGTTGCCGGCATTGTGGGTGAAGGCAAGCGTTCCTTCCGCATCGTTCGCGCCAAGCCCGATGGAAAGAGCTACGCCCGCGACATTGCCCAAAGCTACGGCTTGACCTACGAAAAAATCATCGAACGCTTGGGTGAGTGATTTTGATAGAAAGACCTTGGAGAGGGGGCGCTTCTTGAAAGAAGTGCCCCCTCTCCAATCCTCTCCCCCGCAAGAACTTTCACAACAAACACGCCCCCGAGGACGACGGTTTGAGCCGACGTTTTCGGGGGTGTGCGCGCGTCGCGCGCTTTTTTTGTGGGATCGGATGATTTGTTTACAACGTCACCACTTCGTCGGCACGCCGTTCACGTAGTGCCAATAGTTGCCCGAGGTGGTGGGGCGAGTAGCGGAGTAGTAATAACAGGTGGCGTTTTTGAGGTAAAAGTTGCCGGAGGAGGAAGAATCAATGCTAATTTTCGCCCAATCCGTTGCCGTGCCGGTGTAATAAACGGTCTTCAAATGTGTGCAACCATAGAACGCACTCTTGCCAATGCTCGTGACGCTCTTGGGAATCGTGATGCTTGCAAGGCTCGTGCAACTGTGGAATACACCCCCACCAATGCTCGTGACGCTCTTGGGAATCGTGATGCTTGCAAGGCTACCGCAGCCAGAGAATGCATTCTTGCCAATGCTCGTCACACTGTCGGGAATCCTAATGCTTTCAAGGCTATCGCAACCTTTGAACGCACTCTCGTCAATGCTCGTGACGCTCTTGGGAATCGTGATGCTTGCAAGGCTACCGCAGCCGGAGAATGCATTCTTGCCAATGCTCGTCACACTGTCAGGAATCCTGATGCTTTCAAGGCTATCGCAATCGGAGAACGCATAATCGTCAATGCTCGTACCGCCGGTAATTACCACGGTTTTGAGAGATGCGGGAACATCGCAATTTGGTCCGAAAATATATCTGAAATCTATGCCCGAAGTCCCATTCTCAGTTTTTCCGATAAATGGCAACGTGATGCTTTCAAGGCTATTACAACCTTCAAACGCCCAACCACCAATGCTCGTAACGCTGTCGGGGATCACGATGCTCGTAAGGCTATTACAACCTTCGAACGCACCACCGCCAATGCTCGTCACACTGTCGGGAATCGTGATGCTCGTAAGGCTCGTGCAATAATGGAATGCATAGCCACCAATGCTCGTGACGCTGTTGGGAATCGTGATGCTCGAAAGATTCGTGCACCCCCAGAATGCATAATAGCCAATGCTCGTCACACTGTCGGGAATCGTGATGCTTTCAAGGCTATCGCAACCGGAGAATGCATACATGTCAATGCTCGTCACGCCGTCGGGAATTTCATAATCCGTTACGTGATACATATTGACGTAGACCTTATAATTTCCGTTTTTAACCGAAATGAACGGATAAATCACAAAATAGCTCACAAGCACCAAAAGAACGGCAACGCCCGCTGCGATTGCAGACCATTTCAAGATCTTTTTTCTCTTGACGGTGTTCTGTTGAATCGTTTCTATCGCCAGTCGTTCCTGCTCTTGCAATTCCTGAATTTTGTTCTCGCATTGCGCAATTTCGACGGTTACGTCTTTTTCGTCGCGAATTTCGGTGAAGTATTCGAGTGCCTTTTTCACATCGTCCACGCGATCGCTTTGGAAAAGCGCAAGGGCTTCTTCGTAGCGGCTCTCAACCTGCATGAGCCTTGCCACTGCGGAATCGTTGACCATCGGCTGCCAATCGGGATCGTCACACGTCCAAACGGAACCGTCGGCAAAGCCGACCGTTGAAACACCGACAACAAAACCGCGGGCGGATGCATTGGGCAACGGAAGCGGCTTTTTGGAACCAAATTCCTTTCGATACCCCACCGAAAGATCCAAATATTCAAACGCAACGGGTTCTCCGAGAGGATTGTTGACGGCATCCAATTGGCTGATCGCGATCTTCAAATAGGAGATCGTCTTTTCGCTAACGCTTTGAAATTTCAACTGCGCGATCATTTTTCCCGTTTGACTATCCTTCAAAAGCGCACCCGCGCGGATGACAACGGGAGAATCTTTTGCATATAAATTTTCTTTGCTTGAAAACAGCTTGATATATCTTTCACTCATGATGCCTTACCTCACAGCTCGGGAAGTTCATCGTCAGAATCCACGTCCTTCGAAACCGAACCGTTCATTTCAAGCAACGCATCGGCGACAACGACCTTTTGAGAGATCACAACGGAAACAATCCAACGGTCTATGAATGCCAAAACCAAAGATATCAAAATACCGAAAATAATAAGAAGGGCTCCAACCCCCGCTTCTTCTTCTGCGAAAAAGAAAATCCCCAACACCACGCTGGCAATGGTTCCTATGATAAAAGTCGCAAAAAGCCAAATGTTTGGAAGATTTTTGTAGACCGTTTGATAGATTTGTTTGTAATCGATTTTTTTCTGCATGTTTCTTTTTCTCCTAAAAAATAATTTATTTTCGGTGAAAAATAAAAAGTGCGCCAACCGAAGTCAACGCACCGAAAACCGCAAACTCCGATTGTCGCCAAACAAATTTCAAGCCACATACGGATATTTCGCCATACTATCCACTTGATGGAATTTGCAATTTTACCAAAATCCATTTATAGATAGCATGCCGAAAAAAGGGTATTCTTATCCCTTTGAAAAAAGAGAAAAATATCCCTACAATGGCATTATGAAATTTGTTTGGCATTTTTGATTATATCACAAATTTTTTCCAATGTCAACAAAAAAATCGTTTTTTGTAACAAGAATAAAAACTTACCCGCATCGCTTTTTTCTATCCAAACAGCAGCTTTTTCCAAAAAATGGTGCAAATCTCTTGAAAAAGCAGGAAGACCATGATAAAATGATATATAGTATCATTCTAAAATACATTTTTTGGAGGAACAGTGACATGAAAGCTTTCAAGAAAACGGCGGTTTCGATCCTTTTGATTCTCGCGATGTGTTCGACAACGTGGTTGACCGCATGTCAAAAAGTGCCGTCAAGCACTCCGGAAACAACAGAAAGTGCCGGCCCGTCAAATCCCACGGATTCTTCCGCGCCGTCCGGCGAAACGGAATCCACGCCCTCGGCCGATTCCGGCAAGGAGGAAACACCGGGCGACACCTACACCCTCTCGTTCCGTTCGCTCGGAAACGGCACCTGTTTCGTCGACGGCATCACGCTCGGTGCCAACGCAAAAGACCTTTCCATCACCATCCCCGCAACCTCTCCGCAGGGAGAAGCGGTTGTTGGGTTTGACACCGATGATCTCGTCTACCACAACGTTCCAAGAGTGCTCTCCGAGGCGGATTTTTTGAAATATATCAAGGAACCGTTGCAAAAGAAGTTTGAAGCCGGCGAGCTGATAGAGTTCTACTTTAAGAAAACGCTCACTTTTTGGCAATTGAAAAGCCTTGAAAATGCGAAAAGCCAAGCTACAAAAAATATACTTCTTTCACAATATCCGCTGGCGCAAGCAACCAATCTTTACGTGCTTTTTGACGATATTACCCTTACAGAACTCGATTGGCTATCCCGTCAGCTCTCGAAATATACCGATTTTTCGGCATCGCAAAACTATGCGTGTGTGCAATCGCTGTTGGAGCTTGGAAAAAGCCAACAAATTGAAAACTATGACAAAGGCATCACGCTTCCGATCAACACAGACGTCATCACCTCCGTCACGTTTTCGGAAGGGGTACTTTCCATTTCTCCAAAGGCGTTTGCCGGCTGTTGCAACTTGAAAAAGGTAACCCTTCCCAACAGCCTGAAAATCATTGGTGAGTCTGCATTCAAGGGCTGTAGAAGCCTGGAGTATGCGGAATACGGAAACGCCTACTATCTTGGAAGCGCCGAGAACCCGCACAAGGTGTTGGTCAGCGCAAAGGATGCCGACATCGAATCCTGCACCATCCACGAAAACGTCAATCTGATCCTTTCGGATGCCTTCGTCGATTGCTCCAAGCTGCAGTATCATGAAAAGAACAACGTTGCATATCTCGGAAGTGAAACGCTGCCCTATCTGGTTGCCGTCAAAGCACTTGACAAACGGCTGATCACCAACGTCACCCTGGAATCCACCTGCAAATTGATCCACGGTTCTGCATTTGCTTCCTGCGCACAATTGGAAACGATCGACATTCCAAGCGGAGTGACAAATATCGGTGATCTTGCCTTTTCCGGTTGTGTATCTTTGAAAAACATCACGATCCCCGACGGCATCGCGAGCATCGGGAAGAAAACCTTCTATGACTGTGTAAAACTGACGGAAATCGCAATTCCCGACAGCGTGATCCAAATCGGGGAGTCTGCATTTGACCATTGCTTGGGTTTGACAAGCCTCACGATCCCCAAAAATGTAATAAGCATTGGAGATTCCGCCTTCCTCGGTTGCTTCAACCTTGAAAATATTGCCGTCGCGCCCGAGAATACAATCTATCACAGCCAAGGCAACTGCTTGATCGAAACAGCCGACAAAGCCTTGATTTTTGGAATCAAAAACAGTGTCATTCCCGCGGACGGTAGCGTGACGAGTATCCATGATCAAGCTTTTTTGGATTGCCATAACCTGGAAAGCATCACGATCCCCGGCAGTGTCACGAGCATCGGCAATTCGGCATTCTCCGATTGCTCGAGCTTGACGAGCATCACGATCCCCAACAGCGTCACGAGCATCGGCAATTCGACATTCTCCGGTTGCTCGAGCTTGACGAGCATCACGATCTCCAACAGCGTCACGAGCATCGGTAATTCGACATTCTCCGGTTGCTCGAGCTTGACGAGCATCACGATCCCTGCCAACATCACGAGCATTGGCAATTCGGCGTTCTCCTATTGCCCAAGCCTGGCCGACATCACAATTCCCGACAGCGTCGCGAGCATTGGCGATAATGCATTCCTGGCTTGTCAAAGTCTCTCCAACGTTTACGTGACCGATCTTGAGGCTTGGTGTGGCATTTCGTTCGACAACGCCGAGTCCAATCCGATGCGATATGGCGCCACGCTTCACGTGAACAACACAATTGCAACCGAGCTCGAAATCCCCGCCGGTGTTCAACAGATCAACAACTATGCCTTTTACGGTTGTAGCAATATCACGAAGGTCATCATTCCCACCGGTGTGACAAATATTGGCAATTCGGCGTTCTCTGATTGCGCAAGCCTGGCCAACATCACAATTCCCGACAGTGTGACGAACATTGACCAGTATGCTTTCGCAGGTTGCGCAGTTCTGGCAAGCATCACCATTCCCGACAGTGTGACGAACATTGGCCAGTGTGCGTTCACGGGTTGCGCAAGTCTTGCAAGCATCGCGATTCCGAGCAATGTGACAAGCATTGCCTCCCAGACGTTCTACGGTTGCAAGAATCTGGAAAACATTACGATTTCCAACAGTGTGACGAGCATTGGTTCCGGGGCATTCTACGGTTGCATGAATTTGGAGAGCATCACGCTTCCCAATACCGTGACAAGCATTGGCAATTCTGCATTCTCGCACTGCACGAGTCTGACGGACGTCATGATTCCCAATAGCGTGACGAGCATCGGCAATTCGGCATTCTCCGGTTGCTCGAGCTTGACGAGCATCACGCTTCCCAATACCGTGACAAGCATTGGGGAGTCTGCTTTCTCGAATTGCACGAGTCTGACGGACATCATGATTCCCAATCAAGTGACGATCATCGAGTGGCACACGTTTTTTAAATGCACAAACTTGAAAAGCGTTACGATCCCCGTTAGCGTGACAATCATCCGCTACGATGCTTTCCGTGAATGCATCAATCTGAAAGCCATTGGTTTTGACGGAACCGTGGAAGAATGGGATGCAATTGAAAAAGAATTCGATTGGAATTATCATATTCCCGCCACCATGGTCATCTGTATCGATGGAAAAAGCCCACTTTAAAAACGCTTTGGTAAGCAAACCGAATATCAACCCCCCCGAAACTGCCGATTTCTCGGTGGCTTCGGGGGGGCTTTGGGTTATTTTGTTTTTCCGTAATGATTTTTCCAAACAATCGGTCTTTTTTGCGGCTCGCCGAGCAGTTTGCCGAGAATGGGCAGAAGGATGACAAAGGCGAGGCAAAGATAAACAAACAGATTGCCGACGACGTTGTAAAGCGTGTGGCGGGTTCGCATTTGCACGTCGGCGACGCGGTAGCCTTTTGTCAAGGGATCGAGCCATGCCAGAATTTCTCCCTCGTCGGAGATCACGCTGGAAATGCCCGTGTTGGCGGAACGGACGAGATACCTACCGCTCTCAATGGCTCTCAGCTGTGCCTGCGCCTGGTGCTGATAGACCGCCGCGGAATCGTAAAACCAACTGTCATTGCTCGACACCAGCATCAGATTCGCGCCGTCGCGCACGCTGTCCAGCGTCAGCTGCTCATAGATCGAATCAAAGCAGATCAGTGAGCCGACCTTGCCCTTTGGCAATTCCTCGGGCAATGCAAACAGCGCGGAATCGATACCCGGTGTCAGATCGCTGTCGAGTGCCGACAGTTCGGCAAGCGGCGGAATGAGAAACATGATCAGATCCCGCATGGGAACGTATTCTCCAAACGGCACAAGATGACGCTTGGCATAGACCGTCTCGCTGATCTCTCCGTCGGGTGTGATCATGAAGAGCGCGTTGTCATTCCTTGGCGGATCGGATTCGTGATCTCGGTAAAACGCGCCGACGATCAGCGTGGCATTGCATTCGATCGCCAATTCGGAGACGTATTTCTGCAAGGAAGCGCTCCGGTTCAGCTCATACGGCAACGCGCTTTCCGGCCAAACGATGAACTCTGCCCCCTGCCCCGCCGCCGCAAGGCTGAGATCGCGATAGGTTTTTCGGATGTTGTTTCCCGAATTGGAATCCCATTTTTCGTGGGAGTTGATATTTCCCTGAATGACTGCCACGCGCAGTGTCTCGCCTTGCTTTTCGGGGCAAAGACGAACCGCGGCGCCAAAGAGCAGGTTGGAACAGAAGATCGACGCGGCGATGATGCCGCAAAGCAAGGATTTGGTGCGATCCAGTACAAGAACGGCGAGAAATCCGTTGACGGCAAGAATCAAAAAGCTGACGAAATACGATCCAAGCAGTGACGCGCTTTGCAGCATCGGAAGCATTTCGATCTGACCAAGGCAAAGCCGTCCCCACGGGACGCCTGCCCACGAAAGCGTCGATGACCACTCAAAAACCACCCAAAGTGCCGCAAAAACGATGGGTCTGAGCATTGGCGCACGCGCAAAGATCGAGGTTTTGTGCATCCATCGGAATGTGAGAAAGATCAATCCTCCCGTCGCCGCCTGCAAAATCGGAAGTCCGAACCAGCCCGCCGCGATCACGATGGCAGACGAGGCGTTGTCCATCCCCACAAAATCCAGGGGATAGAGGCGGAGAAACCAATGATAGATGACGAAATAAAAGACGTAGACCGTCAAAAAGCCGTAGCCGTAAGCACGGCGAAGCGTACAATCCGCGCGCTCCGCGAGGCGGTAGACACCGACAAAGAGCGGGATCATGGTCACCCATTCCAAAAGTCCGATCGCGGGAAAGACCAACGTCAGCGCGGTCAGGACCGCTCCGATGAGCATGAGCGGCAGAGGACGCCCAAACGCCGAGGAAAGCGGTTTCCATCCACTCATCTTCTGCCCTCGCCTCCTTCCTCAAAATCCTTCAGGAACCAAACGCTCTCACGATCAATCGTAAAGGATTTGTCGTTCAGATAGCCAAGCGCGTGGTCGGTATCCGAAAAGCGGAAATGCAGTCGGTAGGCATACAGTGCTTGGAATTTATAGCCTTTCTCTCTGTCCTGTCTGTTGACGCCGTATTTGCCGTCGCCAAGCAACGGATGTCCGACGTGCGAGAGGTGTGCGCGAATCTGATGGGTTCTTCCCGTCACCAGCTCGACCTCCAACAGTGCCGTGCCGCGTTTTTGCCGCAGGACGCGGTATTTGGTGATGATTTCCTTGTATCCCTGCTTCGGCGTATCCGAAATATCCACCAAATTCTCGGCACTGTTCTTTTTGAGGAATCCCTTGAGCGTTGCCTGCTTTTTTTGCGGCACACCGTGCACCGCGCAAAGATAGATCTTTTGCAATTCGTCATTGCGGATCTTCTCATTCATGATGCGCAGAGCCTCCGCGTTCTTCGCCGCAATCACGATGCCGCCCGTGTTGCGGTCGATGCGATTGCAGAGCGCGGGCGCGAAGGATTGCTCATTTTCGGGATCGTATTCCCCCTTTTGGGCAAGATACGCCTTGACGTGCATGATCAGGGTGTTTTCTGCCGCTGCAGTGTCCTCGTGAACCAGCACGCCCGGACGCTTGTTGAGCAGCATGACGTTCTCATCCTCATAAATAATGTCCAGCTTGTGACGGATGCGGAAAAGCGCGCCGTTGTCCGCCTCGGGAGAAGCAAAAAATTCATCGCGAATGAAAAGCTGAATCTCGTCTCCCTCACAAAGCATGTAGCTCTGCTCGGTGCGCACGCGGTTTACCTTGATCTTTTTGGTGCGGATATATTTATACATCAGCGACGTGGGCAGGCCCTTGACCGCCTTGGAAAGGAATTTGTCAAGTCGCTGTCCGGCATCGTTCTTTTTTACGGTGATAATCTGCATAAGTCCCCTCAAGACGCCGTGTTGCGTCGCTCCTTCCCCTCAAAAATGATCCATCGTCACAAAAGACGATCTTTTTGTTATTATACAATGATTTTTTTGTTTTTTCAAGTCCAAAACGCAAAATCCTACTTATTTTTTGTGTTTTTTCCTTTACAAACGAGCAAAATCATGGTAAAATAAAAGAAGAAAAAAACGAGGAAAGGAGTCGCCATGTCTTATTCCCATCTCGCCGTCGGAATCTATACGCTGGGATGCAAGGTCAATCAATACGAGTCCGAAGCCATTGCCGAGCGGTTTGCCGCTCTGGGGTTCCGCTTGGAGTCTCCGACCTCGCCCTGCGACGTCTACATCATCAACACCTGCACCGTGACCGCGGAATCCGACCGAAAAGCACGTCAGTTCATCCGTCGTGCCATTCACCGAAATCCTGCGGCATATATTTTGGTCACGGGCTGTTTTTCGCAAACCCAGCCCGCGCAGATCGAAGCGATCGAGGGCGTGGATTATATCTGTGGAAATGCCGAAAAGCAATCCGTGGTGGACGTTGCTCTGCAATTGATCGCCCGCGGAAGGAAGAACGACACGCCGCAGACGCTCATCTGCCCTCCGGATGCGCACGGATTCGAACCGATGCGAATCACACGGTTTGATCGCACGCGAGCCTACGTCAAAATTGAAGACGGGTGCGAGAATCATTGTACCTATTGCATCATTCCCACTGCGCGCGGGAGCATCCGCTCGAAAGCACCCGAGGAGGTTCTTCGGGAAGTGCGCGAGTTGACCGAAAACGGATGCCGCGAAGTGGTTCTGACCGGCATTGAAACCGCATCCTACGGCAAGGATCTTGACGGCGTGACGCTGGCAGACCTGCTTTGCGAGATCGACAAGATCCCGAACGTCAGCAGAATCCGACTCGGCTCTCTTGACCCAAGTCTTTGCAAACAGCCCTTCGTCGACCGCATCGCGCCTCTGAAATCGCTCGCGCCGCACTTTCATCTTTCGATGCAAAGCGGCTCGGATGAAATTCTTGCGCTGATGAAACGGAAATACAACACGCGGATGGCTCTGGATGCCATCCGCCGCTTACGCGAGGCAATCCCGGACGTTTGCTTCACCACCGACATGATCGTCGGATTTCCCGGAGAAAGTGAACGCCACTTCGCAGATACACTCGAATTTGTCAACCAAGCACGTTTTTTGATGATTCACGTCTTCCCCTACTCCAAACGTGCGGGCACTCTTGCCGCCGCGATGAAGGGACAGATCCCGGAGGAGATCAAGCATGCACGTGTGGAGCGCCTTTCCGCAGAGGCAGCCGAGATCCGAGCCTCCATTCTCGACGAAATGAAGGAAAAAACGGTTTCGGTACTGTTTGAAAGCTATGAAAACGGCATCGCACGCGGTCACACCCCGCAATTTGTGGAGGTCGCTTGTCCGGCGCACCGTTCCCTTCAATCGATCACGCTTCCCGTAAAAATCCACTCTCACACAGGCACGCTTTGCTTGGGAGATATCGTTGAATAAAATTCATCCTTTACAAACATGAAAGGAGTCCCCCCGCTATGACACAAGCAAAAATTCGCGGCTTCGCTTCTTACCGACAGCAATACATGGAGCAAATGAAGCGCGATCTTGAAATTTGCATGTCACTTCAGGCGCTTTCCTTCTGCGCCGACTACTACCGTACACAGGCAAAACGCGATCCCTTCATCGAAGAGCTTCGGATGATCGACCGATTTGCCCGTCCCCTGCCGTCCTCCTTTTCCGAGATGGCTCCCACACAGCTTTTGACCAACTGCGATTTCATCACCGAAACCTATGCGGACATGATGAAAAAACGGCATGAGCTTCATCCCGATGCAAAAGAGCCTTGCTCCTTTGAGGAAACATTGAAGATGGCGACGTTTTATTTGGAACGCGCGGGAAAAGAACCGTCGCTCAAAAATACGCTCTTTCTGTTGGAGGATTTGAAAAACGGAGATCACTCTCACCTTCCTTCTAACTTCATCGGATCCCCCTCCTCGCGCACAGGAATCCGTGCCATCCAAAAGGGGAACGTCTTACCCGAGATCGGCGATCTTTTCGTCCTGCTTCGTGCGGGCGAGGATGATGCGGAACGTCATAAAAAATCCACGGCACGCTTTCTCAACACGCCCGCCGCGACCGCACCCATCAAGGCTATCCGCACGGTGGGACGGCGCGGTCTGCTCTATGAGATGTTGCAGATCGCTCCCTCGGCGCGCATCGATTTGAACCGTCTTTCCTTGATGGGAGAGAGCGTCTCCCCGACTTTGCTCACAGATGCCTACGAGGGAGATTACTTGATCCGCATTTCTCCAAGATCCTATTCGGAATTTTTCAATGCGGCAAGCGCGTTCGGTGTTCATTTCATCGCATTTGCCACAATCCCGGAAGGCGGTCGATTGCTCTTCACGGAGGGCAATGAACAGCTCTTTGCGCTTGACTCGGCTTTTTTGCGCGCGCTTTTGCCCGTCTCTCGCATCTCTGTCAAAATCGACGGTGAAGAAAACGCCCCCGCCGCACCGATTCTTCACACACCGCGAACGCCTGCGGTCTGTGATTATCTTTCCGTACCGCAAGAGGAGCAGGCTCAAGTGGTGGAAAACCACGGCGTTTTTTACGCCGCGGCATCCTGTACCCCTGAAAGCGGCTTTTTCCGCGCCGCATTGGAAACGCTTCTGACCGCTGTCCTTACGGTGGCGGCAATCGGAGGAGACCATCGGGAGCAACGCGCGGCGGTAACCCTTTCTCTGCCCCAAAAGCAAACCGATGACCGTCATCTCGGAGAAGCGGTTGCAAGTATCCTCGGAATCTACCGTCTGCAGGCGGAGATCGGATTGCCGCTCTGTGCGACAAACCTCTTTTCCGACGAAGCACTCGCGCATCCGCAGGTTTCTGCATTCAGCATGACGAAAAAAGCAAAAATTGGCGGGCAGCTGACAACCGAAGGCAACCAAATTTATTGCATCACTCCCACGCGTCGCGAAAACGGGCTCCCCGATTTCGATGCGCTGAGAAAGCTGTTGCTCCATCTGAACCTGCTTCACGAGCGCGGTGCCGTAAAAAGTGCTCGGGTGATCTGTCGGGAGCGCATCACCGAAGCCATACAAAAAATGAGTCCCCCCACTCTGACCTGTCTCTATGACGACTTCGTTGTGGCAATCGATGAAGAACTTGATCTGGCAATCCTGATCGAAAGTGCGGAGGAGCTTCCCTTCGGCCGTGTGGGCAGTGTTGTCCGCAGACTCTCTCCCGATCCCACTCCCGAGGCAGAGCCTCTTCCCCCGACCGTCTCTCTTCTGGCACTGCAAGATGCGAACGTCATTCTGCTGTCTGAGAAAAACGATCTTTCCGCTGAGGTTCTGGCAGACCGTTGCCATGAAATGGGAGCGAAGGACATTCCCGTCTTTCCTCAAGACGAGGACTATGAAAACACGCTCTCCCGCGCGCTTTTGAATGCTCAGACGATGATCGTTTGCACCGACACGCCGATTCCACACACGCCGAAAGTCGTGTTTGCGCTCGAAACCTTCCAACGTGCGGGAGGAAGAATTCTGCTGGTCGGAAACGGCATCCGTCAAGAAAACCTTTCGGGATTTGCTTTGCCGAACGGAATCCCTTCCGAAATTCTCGATCAAATCTGCAAAATTGAAAATGATTGCAAAAATATTTAAAAAAATTTCAAAAAACTCTTGCAATTTTCAAAACAGTATGGTATAATATCTCTTGTTGTAAAGTATTTTGTGTGCCGCACCTTGTTTTCGGTCGGCGAACGTTCTTTTAGGAGGTGTCAAAATGGCAAAATGTTGTATCTGTGGCAAGGGCGTTGTTTTCGGTCAGAACGTTTCTCACTCTCACCGTAAAACCAACAGAACCTGGAAGCCCAATATTCGCAAGGTAAAGCTGGAAGGCAGCAAAGCAATCAATGTTTGTTCTCGTTGCCTGCGCACACTGAAAAAGGCATAAGGAAAAAACCTTTTGCCCCGTGCAAATAAAGATTATGGCAGACACGGTGTGTCTGCCCTTTATTTTTTATAACCGAAGGAAAAGAGAATGCTTGCTGTCATTGATCACCGCATCCCTGCAAAGGCAAAAAACGAATTGCGGCGCATGGGACATCGCGTTTTGACGATCCCCCCGCATCCCGCACTTCCCGTCCCCGTTTGCGGGCATCCCGATATGCTTTTGTTCTTCGCGCCCGATTGCATTTTTTGCACGAAAAGCTATCAAAAAATTGCCGAAAACGAGCTGGAAATCATTTCTTCTTACACGAAAAATCCGATCAAGATCATCCATGCCGAGATCTCTGCACGCTATCCGCAAGATATTCTCCTCAACGCCGCCCCCGTGGGAAAGCATCTCTTTTGTCTTGGCAAGCACACCGCGAAAGAACTGACCTCAAACAGCGCGTATGAGGTGACGGAGGTTCATCAGGGATATGCCAAATGTTCGGTCGTTCCCGTGGGAGACGCTGCGCTGATCACAGAGGATCCCTCGATCGCAACCGTCGCCCGTCAAAGAGGCTTCGACGTCTTGCGCGTGCGCACGAATGCCGTCACGCTTGCAGGTTATGACACCGGATTTTTGGGTGGCGCATCCTCGTATGCAACCGACTCGGATGTTCGCCAAATTCTGTTTTGCGGCAATCTCGAGCTTCATCCCGATGCCGCCGCAATCAAAGCCTTTTGTCTTGGGCGCGGATTCGATCCGATTTCCCTTTCCGATGAGCCTTTGACGGACGTGGGAACGATATTTTTATTACCGATGGGAGTATGATAACAATGGAAAAAGAAAAAATCGCGCGCATCAACGCGCTGGCAAAAAAGAAAAAAGAAAGCGGCTTGACCGCGGAGGAATTGGCTGAGCAGGCGGCTCTGCGCGAGGAATACATCAAGGAATTTCGCGCACAGTTCGGAAGCGTACTCGACAACACCGTCATCCAATATCCCGACGGTTCTCGTACGGCTCTCCCCGACATGAAGAAAAAGAACTGAAAATCCGCTTTCCCGAAAAAAGAAATCATGGCAAAAGCCTTTACAAAATCGGCAAACTATGATATACTATTCTTATCAGAAAGCTTTTGAAGAAGCGGAGGGTGCAATCAGTTGAAGACCCATCAAATCCATCTCACCTCCGATACCGCCGAAACCGAGGCATTGGGTGCCTTTCTTGCACAACAGATCTGCGAGAATCCCTCACTGCCTCGCTTTGTTGCGCTTTACGGTGATCTCGGCGTCGGCAAAACCGCCTTTGTTCGCGGATTCGCTTCGGTCGTCACGCCTGGGGCGGCAGTTCGATCGCCCACCTTTGCTCTGGTGAACGAATATCGCGCCAAGCCTCTTTCGCTCTTTCATTTTGATATGTATCGGATCGAGGATGAGGACGATCTTTATTCCATCGGCTTTTACGATTATCTTGACCGCGCCGGCATTTGTCTGGTAGAATGGAGCGAGCGCATTCCATACGCGCTCCCGGAGGAATATTGGCGCGTTTCCATCGAAAAAAACGATCCCGATCAACCCAATAGCCGAAAAATCACAATAGAAACGGCGGTGAATGATCTGTTATGAAAATTTTAGCGCTTGACAGCTCCGCAGTTGTTGCGACGGTGGCGCTCTGCGAGAATGATGCCCTTTTGGGTGAATATACCATCCGAAACGGAAACACACACAGCGAGACGCTGCTTCCAATGATGGAATCTCTGCTCAACTTCTTCTCTCTCACGGCCGATGACGTCGACTTGTTTGCCGTTTCCGCAGGTCCCGGATCCTTTACCGGCGTCCGCATCGGTGTTGCAACCGTCAAAGGATTGGCATTTGACACACAAAAACCCTGCATCACGGTCTCCACACTTGAGGCACTTGCTCAAAACCTGACAGTGACCGACGGATTGGTCTGTCCCGTGATGAATGCACGCCGCAAGCAGGTATATACTGCGCTCTTCCGCGCGCAAAACGGCTCGCTGACACGTCTCACTCCGGACGATGCCATTGCAATCTCGGAGCTGGACACGCTTCTTGCCGACTTCGACGAGCCCGTCCGATTGGTCGGAGACGGGTATGAGATCACCGAATCGCTTTTGACGCACGAAATCATTCCCACACCCGAGCGATTGCGCCATCAAAGCGCCTATTCCGTGGCGCAAGTGGCAAAAAAGCTTTATGATGCGGGCATGCGCACGTCGGATATTGAAGCTGTTCCCACCTATCTCCGCCCCTCACAAGCCGAGCGCGAGCGGTTGGAACGAGAAAAAAACACGCAATCTTAACGAAGAAAGGGATAAAAAGCCATGAAAACGACAAAAATTACCATTGGATGCGACCACGCGGGATACGAGCTCAAGCTCAAGGTCATCGCACATCTTGAAGAAAGAGGCGTGGAGGTCATCGACGTCGGAACCAACTCGACCGCAAGCTGTGACTACCCCGCAATCGCACACGCGCTTTGCAAAAATATTCAGGACGGCGTAACCGAGCTGGGAATTCTGATCTGCGGCACGGGCATCGGAATGTCGATGGCGGCAAATAAGCACCGCGGAATTCGCGCGGCAGCTTGCTCGGATACCTTCAGCGCACGCCTGACCAGAATCCACAACAACGCGAACGTCCTTTGCTTCGGTGAGCGCGTGGTTGGCATGGGCTTGGCTTTTGATCTGGTGGATAACTTCATTGATGCCGAGTTTGAAGGCGGAAAGCACGCGCGCCGTGTGGATATGATCACGGCGATCGAAAAAGACGAGCTTTGATTCTTGCGACCGAAATGATCGGTCATACCTTTGAAAGAAAGGGCTGAACACATGAAACTTGACAAGGCAGGCATTGCCGAATTGATTTTTCGAACGGCTACGAAATATCGCACTGCGGCAATCGTTCTTGCCGCGGGCAATTCCTCCCGTATGGGAAAAAACAAAAACAAACAGACCGAGGTGCTTTGCGGGACTCCCGTTTTGGCACACACGTTGCTTGCCTATCAAAAATGTAAGCTGATCAGTGAGATCATCGTGGTCACCCGTCCGCAGGACTTTGACACGGTCTATCAAATGAGCCAAGAATATGGCATCACCAAGCTGACAAGCATCGTCGCGGGCGGATCCACACGTCAGGAATCTGCCAAGCGCGGAATGAAAAAGCTGGATGTCTCGACGAAATACGTGGCGATCGCGGACGGCGCGCGCTGTCTGATCACACCGGCGCAGATCGCAAAGGTTTGTCTGTGCGCCTACCGCTCTCAAGCGGCAAGCGCGGCACACAAGGTCAGCGATACGGTCAAACGTACCAACGCTTCGGGCTTGTCCAAGGAGACAATCGACCGCAACAATCTTTGGCAGGCGCAAACACCGCAGGTCTTCCACACCTCGCTTTATATCGCCGCGCTCTATCAATCCAACACCGACGGGTTCTCGGCAACCGACGACAATGCGCTTGTCGAGCATCTGGGATACGGTGTGCGGATGGTGGAATGCGGAATTCAAAACATCAAAATCACCACGCCGGAGGATCTTCCCCTGGCGGAGGCCATTCTGGAATACAGGAGTAAACAGACATGATCTCGGATATTCGAATCGGACACGGCTATGACGTTCACCGTTTGGTGGAGGATCGCGCTTTGATTTTGGGCGGGGTTACAATTCCTCATGAAAAGGGATTGCTCGGACATTCGGATGCCGACGTGCTGACACATGCCGTCATGGATGCGCTTCTCGGCGCGCGGGCTCTCGGGGACATCGGAAAGCATTTTCCCGATACGGCTGCCGAATGGAAGGACGCCGACAGCCTCAAACTCGCATCTCGCGTGCGCGAGATCGTTTGCGCCGACGGCTGGAAAATTTCCAACGTCGACGTTACCGTGATTGCGCAAGCCCCCAAACTCGCCCCTCACATTGAGAAGATGCGAGAAAATCTTGCAAAAACACTGCAGATCGAGATTGACCGCGTCAGCATCAAAGCAACCACCGAAGAAAAGCTTGGATTCACCGGCGAAAAGCTCGGCATCGCCTCGCATGCGGTTGCCCTGCTGCTGCGCGATCTATAAAAAGCACCCCTCACACGGATCAAATCAGCGCACTTCCCTCTTTTTGGACCTCCCTTCCGTGCTGGTTGTGCGGATATTTCACATTGACAGTTTATGCAACGCGGGGCAGAAGATTGACAAAAAACGCCAGCTTTCGTCAAGTGCCCCTGCAGAAAGGATTTTGTTATGATCTACATTGCTCCCTCTTTGTTGGCCGCCGATTTTGCGAATCTCGAATCGGACGTGAAGAGAATCGCCTCCGCAGGCGCGAATTATCTGCATCTGGACGTCATGGACGGCGCATTTGTCCCCAACATCAGCTTCGGCGCGCCCGTGATCGCGGCGTTACGCCCGCACAGCAAGCTGATCTTTGACGTACATCTGATGATCAACGATCCCATCCGCTACATCGACGATTTTATCAAAGCAGGTGCCGACATCATCACCATCCATCTCGAAAGCTGTCCGGATCCGCTCAAGGTTCTCAAGATGATCCGTGCGCGTGAGGTACGTTGCGCGCTTGCCATCTCGCCCGCAACACCCGTGGAAAAGATCATTCCTTTCCTCCCTGAAATCGACATGGCGCTGATCATGACCGTTGTTCCCGGATTTGGCGGACAGTCCTTGATCCTCGAAACGCTTGAAAAGGTTCGCACCGTCAAGCGTTACGCCGTTTCTCAAGGACTCAAGCTCGACATTCAGGTTGACGGTGGACTCAAGCCCGAAAACGTTCATCTTGCCACCGAAGCAGGAGCCAACATCATCGTTGCCGGCTCTGCCGTCTTTGGCGCAAAGCGTCCGCGTGCGGTCATCGCCGCCATGCGCGAGAGTGCTGCAAAGCATCCTTATAAGGGTTAATGAGTGAACCAATATTGTTGCGGGGGAAGGAAAACTTCTTGAAAGAAGCTTTTCCTCCCCCCCATCCTTTCAAGAACTTTCCTGACAAAAAAGAAAAAACGGAATTGTTTATCCGTGCGCATCAATTTTGTTTGTAGGGGCGTGCATTGCACGTCCGCTTAAAAATGCGCATCCAACGAGAGGACGGACGACCAATGGTCACCCCTACGGTTACCCACTACCGTTTTGGTACCACCACCCAAAATGGCTTTTATGTTGTTTTGATATAAGTAAAGGACTTGACTTGCTTGGAAATACGCGCTATAATAAAAATATGATATATTTAAATGTTAAAAAGAAGGTTTACAGAATGGATGAACTAAGATGGTATCACAAATTATTAATTGTTTTAACTATCATCGTATTTTTGCCCTTAATTATCGTAGGTATTATAATTGTAGCTATTTCTCTCATATTCCAAATTCCAAAAAATAAAAAAGCATATAAAAAATCTCGATATTACGCGGATTTTCGGCAAAAGTTTATGACGAGTTTGCTGTATTCTCCCGAATATCGTTTCTATAATTCCGCTATGCGTAGAAATCTGCCATTGAAATATATCAAGCAAGAATCAAATGGTTTTGAATATTTCATCTACGACAATACTATTTATCTCTTTCCCGATTTTGAACATATAGATGTCAATGAAGAAGGAAAAAAATGGCTTGCGGATTATGATGGCGATTGGAAACCATTTGATGAATGTTATGAGAAGTTACTTACAAAATTAGAAAGTCCCCCCGATTATCCGATAAAACTACTGGTTGAGCGAAACATGATTCCTCCGATAAATTTGTATGGCATAGATATTCCGGATTGCATTTTTGTTACTTGGCGTTATGAAACCACATTTGAAAATGAAAATTTGCCGTTCAAAATGATCGTCCCTCAAAATTCCAAAGAACTTTATGACATGATGCTTCAAACTCCAAATCTGTGTGACAATTTTGAACTTTCCGCTAACAATGAAATCATCGTTTGGAATCTATATAAAAATATTAGAATCAATATAGAGGTAGATTCACATGATTGTTGTGTCAGTATTTGCAAATTGCTTTTGGAAAATATTGAAAGTAGTATTACTCACTGGCATCCTACCATATTTGAAATCTATGACGAAGTTTGCAATATTGGAAAGCGAGGAAATGTATTAGTGCTCCGTTCTTCACGGAGAGGTGGTTCATTGTTGTATGCAGGCTCAAAAGACGAGTGTCCCTATTCTCCCCATAAAAAGTATTTGTTTGGAAAATACTACTATTTAGAAGTCAAGTGAACACAGAAACAGTTTCTCAGTGTCCTTCCCATAAAACCAAAGAAAGCATTACACGGCGTCAAACCGAGTAATGCTTTTCTCTTTCCCTTTTTTCAAAAAAGTTCTTGAGTGGAGGGGGCGCGGGGGAGGAGAAGCTTCTTTCAAGAAGTTCTCCTCCCCCGCAAAAACATCTGCTTCTAA
The DNA here is from genome assembly GCA_017517745.1 of Clostridia bacterium. Taxonomy (GTDB): domain Bacteria; phylum Bacillota; class Clostridia; order Oscillospirales; family CAG-272; genus UMGS1865. The sequence continues at coordinate 128,994 of JAFWYJ010000040.1, read as the reverse complement.
TTAGTACAAGCCTCTCTTAATGTAGGAGGTGTGCAGAATTTCGTGAGCCTTGTGGCTGTTGGGCTCGCCGAGGAACTCGTCGTAGATCTTCTGGACAGCCAGGTTGTCCTGAGACTTACGCAGGGTCTCGTTGGCGTCATCGTTATACAGGATCGCTGCACGAACGGCACGCAGATCCATGTTCATACGAACCGATGCCGGCTGAATCGGCTGACCGCCGCCATTGACGCATCCGCCGGGGCATCCCATGATCTCGATGAACTGAACGTCGAGCTCGCCTGCCTTGACCATGTTCAACAGCTTCTTTGCCATGCCGGTGCTCGAAGCAACGGCAACGTTGACGGTGAGGTCGCCCAGCTTGTAGGAAGCGGTCTTGATGCCTTCAACGCCACGAACCTCGGTGAAGTCAACCTTCTCGAGCTTCTTGCCGAGAATGACCTCTGCCGCGTAACGGAGAGCAGCCTCCATAACGCCGCCGGTAGCTCCAAAGATCGCGCCTGCACTCGAACCGATTGCGAAGGGATCGTCAAACTTGCCGTCCTCGAGAGCGCGGAAGTTGATGCCTGCCTTCTTGATCATTCTGCCAACCTCACGGGTGGTGATGGCAAAATCGACGTCGGGAACGCCTGCTGCGGACTGATCAGCACGGCCGATCTCGAACTTCTTCGCCGTACAAGGAATTGCGGATACCATGACGATGTCCTTGGGATCCCAACCCATCTTCTCTGCATAGTAGGTCTTGACGATTGCGCCAAACATCTGCTGAGGAGACTTGCAGGTGGAGAGGTTTTCGGTGTATTCGGGGAAATAGTGCTCGCAATACTTGATCCAACCGGGCGAGCAAGAGGTGATCATCGGCAGAACACCGTTGTTGTTGATTCTGCCAAGCAGCTCGTTTGCCTCTTCCACGATGGTCAGGTCAGCGGTCAGGTTCATATCGTAAACGCCGTCAAATCCGAGTGCCTTGAGAGCAGAGACCATCTTGCCCTCGCAGTCGGTACCGGGCTCGTAGCCGAAGCATTCGCCGATCTGTGCGCGCACGGAGGGTGCGGTGCAGATGACGGTGTGCTTGGTGGGATCTGCCAGAGCGGCAAATACGCCGTCGGTATCGTCTCTCTCGTAGAGTGCGCCAACGGGGCAAGCAACGATACACTGTCCGCAGTTGATGCAGGAGGTGTTCTCGAGAGCTTCGCCGAAGGCAGAGCCGATGTAAGTGTCAAATCCACGGTTGTTCGCGCCGATCACACCGATCTCCTGAACCTTTGCACAGGTTGCGACACAACGGCGGCAGAGCACGCACTTGCTGTTGTCACGAATGATCGGCGTCTTGTCGTCGATCTCATATTCGTTGACCTCACCCACGAACTTGGAGGAGGTTACGCCGTACTCACGGCAGAGAGCCTGCAGCTCGCAGTTGGTGGAGCGAACGCAAGAGAGGCAATCCTGGTTGTGGTTCGAGAGCAACAGCTCCAGGTTCATCTTGCGCGATGCGGCGATCTTGGGGGTGTTGGTCTTGATCTGCATTCCCTCGGTACAGGGATATACGCAAGCGGTCACCATGCGCCAAGGACCGAGCTCGGGTCCGCGCATCTCGGCGATCTCAACCAAGCAGAGACGGCAAGCGCCGATCTCGTTGATATCTTTCAGGTAGCAGAGCGTGGGAATATCAATATGCGCTGCTTTTGCGGCTTCCAGAACCGTGGAACCCTTGGCGACCGAATAATCGACGCCGTTAATTTTTACGTTAATCATATCCATGTCCACAATTCTCCTTTCTTATTTCTTAGAAATAGCTTTGAACTTACAGGTGGGCATACAAGCGCCGCACTTCACGCACTTTGCGGGATCGATTGCAAAGGAAGCGAGCTTGTGACCGGGAGCCACGTAGTCGGTTCTTGCGATCGCGGAAGCGGGACACTGCTTTGCGCACATGCCACATCCGATACACTTGTCGGCATCGATGGTGAAGCTCAGCAGGCTCTTACATACGCCTGCGGGACATTTCTTGTCGACGATGTGAGCGATATACTCGTCTCTGAAGTAGCGAAGCGTCGAAAGAACGGGGTTGGGCGCGGTCTGTCCCAAGCCGCAAAGAGATGCGGACTTGATGTAGTTGGAAAGCTCCTCGAGTCTGTCGAGGTCTTCCATCTCGCCCTTACCGGCGATGATCTTATCCAGGATCTCAAGCAATCTCTTGGTACCGACGCGGCAAGGCGTACATTTACCGCAAGACTCGTCAACCGTGAAGTCGAGGAAGAAGCGTGCGATGTCAACCATGCAGTTGTCCTCGTCCATGACGATCAATCCGCCCGAACCCATCATCGAGCCGATCTCCAGGAGGTTATCGTAGTCGATGGGCGTGTCGATGAGGTGTGCGGGGATACATCCACCGGAAGGACCACCGGTCTGTGCTGCCTTGAACTTCTTACCGTTCGGGATGCCGCCACCGATCTCCTCGATAATCGTGCGAAGGGTGGTACCCATGGGAACCTCAACCAGACCCGTGTTCTTGATCTTACCGCCAAGTGCGAATACCTTCGTACCCTTGGACTTCTCGGTACCCATGGAGCGGAACCAATCCACACCGCGGAGAATGATCTGAGGAATGTTTGCATAGGTCTCAACGTTGTTGAGGACGGTGGGCTTGCCGAACAGACCCTTGACTGCGGGGAACGGAGGACGCGGACGAGGCTCACCGCGATTACCCTCGATCGAGGTCATCAGCGCGGTCTCCTCACCGCAAACGAATGCGCCCGCACCCAGACGGATGCCGAGGTCGAAGCTGAAATCGCTTCCGAAGATGTTGTTACCGAGCAGGCCGTATTCCTTTGCCTGATCGATTGCGATCTGCAAACGGTTGACGGCGATCGGATACTCTGCACGAACGTAAACATAACCCTGATTTGCGCCGATTGCATAACCTGCGATCGTCATTGCCTCGATCAGAGCGTGGGGGTCACCCTCGAGGATCGAACGGTCCATGAACGCACCGGGGTCACCCTCGTCTGCGTTACAGCAAACGTACTTCTGCACGTTGCCGCGGTTGCCCGAAGCAAACTTCCACTTCAAGCCGGTCGGGAAGCCTGCGCCTCCGCGTCCGCGCAAGCCGGAATCCAGAATGGTCTGGATGACTTCGTCGGGCGTCATCTCGGTCAGAACCTTACCGAGTGCTGCATAACCGTCCATTGCGATGTACTCTTCGATGTTCTCAGGGTTGATGACACCGCAGTTGCGAAGAGCCAGACGGTGCTGGGATTTGTAGAAAATGGTGTCGCTGAGCGATGCGTGTGCTTCCTCAGCACCTGCCTTTTCGTCAGCCGCGCCGGTGTCGTTGTAGACAAGTCTCTCAACGATACGGCCCTTCAGAAGATGCTCGCTGGCGATCTCTGCAACATCCTCCACGGTGACGTTGCTGTAGAACGTGCCGTCGGGATAAACGATGACGACCGGGCCGAGCGCGCAAAGACCGAAGCAACCGGTCTGAACGACCTTTACTTCCTCTGCCAAGCCCAGCTTTTCAATTTCTGCCTGAAAAGCGGCTTGAATTTTCGGGCTTCCGGAAGAGGTACAGCCCGTACCGCCGCAAACCAATACATGTGAGCGAATCATATTTCCGATACCTCCAAATTATTTCTGCGCTGCGGTGATCGTGTATTCTTCCACGATCTTGCCGCCCTGAATGTGCTGCTTGAGCACCTTCTCTGCTTTTTCAACGGTCATCTTGACGTAGGTGACCTTTTCCTTGCCGGGCTCGCTGACCTCAACGATCGGCTCGTATTGGCAAAGACCGATGCAACCCGTCTGGGATACCACGACCTTCGCGTTGAGTCCTTCGCGGTCAACTCCCTCGACGAATGCGTTGAGAACGGGACGTGCGCCTGCTGCGATGCCGCAGGTTGCCATGCCAACCACGATGCGGGTGACTTCCCCTCCCTCGCGAAGAACGATCTTGTCCTTCATTTTGTCTCTGATAGCCGCAAGTTCTGCCAAAGATTTCATAGCTTCATTTCCTTTCCTTCTTCATAATTCTTCATTAGTTATTAGATAAATTTGCATATTGCTCTCCCAAATACTGTGCGACCCACTGAATGATCTCGGGACTGCTCAGCGGGATTTCCTCACCGAGGATCTCGCGCAGCTGTCGGGTATCGAGAGTAACGCGAAATCTATCCGAAGTGTGAAGAAATTCAAAATCGATTTCCGGACTTCCCTGGATCAGGGTCGTCACTGTGGAAACGATGTCCCCCAAAGGGGTAAAATCGATGTGATTTTTGTAAAAGAGTGCGGTCAGCTCGGTGCCGTGTGTGTCCGGAAAGGAATCCACGTGGCGCGAGGTGATGCTGACGTTGCCTCCCGTTTGCTCTGCCGCCATTTTGAGCAGCGGAATTCCCATTCCCACCTTGCGTGTTTTTCGCGTGGTGCAAAAAGGATCGATCACGCCCCTCAAAATTTCTTCCGTCATGCCGCAACCGTCATCGCAAACGGTCATGGTGAAGGTCTCCTCGGTCTCCTCCAATCGGATCGAAATCAAGGTTGCCTTCGCCTTTACGGAGTTTTTGGCGATGTCCAGAACGTTGAGTGATAATTCCTTCATTGCGATTTCCCTCCCAACAATCGAAAGAGCTGTTTTCGTACAAAATCGCCGCTGTATGGCTCGTCCTCAAGCTCAAAATAATGCTGCTTATCGCGAATATCCCAAAGATAATGCGCGTCCGAGCCAACCGTTATCGGTAGCTCCCGAAGCCGCGGATAGCATTTCCTGTACTCCTCGATCTTCTCGGCAAAGTGAAACTCCGCCGCCTGAAAATCGGGGGTATCCGGGAACGTACCCAACGTGGCGATGATGCCGTTTCCCTCACGATCCACGTGAGCGGGAATACAGATTCCGTTGTATTTTGCCACCAACGGCGGAACGTCGTCGATGGGAATCTGCGTTGCGTTGGAAAGCAGATCCTCCTCCTGTCCGATCACCTCGTCATTCTCGTCCACAAGAAGCTGTTCTCCAAAGATATCCACACGGTTTTTGAAGCGAATCCGCAGCCTGTCCACCTCGTCGTTGAAGCGCAAGGCATCCGCCAGCTCTTCAAACAGACACACCACGTGAATATCCTCCGCCGTCGTCAATTCCATTCCCGCAACGGGAATGATGCCGTACTTCTTTGCCGCCGCGAAGAACGCCGGACAGTTCCGACAGGAATTGTGATCGGTCAGAGCAACGATCTGCAAGCCCGCGAGCGCCGCCATGCCGGCAATGTTACCGGGAGTCATGTCGTTATCGGCACAGGGAGACAAGCAGGAATGGATATGGAAATCGTAATAATAGCGATTCATGGTTGCAAGCCTGCCAACTCTTTGGCAAGCTCATACGCGGTCTTTTCGGAAGTGTAAATATTGACTCCCTTCGCCGCGGCGGTGTTGCGCACGCTCTCCTCAAGGGTGACTCCCTCGGCGAGAATGATGACGGCAACGTCCACCAGCGTTGCGACCGCAACGATATTGACGTTGGACATGATGGTGATCCACGCATTGTCACACGCGGCACGTCCCATCACCCAACTGAGCAGATCTCCGATGTAGACACCGGACCAGGTGCGCGACTCGTCCCCCACCGTGATGGGAGTCAGTTGCAGCGTTTTCGCCATTTCTCCGACTGTCATGGTTCCTTCTGCTCCTTGTTTTGATTTTTTTGTTCGGTCTTGCGGACCTTTTCGACAATGCAATCTCCTCTTTGCGTTTTTCCGCGCACAACGTCCTCCGCAAAAGCGCGGCAGTTCGGCGCGCCGCAGGCACCGCAGTCGATTCCGGGCAGTTCGGCACGGATCTTCTGGATCTCGGACATCATGCGAAGCGATTCTCCGAAGTTCTCGCTCAGGCGCTGGATCGGACGGTAGGTCGGCATTTTATCGAAGAAATAGCCTTCCGGGATATATTCCCCGTCCTCCTCTCTCAAAAAGGTTTGAGAGACCGGCAGATATCGGCGAAGCGTTTGCAACCTTGCCTTTGCCACAAAGGGATTCTCCACTGCCATGACACCGCCCACGCATCCGCCCGGACAAGCGTTCAGCTCAACGAATTCGAGCGAAGAAGAGATGTTTCCGTTGTCCAGCTGTTCCAGCACGCGCATCACGTTTTCAATTCCGTCAGCCGCCAGATATTTGTCATTGAAGATGGCAGAGCATTCTCCGCCGGACGTTGCCCAGCTGATGCCGATCATTCCCGATTTGGAAAGCGGCACGGGCGTCTTTCCTCTTTTCATGACGTTCAAGAGACTGAAGTACACGTCGCTGATTGACACAACCTCATTGATCTCGCTTTTGTAATCACCAAATCCGTTGCGAATGTAGCTGACCTTTGCGGGACACGGAGAAATGAAGCAAACGCAAATATCCTCATCCCCCAGCTCGGGGTGCTCTTGCATTGCCTTCTGACGCGCCATCTTCGCCGCGATCTCCATAGGAGGCAGGATCTGCATGATGTGATCCTTCAGCGTCGGATAACGCAATGAGATCAAGCGAAGCACCACGGGACACGCCGAGCTGATCACGGGCTTTGTGATGCCCTCGGTCTTCAGATACAGACGCGTATAAGCTGAAACCAGCTCTGCCGCCTGCGCAACCTCAACCACCGAATCAAAGCCGATGTCGTAAAGTCCCTGGAGCACGTAATCAATGTCCTCCAGTTTCTCGAACTGACCGTAAAGCGTGGGTGCGGGGAGCGCGATCTTCCATTTGTAGCGCATCACGGAATCAAGCTTGCTGTAATTCGCCTTCTTCGCTTGGTTCGGACAGTTCCGAATACAGACACCGCAATCGATGCAACGGTCCGGATCGATCTTCGCGTGACCGTCCAAAATCCGAATGGCTTCGGTGGGACAGTGCTTCATGCAGGTCGTACAACCCGTACATCTGGAAATATCCAAAGAAACCGAATGCTCGTATGTATTCATAGAATCCGCAGCTCCTTTCTTTTTTCGGATGTGATAGGTGAGAAAGAACGAATCCCGTCAAAGATTGACCGTCATCGAAATGCGAGTACCCTTTCCAAAAGTCGAATCAATCTGCATCGCGTCGGTATAGCGCTTCATGTTGGGTAACCCCATACCCGCACCAAAACCGAGCGAACGAATGTTGTCGGGTGCCGTGGAAAAGCCCTCCTGCATTGCAAGATCGATGTTTGCAATTCCGGGGCCGTTATCGGTCAGAATGATCTCGATGCGATTCTCGTAGATCAGCACGTCGGCTTCTCCCCCGCCTGCATGGATGACCATATTGATCTCTCCCTCATACATGGCGATCGAGACCTTTCGGATGATCTCGGGAGCAATGCCGAGCTGTCTCAGATTTTTCTTGATCTGCACGGATGCCTGACCGGCGGACGTGAAATCATTGCCGTCCACCACAAAATGAAACTTTACAGCCTCATCCATAGCAGTTTCCGTTCTCATTCAAGCCGTGAGAATACAGCTTGCCGCAAGCCTCATACATTCTTTTGCGGGACTTCATCAGCACGAGTCCGCTCTCGCGCGCCAGCTCGACCATCTCCTCGGTGGGAACCTTGGAGCGAACGAACACGATGCACACCATGTCCATCATGACGGCAGTGCGGACCACCTGTGTATTGACCAGACCGGTAAGCAAAACCGCCTGATCCTTGACGTAAGCCAGCACGTCGCTCATCATGTCACTTCCGCACGCGGAATAGACCTCACGCTCGAGCATATCTTCGCCGCAGACGATCTCTGCATCGAGCAATTCTTTAATTTGTGCGATTTTCATTGGATGTTCCCGCCCTTTCAAAAAACGTTATATTATTTATACTTCGCGAGAATGGAGTCGACGTCATCAACCGTCAGTCTTCCGTAAACCTCGCCGTTAACGGTCAGAACGGGCGCCAGACCGCAGGCACCGATGCAGCGCGTTGCCTCGATCGAATACTTTCCGTCGGGAGACGTGCTTCCAACCGGAACGTTCAGCTTCTGCGAGATCGCCTCAATGATGTCTCCCGAGCCCTTGACGTAGCAAGCGGTTCCGAGGCAGACTGCGATTGCATACTGACCGTCGGGATTGAGCTTGAACTGTGCGTAGAAAGACACGATTCCGAAGATCTCTTCCAGAGAAACTCCGGTCTTGGCAGCAATGATCTTCTGAACCTCCAGAGGAAGGTAACCGTAGATCTCCTGCGCCTCCTGAAGAATGGGCATCATTGCGCCCTTTTCTCCGGCGTGTTTTTCAATTACGGCGAGCAATTTTTCTTCTTGCTCTTTTGTTCCGTGAAAATCGACCGTAGTCAATTTCTTTTTCATAATTCAAAAAACCTCCTGAATTTAATAATGAACCATCGGAACGGTTTTCACATGCAAGGATACCGAAATCTGCTGCGGGGACTTCGGCTCGCAGGTATGCCAAAAAAGCCGTTCTCAAATACGGACGGATATATTATAACATATTTTATTCTAAAAGTCTATAGTTTTTCAAAAAAATGTGAATTTTTTCACAAATTCCGACAAGCATTGCAAAAAAACGCAAAAAGCCGTATTTCTTAACCGAAATCAGCTAAAAAACCGGCTTTTTGATGCATTGGGGAGCGTCTTTTCAGATCACGCGGTCAAGAACGTCGGCAATCGCTGCCGAGGCTCGCCCTTTTCCGTAGATCGAAGACGGCTTTTTCATGGTGAGATATTCCTCCGAGCCTTCGGAGAGCAATCGATCCGCCGTTGAGAAAATGCCCTCTTCACTGCCACCCACCAGCTTCAGCACTCCCGTGCGCAACCCCTCGACACGCTCCGAGGAATAGCGCATCACCAGCGTCGGGACCCCGAGCGCGGAAGCCTCCTCCTGGATCCCTCCGCTGTCGGTCAGGATCAGATCGGCTCTCGCGAGCAGATGATGGAAGCTCACGATCTCGGGCGGTTCGATCATTCGCACGCGCGGAACCCCCGTCAAGATCTCTCTTGCGGCGGCGCGAACCTGCGGATTGTGATGAACGGGAAAAACAGCAGTCACGTTGGGATGTGTCTCCACGATCCTTCGCAAAGCCCGGAGCATACCGCGAATCGGCGCCCCCCAGCTCTCTCGGCGATGCGCGGTAAAAACAATCACCCGATGCCCCTCGGGAAAGCTCCACGGAAGACGCGGCTTTTTCTCGGTGAGTGTGATCCGCAGGGCATCCACAACGGTGTTTCCCGTCACAAAAACCCGAGACGCCTGTTTTCCCTCGCGGATCAGATTCTTTTTTGCCGTGACCGTGGGTGAGAAATGATAGTCTGCAAACAGCGAGATCGCCTGACGGTGAAACTCCTCCGGAAACGGCGAGCGCATCTGATAGGTCCTCAGCCCCGCCTCGACGTGTCCGACGGGGATCTGTCTGTGAAATGCCGCGAGTCCCGCCGCGAACGCCGTGGTCGTGTCCCCCTGAACCAAAACAAGATCGGGCTTCTCCGCCCCCAAAAGCTCGTCGGTTCTCCTGACGATCTTTGCGGTCACCTCAGACAACGTCTGCCCCGTCTGCATCACGTCCATATCAAAATCCGGCTTGACCGAAAACGCCTCGAGCGCGCTGTCCAGCATGGCGCGGTGCTGACCGGTTGACAACACCAAAATCTCGTGTTTCCCGCGCGATCGCAATTCTCTGACCAGCGGGCAAAGCTTGACCGCCTCGGGTCGCGTCCCCATCACGATCATGATCCGTTTCATTCCATCGCCTCCTTTTTCCAATCGTTAAAGTTTACGGCGACAGCCATCTTTTTAGAACAAAAAAGCATGCAAGTACCGATCAAACGGCATCCTGCATGCTTTGATTGAAAATATTCTCTATTTTTTCTGTTGACGACACCAGATCTTCATCACGAGGCGATGCGGCAAAAGCTTGGTCAGGAGCACCTGAGCGCGGATCGAAAATCCGCAGACAGACACGTCTTTGCCGCGCTTCATATCGCGCAATGCGCGGCGGATGACCTGCTCCGGCGTGAAAAATTTGTTGTAGTAGGTGATCGTATCGTCCTTGACGGCGTGATCGAAAAATTCGGTCTTGACCCATCCGGGACAAACCGCCATCATGCGGATGCCTTTCGACTTCAATTCGACGTTCAGCGCACGGCTGAAGCTCAGCACAAAGGCTTTGGTCGCGCCGTACACACAGATATACGGCACGGGCTGGAAAGAAGAAAGCGAATCGAGCTGATAGACCTCGCTTCCCTTTTGCAGATACGGCAACGTGGCGTGCGTCATGCCGACGTAAGCCTTGGTGTTGAGGTCGATCATGCGGTAGAGCGTTTCGGTATCCATCTCCTCAAAGCGGCCGAAGCGACCGACACCGCTGGCATTGACCAGCACGTCCACCACCGGTTTTTCCGCCTCCAGCAGGCGTTGATATTCAAGGATACTTTCCTCCTTCGTCAGATCGAGAGAGATCGGTCTGATCTTCGTGTTGACCTCGTCCCGCAGTGCCTCCAGACGGTCTGTGCGGCGTGCGATCACCCACACCTCGTCAAATTGCTTTTCTCGGCAAAGCTGTATCACAAACTCACGTCCCATTCCCGAGGACGCGCCCGTAATGACTGCAATCTTCATGCAAATTCCCCTTTTTTTACAAATCTTGACAGTGCCTCAAAGCACCAGATGCACGGGCAGACCGTTCTCATAACGGCAGGGTGCTTCTCCTTGGATCAAAGGCAACAGATAACGGCAGCAGGCGTCGGTGACATGATTGCCGTCGGCGTTGATGAATTCATCGTCCACGTAGCGGATCTTGTTTGCGATCACCGAGACGTCGGAATGACCGACCTCCATGACGTAGGGCGCATTCGAGGTGCGGACCGCCGTCATCATCCGGCGCGAAATTCCCTCACCCGCCGCCTTGACTGCGGCGCGACCGATCTTCACCGATTCCGACAGGTCGGTCCGAGACGCCACGTGTGCCGCGCAACGCTGAGGCAGGTTCAATTCGATCGAGCGCACCTTGCATCCGATCTCCGCCTTGACCGCCAGCTCGAGTGCCTTGCCCGTACCCGCGAGATAAGCGTGACCGAAGGCGTCCTTCGCACCGGTTTGCGTACCCTCGCCCACGTAGTGTCCGTCGGCGAAGCGAATGCCCTCGGAGACCGCGATCACCACGTTGGGATGCTTGGCAAGTGCTGCGCGAACGTCCGCAAAAAAGCGTTGCATATCAAAGGTACGCTCTGGCAGATAGACAAGATCGGGCTCCACGCCGTTGACAACGCGTCCAATGGCGGATGCGGCGGTCAGCCATCCCGCGTCGCGTCCCATGATCTCGACAATGGTCACTGCGGGAATGCGGTAGACCGCGCAATCGCGGATGATCTCCTGCGTGGTGACCGCGATATATTTCGCCGCCGAACCGAAGCCGGGCGTGTGATCGGTGCCGACGAGATCGTTGTCGATGGTCTTGGGAACACCGAGGATCACCATTTCATAGCCCTGATTTTTGGTATATTCCGAAAGCTTCGCCACAGTATCCATCGAATCGTTTCCGCCGATGTAGAAGAAATATCGAATGTCATACTTGCGAAACACCGCCATCATCTGCTCATAGAACGCGTCATTCTCCCCCATTTTGGGCAACTTTTTGCGACAAGAACCCAGCGCGGCTGCGGGCGTATGCTCCAAAAGTTCGAGCTTGCTTTCATCTTCAAAATAGGCGGTCAGGTCGATCAGACGCTCCTCCAAAAGCCCCTCCACTCCGTTTCTCATGCCGTACAGCGTTCCGATGCACCCACCGTGTACGTTTTCCTTCACACCGCGGATCACTCCCGCCAGCGTGGCATTGATCGCAGCGGTCGGGCCTCCGCTTTGTCCTACGACTGCATCTCCGTAAAGCTTTTCCATAGTCTCTTCCTTTCGGCTGTTTTGAATCATTCTTCGTTTATTATAACACACTTCCGGATTTCTGTCAATGCAATGTGTCAAAAAAAAGCGTACAAGCAAAAAAGAGAGCGGCGTGTCATATATTAAACCTGACGGCAAGTGCCGCCACGGAGGTAACCGAAATGCTTCTCACGTTATTTGCGCTCTTCACCCGCGTTCTTCATCTGATTCTCGGTGTGGGTACACCGCAGAATTTCCCGCCGCCCCTCCCCGCCGAGGAGGAAAACGAATGCTTTTTGCGCGCCGAGCAAGGTGACGAGGAGGCGCGACAAAAACTGATCCTGCACAATCTTCGATTGGTCTCTCACATCGTCAGGAAATACTATTCCACGGCAAGGAATCCCGAGGATCTTGTGTCAATCGGCACCATCGGGCTCGTCAAGGCGGTCGACAGCTTCAGCATCCGCAACGGTGCAAAATTTGCGACCTACGGTGCGAAATGCATCCAAAACGAAATCCTCATGTATTTTCGATCACAAAAGAAGCTCTCCTCCGAGGTCTCGATCAACGATACCATCGACGTCGACCGCGACGGCAATCCCCTGACCTACATCGACGTCATCTGCAGTGACGAGGACATTTCCGAGGAGATCGACCGCAAGATCGTCACCGAGAAAATGCTGCATGCGATCGAATCTCATCTCTTGCCCCGTGAGCGGCAGATCGTGATGATGCGATACGGCATTGGCGGGATCCGTCCGCAAACCCAGCGCGAAATTGCCGCCACACTCAACATTTCCAGATCCTACGTCTCGCGCATCGAAAAGGGCGCGCTCGAAAAGCTCAAAGCAGCGCTTGAGTCGTGAAATTGGTTTTATTTTCGGTTTTTTCCTTAATATTTTGCCGAAACACATTGCAATTTCGGCAGGGTTCTGCTATAATGAAAGGCAGAATATTCGAGAAAGGAACCACCCCTTATGAGAATGAGAAGAAAAAAGCACGGCGCCGAGAGAATCGCCGCCTGCTCCGAAATTTTGATTGAAAATCCGAGCGTCCCCGCAGTCTCTCCACAGGTCTATTTTCAAACCGAAAAGCCGATCTGTCTGGAGATCGGCTGCGGCAAAGGAGACTTTGCCGTGGGAATGTCGTCAAAACATCCCGAATCCAACTGGATCGCTATGGAGCGCGTCCCCGACGTTGCTTGCCTGGCACTTGAAAAGGCAATGAATCACAAGGACGAGCGTCCCGACAACCTGCGTTTTCTCATCGGAGACGCGCGCAATCTGAGCGAATGGTTTTTGCCGCACAGCGTAGACGCGATCTATCTGAATTTCAGCGACCCGTGGCCGAAAAAGGGCTACGCCAAGCGCAGACTGACGCACGAGGGCTTTCTCGAGCTTTACCGCTCGGTGCTCCGCGAGGGCGGTATGCTCTATCTCAAGACCGACAACGAGGGTCTCTTTGATTTCAGCCTCGAGCAATTCGCCGTCTGCGGATTGGAGATCGTTTGGCAGAGCCGTGATCTGCACGCCTCCGAAAAGGCGGCGGACAACGTCATGACCGAATACGAGCGCAATTTCTCATCCAAGGGACAAGTCATCTTCTCCGCGTGGGTGAAGTTTTGAAGGAGGCGTCATGACGTTAAAGGATCTCATCATCGCATCCAGAAGCTATCGAAGCTTTGACGAAAGCGCGAAGATCTCGCGCGAGCAGCTCGCGAATTGGGTCGATCACGCGCGTCTTTCGCCCTCCTCCATCAATCTGCAAATGCTGAAATTCCGATTGGTACATCGTCCCGAGGAATGTGCCGCCATGCTCGCAAACACCCGTTGGGCGGGAAAGCTCAAGGATCTCAAACTCCCGCCGAAGGGACACGCTCCCGTGGCGTATATCGTCATCTGCGCCGACACAAGCGTCATCGAAACCGCCGACAAATTCCTCAAAGACGTCGGCATTTGCGCGCAGTCCATCATGCTCGCCGCGGCGGAAGCCGGCTTTGGCGGCTGCATGATCGGCTCGTTCTCCCCCGAGATCCTTTCGCGCGATCTCGCGCTTTCGGACAACCTGATCCCTCAGCTGGTTCTGGCCTTGGGAAAGCCCGACGAGCAGGTCGCTCTCACCGATGCCGCCGAAGACGGTTCGGTGACCTACTACCGTGAAAACGGCATTCACTACGTACAAAAAAGAGCGTTAAAGGACTTGATTCTGGAATGAAAAACGATATCACTCAACAAGAACCGAGCGGCGTTCTGATCGTTCACAAGCATGCGGGTGTGACCTCGCACGACGTGGTCAACCGCATTCGCCGCCTGTATGGCACACGCCGCGTGGGACACACGGGAACGCTTGACCCCATGGCAACCGGTGTGCTGGTGGTTCTGGTCGGCAGAGCCGCAAAGGCATCCGAATATCTCGCCACCGACTCCAAGCGCTATCGCGCCTGTCTGCGGCTCGGTATCACCACCGACACCGAGGACACCACGGGGACGGTGCTGACCACCTCCGAAAATCTCCCGACACCTTCCGAATTCGAGGCAATTTTGCTGCAGTTTCGCGGTAAAATCCAACAAATCCCGCCGATGTATAGTGCCTTGAAGGTGGGCGGCAAGAAGCTGGTCGATCTGGCAAGGCAGGGACAAGTTGTGGAACGACAAGCGCGGGAAATTGAAATTTTCGAGCTGACCGCAGCCCCGACCGAGCAAGCCTCCGACTATCTTTTGGACGTGAAGTGCTCGGGGGGGACTTACATCCGCACGCTCTGCGCGGACATTGGCGCATCTCTCGGATGCGGCGGCGTGATGGCATCGCTTGAGCGCACCGAGACCGGCGGATTTCCCATTGAAATTTCTCACACGCTCGCAGAGCTTGAGGAGATGAGTGAGGAGGAGCGTCTCGCGCTCCTGATCCCCACCGAGAAGCTCTTCGCTTCTCTCCCCTCCGTCTCGCTGCCCGCGTTTTACGAGAAGCTGTGTCGCAGCGGATGCGAGATCTATCTCAAAAAGATCGGCACTTCTCTGCCTGTCGGCACTCGCGTGCGCATCTTGGACGCATCGGGCGAGTTTTTCGCGCTCGGAGAGGTCAGAGAATATGAAAACGGCATCGCCGTCAAGGCGATCAAGACCTTTTCTTTGGAGTAAAGTCACGATGAAAAAACGATTTTGCTTTACTGTGGACGATAACGTCCGCTTTTTGAAGGAATTGACACGAACCGATGCAAACACCCTCTTCGACCATCCCTATCTGCAGGTCTTTCAAAGGCTTCACGAAAAGCTTGGAGTCAAGGTGCAATTGAATCTGTTCTATGAGGACAAAGACTTCGATCTTTCCGAAATGACCGACAAATACCGCATTGAATGGCAGAAAAATGCAGATTGGATCAAGCTTTCCTTTCATTCGAAATTGGAAAATGTCAATCCCTATGCAAATGTGGGCTTCGATGAAGTGAACGCCGATTGCGCCGCGGTACACAAGGAAATTCTCCGCTTTGCCGGCAAGGATTCTCCTTTTTCAGAGGTACGTCATGTTTAAAAACTACAAGACTTCAAAAAGATGGCATTTTGCCTCGCTTGGCGCACTGTTTCTGTTTGCGCTGATTTACAATATTCTGACCGTGCGGATCGCCGATGATTTTATGTATTCGCTCAGCTTTGCCACGGGCGAGCATCTGAGCGGGATCCCCGATATCATCGATTCGCTCATCGAACACGGAAACGGTGTCAACGGCAGATATTGTTCTCATTTTTTCGCTCATCTCTTTTTGATGTTGCCGGATATCGTTTTTGATCTGGTCAATTCCGCTGTTTTTGTTGCAACCATCTATATGGTCTATGCTTTTTGTAACAAAGGAAAAGAGATCAACAACTTCTTCTTGATGGGAATCTTCGGCGCAATTTGGTTGTTTGAATTGGAGGTCGGGCAGGTCAATTTCTGGCTTGACGGCGCTTGCAACTATCTGTGGGCGGTCTTTTTCGGTCTTCTGTTCCTTCTCCCCTATCTCAATTCTCTGTTGTATCAAAAAAGCCTCCGCTTGCTTCTTTTGATCCCACATCTTGCCGTCTCGGTTTTGTTGGGCGGTTATCTGGAACCGCTTTCAGTGGGTTTTCTATTCATCGCGGGCGTTGTGTTCCTGATCGATCTCTTTTATTTGAAAAACAAACGCGCCCTCTTGTTCATTCCCTCTCTGTTGGGAGCGTGCGCGGGGCTTGCGATGATGGCATTCGCTCCGGCGGAATCAATCAATAAAATCTCCTCGTTTTCACTCCTGAAATTGCTTGAGATTTTCGGAATCGCGCTCTTCGTTTTGGCACGCCTTTTCCCGTTGATTCTCCTCTCCTTCGCGCTTTTCAAACGCGCAAAAGCAGAAAATGCCGACAAACGATTGTTCCTCACGGTGCTCGTCTTGGCGGCGGGAGCGTTGGTTTCCAATTTCATTTTGTTGCTTGCCACCAATTATCCCATGCGGTGCGGCACTCCCTGCATTTTCCTGACGGTGTTTGTCACCGCCCTCTTATTCGGTGCTGTCAAAAACCGCACCTTCGGCAAGAAAACGCAGACTTGCTTCAAGCTGGGTGTCTTGGCACTCGGGTTGGGGCTTGTGATCGGAATTCTCGATACCGCCAACACCTACGTTGTGCTAACCGAAAACGAGGCAATCGTGGAAACCGCCCTGGAAAACGGTGAAACGCACGTGGAATTGAAAAAGCCGACACCGTTGACCAAGTACAATCCCCTTTGGAGATTGATCTATTTGGATTCCGAAGATGCAACTCGCTGGCCAAACTTTTACGTTGCCAAATATTACGGATTGGAATCCATCATCGGATCATCCTAAAAAGTATGTGATCCTTTTTTTCACAGAAAAACAGAAAGCATTCCACGGGAACAAACCGAGGAATGCTTTTTTCTGTCTCATTTTTTCAATTTCAAGGTCTTTTCGTAAGCTGCGGTGACCGCACGGATGGCAGAGGAGCGGAAGGCACCGTCCTCCAGCGCGTGAACACCCGCGATGGTAGTTCCGCCGGGGCTGCAGACCGCATCCTTCAGCTCTCCCGGATGCTTGCCTGAGGTCAAGAGCAGTTTTGCCGCGCCCGCGAGCGTTTGCGCGGCGTAGAGGTTGGCTTTCTCTCGCGGAAGTCCGCATTCCACGGCACCGTCCGCCAAAGCCTCGGCAAACAGATAGACAAAGGCGGGGCCGCAACCCGAAAGCGCGCTTGCCGCGTCAATCTTTTCTTCGGGCAAACGATCCAGCTTGCCGGCGTTGGAAAGTGCCGCAACAAAGGCGTCGATCTGCGCTTGAGTCGTCTTGACGTTGGCATCGTAAAGGATCATTCCCTCTCCCACCGCGACCGGCGTGTTGGGCATGATGCGAATCACCGCGCAGTCGCAATTCGCCATTTTTTCAACCGCGGAGATCGACACTCCCGCCGCCATCGTCACCAAGACGAAAGCGTCGGTTCTTTGCATGAGAACCGGAGCGATCTCCTCAAACAGCGTCTCAAAACCCTGCGGCTTGACACCGAGGAAGAGATAGTTGCAATTCTTTGCCACCTCTCGGGTGCTTGCGACAGTTGCGCCGCAAAGCTTGGCAAGTGCCTCCGCCTTCTCCGAAAAAGCGTCGCACAGGAGCAGGCTTTCGCCACCCACGCTCTTGGCGACTGCGCTTGCCAGCGCACCGCCCATATTTCCGCATCCGATAAATCCGAACGTCGTTTTCATAGTGTTTCTCCTTCCCTTCTCAGCGGATCTGTCCGTTTCCGCTGATCACGTATTTGTAGGTCGTCAGCTCGCGAAGTCCCATCGGACCGCGCGCGTGCAGCTTTTGTGTCGAAATGCCGATCTCGCATCCGAGACCGAACTCTCCGCCGTCGGTAAAGCGCGTGGACGCGTTGACGTAGACCGCGGCACTGTCCACGGCGGCTGTGAAAAAGGCAGCCGCCTCGGCGTCGGCGGTGACGATCGACTCGCTGTGATGCGTCGAATGGCGCGCAACGTGTGCCACGGCATCCTTGACGTCCTCCACAACCGCGACCGCGAGCACGTAATCGAGAAATTCGGTGTCAAAATCGTCGGCGGTCGCCGTCTTTCCATCGATGATCGCAGCCGCTTCTCCGTCAAGGCGCAGCTCCACGGGCGTCTTGCCCGCATTGGCGCGATCTGCACAAAGTCTCTTTTCAAGACGCGGCAAAAATTCCTTTGCCACGGCACGGCTGACCAGACAAACCTCGGCGGCATTGCAGACCGAAGGACGGCTGGTTTTCGCGTTTTCCAAAATATCCAACGCCATCTCAAGATCCGCCTTGGAATCGACGTAAATATGGCAGATCCCGGTTCCCGTTTGAATGCAAGGCACCTTGGCGTTCTCGACGCAAGCGCGGATCAGCCCCGCGCCGCCACGCGGAATGAGAAGATCGACGTAGTCGACCGCTGTCATCAGCTCGTTCGCGCCCGCTCGCGTCACGTCCTCCAGCATATTGACAAAGGTCTTGGGCAAGCCGAGCTTGCGCAAGCCGCCGCGCAGAGCGTCCACCACCGCATGAGAGGTGCGGAAGGCTTCCTTACACCGCGCAGAACGCAGACGTTTCCGCTTTTGAGCGCAAGGGCGGCGGCATCCGAGGTCACGTTGGGACGGCTTTCGTAAATGATGCCGACCACACCCATCGGAACGCGTGTTTTTCGAATTTCCAATCCGTTGGGACGCGTCACGGTTTCGGTCACCTCTCCCACGGGATCGGGCAGTGCCACCACCTCGCGGATGCCGTCCGCCATTCCGCGAATGCGGTCTTCCGTCAGGCGCAGACGATCGAGCATGACCTCGCTCACGCTGCCCTTTGCCGCCTCAAGATCAAGCGCGTTTGCCGCAAGGATCGTTTCCTTTGCAGCCTCAAGCTCGTCTGCCATGGCGAGCAGTGCCTCGTTTTTGGTTTGTGTATTCAGAATCGCAAGCGCGGGGGCTGCCGCCTTTGCCGCCTGCAAAATTTCTAAAGTCGTCATAGTGTTCTCCGTTGGTTTTTATTTGCGAGAAAAGCTTTTATTTGCAAGAAAAGCGTGTTCCCACAGCCTTGCCGTCAAACAAATCGTACAAAAGCATGGGATTCTCGCCGTTGAGGATCATCA
This sequence comes from Clostridia bacterium, assembly GCA_017517745.1. Classification (GTDB taxonomy): domain Bacteria; phylum Bacillota; class Clostridia; order Oscillospirales; family CAG-272; genus UMGS1865. The sequence goes on along the minus strand of JAFWYJ010000040.1, from coordinate 110,059 downwards.
TCTCGCATCCCGCCACCATGCAAAGCTCTGCGGCATGCAATTTGGTCTTCATGCCTCCCGTACCGAGCGACGAGCCTTCCCCGCCTGCCAGAGCCATGATCTCGGGAGTCAATTCTTTGACCTCGGGGATCAGGGTGGCGTTGGGATCGCGGCGCGGATCGGAGGTATAGAGTCCGTCGATATCGGAGAGCAGGATCAACCGCTCCGCTCCGACGCTGACTGCAACCATCGCGGAAAGCGTATCGTTATCTCCCACTTTGATCTCCTCGGTGGCAATGGTATCGTTTTCGTTGATGATCGGCAACACGCCGAGCTCGAGAAGGCGGCGCATGGTGTTTTGGAAATTATGATAGCGGTCATCGTGACGGAAGTCAGAGCCTGTCAAGAGGATCTGTGCCACGGTGTGATGGTATTCACCGAACAGCTTGTCGTAGGTGTACATCAGCTCGCACTGACCGACCGCTGCGGCGGCCTGCTTGGTTGGGATGTCCTGCGGGCGTTCCTTGAGGGAAAGCTTGCCCACTCCCATCCCGATCGCACCCGAGGAGACCAGAATCACCTCGTGTCCGCTGTTTTTCAGATCGCTCAGCACGCGACAAAGCGTTTCCACACGGCGGATATTCAGGCATCCCGTGCCGTGTGCCAGCGTTGACGTGCCCACCTTCACAACCACTCTCATTTGACGTATCAATCCTTTCACAGCCAAATTACTTTAATATACTAATACATTATAATCAAAAATAAGCCGTTCGTCAAGTAGCATTGTCAAAAAAACTCTTTTTTCCATCAAAAAAGCGAAAAAAATCATTTTTGACTTGCAAAAGAGGAAAAGATATGATATAATCGATAAGATTGAAACAAAAAAGAGGTATATCATGATTACAATTTCCAACCTGTCCTTCCATTTCGGCGGTCAGCTTCTCTTCAAGGACGTTGATCTCAAATTCACGCCCGGGAACTGCTACGGCATCATCGGCGCCAACGGTGCCGGCAAATCGACCTTCCTCAAATTGCTTTGCGGCGAGCTTGAACCCTCCACGGGCGAGATCTCGATTCCCGACACCGTCAGAATGTCGGTTTTGCGCCAGGATCACTTTGCATTTGACGACTACTCGGTGGTCGACACCGTCATGATGGGCAACCGTAGGCTTTACGACGTCAAGGTTGAAAAGGATGCGATCTATGAAAAAGAGGATTTCAGCGAGGAGGACGGTCTGCGCGCCTCGGAATTGGAGGCGGAATTTGCCGAGCTGAACGGCTGGGAGGCGGAATCCGAGATCTCCAAGCTGATTCAAGGATTGGGACTTGGCGAGGAACTGCTTTGGGAGCAAATGTCCTCTCTCAAGGAGAGCGAAAAGGTCAAGATCATGCTGGCGCAAGCACTCTTCGGCAACCCCGACATCATCATGCTCGATGAGCCGACCAACGGTCTTGACATCGACGCGATCATGTGGTTGGAAGACTTTTTGTCGGATTATTTCGGCACGGTGTTGGTCGTTTCCCATGACCGTCACTTTCTCAACGACGTCTGCACGAACATCGTGGACATCGACTACAACGGCATCAAAATGTACGTCGGCAACTACGAATTCTGGTATGAATCGAGCCAGCTGATCCAGCGCATGATCAAGCAGCAAAACAAGAGAGCCGAGGAAAAGATCCGCGAATTGCAGGCTTTTATCGCACGCTTCTCGGCAAACAAATCCAAGTCGCGTCAGGCGACCTCGCGCCGCAAGCTTTTGGACAAGCTGACGGTCGAGGAGCTTCCCGCTTCGAGCAGACGCTATCCCTTCATCGGTTTTGACATGGACCGCATCGCGGGAAAAGACATTCTCTTCGTCCGCGACCTCTCCAAGAGCGTCGACGGCACGCCGCTCTTCCAAAACGTCTCCTTCACGGTCAACAAGGAAGACAAGATCGCGCTCATCGGCAATGAAATGGCAATCACTGCCCTCTTCCGCATTCTCATGGAGGAGGATACCCCCAACAGCGGTGATTTCAAATGGGGCGTGAGCATTTCCAAATCCTATTTTCCGCATGACAACACCGAATATTTCAACAATTGCACCCTGAGCATCATCGATTGGTTGGCACAGTATTCCAAGGAGACCACAGAGACCTATCTGCGCGGGTTCCTTGGCAGAATGCTCTTCTCCAACGACAGCGTTTTCAAGCCCGTCAACGTCCTTTCGGGAGGCGAGAAGGTGCGCTGTATGTCCGCAAGAATGATGCTGTTCGGATCGAACTTCCTTCTGCTCGATCAGCCCACCGACCACCTCGACCTCGAATCGATCAGCGCGGTCAACCACGGACTTGCCAACTTCAAGGGCAACGTCATCTTCACCTCACATGACTACGAGCTGGTCAACACCGTCGCCAATCGCATCATCGAGATCAAACCCGACGGCGGCATCGTCGATTTCTCCGGCACTTACGAAGAATATCTGGCGAGAAACCAAGCATAAAAAGACCTTTGAAAGAAAAAAGAAATCCGTGCGCACTCATTTTGAATGCGCACGGATGTTTTTTGGGGATTATCCGAGCCGAATCTTGACCGATTTCGATTGACCGTCCCGCCAAATCACGAGCGTTGTCTCGTCCCCGCTCTTGTGTTTATATAAAAGCTCGCGCAGATCGTTCTGCGTTTCGACGGTTTTACCGTCCATGGCAATGATGATATCTCTCACTTGAAGAGATCCGTATGCCGCGCCGGTCTCATCCACCGAGGAGACCAATACGCCGGTTTTTTCCGCCGTATATTTCTTGCCTTGCATGTCGTAATAGACGTCCCCTTCGACAATGTCCCTCACGCCAATGCCGATGGTGGGACGGACCTTGGCCACGTTGGATTCGATTCCGTCGGCACTTCCGGTTTCCACGATTTCGCGGAGAAGCTCCATGGCGTTGTTGATCGGAATCGCAAAACCGATGCCCTCATACGTCGTATGCTTGCTTGTGACGATGCCGATGACCTCACCGCGCGAATTGCAAAGCGGGCCTCCGGAATTTCCGGGGTTGACGGGCGCGTCGGTCTGGATCATGGTCATTTCACCATGTTTTCCTCCGCCCGATACACTCACCACGCGGTCAAGTGCAGAAACAATGCCGTGTGTGGTCGTCCAAGGAAGTGAACCGTCCGCTCCGGAAGGATGTCCAATGGCAACGGCAAGCTCGCCGACGCGGAGCGCGTCGGAGTCACCGATCTTCACGGTGGGATACCCCATCCCCTGAATTTTCAAAACCGCAAGATCGTCAATCGCGCTGTAACCAATCAGTTGCGCCGCGGCTCTCTGTCCCGAATAGAGCGTGACCTGAACGTTCCTTCCATTCTCTACCACGTGATAGTTCGTGGCAATATAGCCGTCGGAACGGATGAAAAAGCCGGTTCCGTAGCCATAAGATCCCTCACCGTCAGTGGTATGAATCAGCACCGTGGAAGGCGAAACCTTCTTTGCCACCGTCTCGATTCGATCGTTCACCGTGCCTCCAGCAGAATACCAAATCAACACGCCCACCAACAGGGCAAGACACGCCGCAAACACGGAAGCCATCACGATCGCATAGGTCCAAGCGCCTCGACGCTTCGTTTGCTTCTGCTTTTGGGCTTCGTACGCACATTGAGCGCCGTAATCCCAACGGTAGCGATAATCGTCGGTCTTCGGCTCGTTCATTTCCTGATTCTCTCTTTCAGACATACAATCGCTTCCTTTCTCTAATCCTTTCCTCAAGTCTTAGTTTGCGAGCAATCGCGCGGTTTATCCTTCGCCGCCAAAAATGCGCAAAACAAGCTCAGCTCAAAAGCTCAAATTTGTATCCGACGCCCCAAACCGTTTTGAGCAGCCATTTATCGGACACGCCCTCCAGCTTCTCGCGGAGACGCTTGACGTGCACGTCGACCGTGCGAGAGTCACCGAGATAGTCAAATCCCCAAACCTTGTCGAGGAGCTGATCTCTCGTGAAGACACGATTGTAATTGGATGCCAGGAAATACAGCAGCTCGAGTTCCTTCGGAGGAATGTCCACCGATTTTCCGCGCAGCTTCAACTCATATTTTTGCAAGCTGATCTCGACGTTTTCAAACTTGATGACCTCTTCGTCATTCTGATGCGCGTGCATCTGATAACGGCGAAGAACCGCCTTGATGCGCGCCGACAGCTCCTTGACGTCAAAGGGCTTGACCACGAAATCGTCGGCTCCGAGCTCGAGTCCCAAAACCTTGTCAAAAACCTCTGCCTTGGCACTGATCATGATGATGGGCTTGGAGGAGATCTCGCGAATCTCGCGGCAGACCTGCCAGCCGTCCTTTTTTGGGAGCATGATGTCAAGGATCACCATGTCCGGCTCGAAGATCTTGAAATAGTTCAATCCCTCCACGCCGTCGGCGGCGACCTTGACGTCGTAGCCCTCGTTTTCAAAATAAATCTTCAGCATCTCGCTGATATTGGAATCGTCGTCAATCACGAGAAGTTTGGTGTCTGTCATCTTTGATTTCCTTTCTTTTCAGCGTTTCATCTCGGTTTCACATCTCCAAAATTGTTCTGACCGCGAATGAAATTTTCTTTTTTTGAGGGCGTGATCTCCCCCCTCTTTGCAAATCCAATCCATTATAACACAAAATTGAACGAATTGCAAATGATTTTCGAATATTTTTTTGATTTTTTATAGATTTTTTTCGTTTTTCTTGCGAACAATCTTCGATTTTTCCATATAATACCCTACTTTTGTGAACTATACATAAACAAACGGTGTCTGAAAAAATTTTTCAATACATGAGAAAAAGAATCGCAAAAAAAACAGCCTTCCGGATTGCTTTGAGGGGATATCTTTATTGACAAAAATCGGAAATCATGATATAATGAACGAAGTTAGAAAAAGACAAGGAGATCTGCCATGTCAAACCTCAATCTTCATCCCTGCCGACTGCTTTGCGAATATGCCGCAAGTCCGCAAAGAATTGACACCCAACGTCCGCGCTTTTCATGGAGCGCGCAAAATCTGCTTCGCGGCGCAAAGCAACGTGCCTACCGCATTCTGGTCGCCACCGAGCCGTCGCTTTTGAAGCAGGAAGCTCCCGACGCTTGGGACAGCGGCAAGGTGATCTCCGCGCATCTTCTGAACCACGCATACGGCGGCAAGGATCTCTCTCCCGCCACGCAGTATTATTGGTGTGTCAAAATTTGGGATAACCGCGACCGTGAGAGCGAGTGGAGTGAGATCTCAAACTTTCACACGGGACTGATGAACGGCGGAGCTTGGGGGGCAGAGTGGATCTCCGCCGCCAACGTCGGTATCGGCGCGGCTCCCCTGCTTCGGCGTGATTTTTGGATAGACCGCCCGATCCGCCGTGCTACCGCCTATATTTGCGGGCTCGGCTATTACGAGCTGACGGTCAACGGAAGGCGAACGGATGATGAGGTACTCTGCCCGGGCTTTACCGATTACACCAAGCAGGTGCTATATAACAGTGCCGACGTGACCGAGCTGCTTTGCGAGGGAAAAAACACGGTCGGCGTGATGCTGGGAGACGGCTGGTACGGAAACCACCATTGGGCGCTGCGTGATCACACCGAACGCTGGGTATCCAAACCCAAGCTGCTCTTTCGCTTGGAGGTGCAGTTTGCCGACGGTACGCGAGAAACGGCACTCAAAAGCGAAACCGACGGCTGGCTGACTGCTCCCTCCCCGATCACGGAAAATAATCTTTACGACGGCGAGACCTATGACGCACGTCTGGAAAAGGCGGGCTGGGATACTCCCGAATATCTGCCCGACGCCGATTGGAAGCCCGCCGTGACGGCGGAGCCGCCTCTCGGCAAGCTCGTCGCGCAAGAAATGGAGCCGATCCGCATTCTGCAAACGCGCTCCCCCATCTCTGTCACCTCTCCCGCGGAAGGTGTTTTCGTTTGCGATTTCGGTCAGAATTTCGCGGGTTGGGCAAAAGTACGCCTCACCGGCGCGCGCGGAACGAGCATCCGCTTTCGCTATGCCGAAACCCTATATCCAAACGGTCTGGTCAACCAAGAAAACCTGCTCAAGGCAAAGGTGACCGACACCTACGTCTTGCGCGGTGAGGGTGAGGAGCGCTACGAGCCTCGCTTTACCTATCACGGATTTCGCTATCTGCAGATCGAGGGATACGAAGGATTTCTCTCCCCTGCGGACATCGAGGGCTGTATCGTCGCAAACGACGTCGCACAGATCGGACGCTTTGTCTGCGGCGAGCCGCTTCTGAACCGTCTGCACCAAAACATTCTATGGACCGAGCGAAGCAACATGCACAGCATTCCCACCGACTGCCCGCAACGAAGCGAGCGCATGGGCTGGCTCAATGACGTCACGGTACGTCTGGAGGAAATGCTCTACAACTTCCGCACACCACTCTTCCTCGCCAAATGGGAGCGCGACATCACCGACACGGTCGATCCCACCAACGGGAGCATCAAGGATACCGCCCCCGCGCTCTTTTCGAGAAAGCACGACGGCGATCCCGTGGACACGGCATATCTGTTGATCCCGTGGCTTCTCTATCTTCAACATCGCGATCGGCGCGTGATCGAGGAGCACTATTCCTCGATGGTCGGCTGGCTCGGTTTTCTGAAAAGTCGGAGTGAGGGGCTGATCCTGACGCAAAGAGAGACTGACCTCGGTGACTGGGCAAGTGCCGAGGCGTATCTGGTATCCCCCGAAAATCCCCGTTCCGCGATCACCCCCGCGCCCTTGATCTCGACCTGCTTTTTCTATTACGACGCGATTTTGATGGCAAAAATGGCACAGGCGCTTGGAAAGGAAGACGATCGAAAGGAATTTTTGACCTTGGCAAACGGCATCAAGGACGCCTTCCATCGAACCTTTTTTGATCCTGAGCGAAAGCAGTATGCCGGCGGAAGTCAGGGATCTCTTGCATTTCCGCTGTATCTTGGTATGGTCCCCGAATCCGAGCGCGACGCGGTCGCGCGGCACCTGGCGGAGGCGGTTCGCAGGCAAAACCATCATCCCACCACGGGAACCATGACCACCAAATATCTGTTGGAGGCACTTTGCGACGCGGGATATGCCGAGGAGGCATACCGCATGGTGACCGAGACCGAATATCCGAGCTGGGGATACATGCTCCGAAACGAGGCGACCACGGTTTGGGAGCGCTGGGAAAACAGCACCGGCGGCGGAATGAATTCGCACAACCATCCCATGTACGCGTCGGTCGGCGCATGGCTCTACCGCCGTCTCGCCGGCATTCAAGTCGATGAAGCCGCGCTCGGCCTTTCCCACTTTTTCATTCGCCCCATCTTCCCCAAAAAGCTCCTCTTCGTCGATGCCGCTTGGGAGACGCTGACGGGAGAGATCCGCTCCTATTGGAAAAAAGAGTCCGATCGGATCTTGCTGCGCGTCGGCGTTCCGTTCGGCAGCGAGGCAACGATCTGTATTCCCAAAGCCTGTATTGAGACCGCGATCACGCAGATCGGCGAAGCGCGCGGCGAGGTATGGAAGCAAGGCGTATCCCCTGCACTTCCCGACGGAATCCTTTCTTTCCGAGAAACCGACGGCTGCTTTGAGATCCGTGTCGGATCGGGCGACTATTGCTTCGAATGCAAATAAAAATGTAATCAAACAACGAGGTATTCGTATGAAATTCGGATTTAACTTTTCAAGCTTTCACCCCACCACTCCGCTGGAGGAGGTCTTTCGACAGATCCACGAGGTGGGATTTACCGCATACGAGGCGGCGATCACGGACGACGGCATCGTCGGACTTTCGGGTTCCGAGCGAGATGTTCAAACGGCAAAAGATCTCTCGCGCGCCTATGAAATTGAAATTTGCAGCATTCTCTATGCGGGAAGCCGCTATAAGGGAAAATTGAGCGACAACGATCCCGTCAAGCGTCAATACGCCTTTGACACCCTGCGCAGACTGATCGACCGCGCCGCCGAGCTGGGCGCGAAAAATATCCTGACCTTTGCGGGCGTTGTCGGGCGTGAGGATATCACCCCCGAAGCCGAGATCGTTCCTTACGAGACTGCCTACCGGCGCGCCCTGGAGGGCATGATGCGCCTCAAGGAATACGCCGAGCAGGCAGGCGTCAACATTGCCATTGAAAATTGGTGGATCAAATTTTTGCTCTCTCCCCTCGAATTCAGAGGCTTTTTGGACGAGGTCAATTCCCCTTGTGTCAAGGCTTGCCTGGACGTCGGAAACGCGATCCCCTTCGGCTATCCGGAGGATTGGATCCGCATTCTGGGAAAGGAGCGAATCGCCACGGTGCACGTCAAGGACTACCGCTACTACCCCGGCGGACGGAACAGCTACGTCGATCTTCTGGCGGGCGACGTCAATTTCCCCGCAGTGGAAAAGGCTCTCCGCGAGATCGGCTTTGACGGCTACTGCCTTGCCGAAACCACGCCCTATCAATACTACAACGATCAGCAGATCAAAAACACCGCCGCATCCATGAAACGGATCTTTGGCTTCGATAATGAAAAATAACAACAAGGAGAGATTGATCATGTATTCAAACAAACGAGTATTGCTGATTGCGGGCGGAGGTACGCTCGGCACATACGTCTCGGAAGAGCTTCTTCGCCTCGGCGCTTTTGTCGAAGTCATTTGCCCCGAAGAAAAGACGTCGGATCACGAACGCCTTACGTTTCATCAAAGCTTGGTGACAGAGGCGCTTTTGACGGATCTGTTTTCCAAAAACCACTACGACGGAATCATTGATTTCATTCACTATACGGAAGTTGAATCATACGACAAGGTCTATCCCCTTCTCATCTCTCACACCGATCATCTGATCTTTCTTTCGTCATACAGAGTCTATGCGAACGAGCAGCACCCCATAACAGAGGACGCGCCGAGGCTGGCGGACGTTCTGGATGATCGGGAATTTTTTGCAAAAGAAGACTATGCGCTTCCCAAAGCAAAATGCGAAGACTATTTAAGACAAGAACACGCGGGTGAGCCGTGGACGATCGTTCGCCCTGTCATTTCTTTCTCGAACAAACGCTTGGATCTGTTGCTTTATTCCGGAAAAGACGTATTAAAATATGCCAAGCGCAACGAGGAAATGCTCCTGCCGAGCTTTGTAAAGGATTATTCGGCGGGCGTTGATTGGGCGGGAAACTCCGGCAAGCTGATCGCGCATTTGCTTTTCAAAAAGGATGCGATCGGAGAAGCCTTTACCGTTTATTCCGGTCACGGCTTGACGTGGGGAGAGGTTGCCGAACAATACAGTCGGCTGACAGGCGTCAAAATTCGCTGGTGCAGTGAGGAAGAATACGTTTCCAATCAGTCTTCCAGGATCGCAAACAATCCTTGGATGTGGAAATATGACAGAAGATTTGATCGCGACGTTGATTGCTCCAAAATCCTGCGTGTAACGGGACTTTCGAAGCAGGATTTTGCCCCTGTTGAGGAAGGAATCAAGCGTGAGCTTGAAAAAATAAAGGCACTCGGACAATTTTAAACGTCTGTTTTCAAGACAATACAAAAACGAAAGCACTTCGAAGTGGATCTGCGATAGAGCAGTATAAAAATCAAAACACCTACCAACAGGAAAAGGACGAAGAATTGCAAAAATTCCTCGTCCTTTTTTCTTGACAAGCACTGCATTTGAAGACACAAATGCATATAGTGAAATGTTTTGCTTTTGCAAAACGTGAAATAATGTGCTACCGCACATTGTGAAATATCTCGCCATGCTCGATGTGAAATGAAATTTGCCCACGTCCGCGCAAGCGGATATTTCACATTTGCGGAGCAAATATTTCACCGCGAGGCGATTTCACTTGCCCGGAAGGGCAAATTTCGTTGCGTACCTGCTCTATGGCAGGTACGCAGAAAGAGGTGCTTTCGTTTTTAGAGCAACGCGTTCCGCAAGGCGGAATGATCTTATGCTTCTGCAACACCGCAGCATTTCATCAGCGTTCGGAACAGCTCGAGCTCGTAATCGAGCGTATACGGATTTTCTTTGTTGCCGCGTACCATTTCCGCAAAAGCAAGCAGCATATTTTCGTAACGTTGGAAAGGAGCGCTCTCGCACTCGGTCGTTTGGCACTCGCCGCTCTCACGGAGCGCGCACTCTCGTTGCCCGGTAATCATCATATATTCTTTCCCAATCGCCGCTTTCGGTATCGTTTTTTCAAGAGGTCTTATTTCCAAGGTGCTTTTCGATCCGCATATCACAAGCTGTCTGCGCTCAAAGCCGCCAACCTCCGTTCCCCCCATGCGAACGACCGATATTCCGTTTTCGTACTGCAAAACCGCAAATCCCAAGTCCTCCGTATGCACGCCGCCAATCCCCGTTTGCGTGTTGAGGGGAATGATCTTGTTCGGAAATCCTTGTATCTGCACCACAAGGTCAATCAGATGACAGCCGAGGTAGAACATCATTCCGCCCCGAAAGCTTCCAAACCACTCTCTTGTATGTCTGCCGTCCAGTCGGCTCATATGCGCCTCGACACTGTAGACCGTACCGAGCTCTCCCGCCCTTGCCCTTTCGATTGCTTTGGCGATCATGGGATTGTAGCGGTACATATAGCCCGTGTGAAACACCTTTTTGCTGTTTTTCATGGTTTCTATGAGCCGTTCGAAATCCACAAGATTTTGACTTCCCGGTTTTTCCATGTGGATATGCTTGCCCGCATCTGCCGCCATTTGTGCATATTTCAGTAGGTGGATCTCGTCGGTCTCAACGGCAACAGCCTCGATGGTGGGATCGTTCAGTATTTCATTAACGGTGAGCTCCGGATATCCCTCGAAGACGTTTAGCTTTTTCGCACAGGTCTCATGCTCATCCTCAACAAGCGCATAGCCAACAAGTTCGAAAATCTCCGGATGCAGCTTTAACGTTGTGAAAATTTCGGGAGCATGGCTGTAACGGTTCATGCCAATCTGCGCAATACGAATTTTTCTCATTCCACATTCCTCCAATTAAACCAAGAACACAAAAATTGTGCTCTGTGTTCGTCCTCTGCAGGACTTTTGATACTTTATATACTATCACAAATTCAATTCGACTCCGACTGCTCTTTATATTTTTCCATACTTGAATATCTTTGCCCGAGGTGCTTCTTCCAGCGTCACGGAAAAGCCCTTTTCGCACAATTCCTTGCCACTGACAACAAATTCACCGCCGTCGAGGTCGGTGATCAGGTAGTCACGCGCGGCATCGATCGCGCGCAGACGGAATCTCGCGGTCTCATAGGGAGATTTTTCTCTTTTGAACACCTGCACGATGCCGTCGCCCTCGCTCGGTCTGTCAAACTGCGATGCCGCCCATGCGTCGGGAGCCGCGCTGACCTCAGTCAATGGGTAAAAATCCTCCGAAAAATAGGGGCGAAGCGTGAGATATTCCTCGGCGTACTTTTTGAGAAAATCCATATTTTCAAGGATTGTTTCGTCATCTTCTTTTGCCGAGAAGAAATATCCCATGCAAAACGCGCTGTCATAGGTGCTTCGCGGATAACTCTCGTCATAAACTCTTCCGCTTCCGGTTCCCGAATACGGCATCCAGGAATTGAAGCACATATGGTGGGCTTGCGCGCCGATCATATCATGATTTGCGGGACACTGAAAATCGCTCCTCCAAAGAGGGACGCTGCGGCGAAGCGTTTCGATGTCGATGCGTCTGCCACCGGAGGCACAGTTGTCGATGACAAGATGCGGAAACTCCTCCAAAAGCGCATCCCAGAAGCGGTAAAGTCCGTTGATATGCTTGATCTCGTTGATTCCCTGTCGATCCTCTGCCTCCTGATAGCGCCAATACGAAAGAGGCGAAAAATTGAAGTCCTGTCGGTAGCAATCGATACCAATATCACGGATCATACCGGACACGGTATCATAGCAATATTGCCAAGCCTCTTCGTTTCCGAGGTTGAGAAGCTTTGTGGAGTCTAATTTTCCTGCGGAGCGTGAGTAGCGCTCAAGATAAAGCGCGGGATGGGCTTTTTGATGAGACGTTCCCTCAATAACCCGTTCGGGCTCGAACCACAAAAGAAATTTCATTCCCGCGTCGTGTACCGCCTTTGCAACGTCATGTAGCCCGTTGGGTGAATATGCGGCGAAACACACCACTCGCCCGTATGTCTTGCCCAATCGCCCTCAAATTCATCGAACGTGGGCATGGTCGTCTCTCCGTACCATCCTGCATCCATCCAGATATATTCGAAGGGAAGCTCGTTCTTCTTGATCAGATCAATTCTTTCGATGACCTTTTTTGATTCCAGACCGCCCCAAACCGAGGCACAGAAGGGCGCATATTGCGGTTTTCCCCGACTGCCGATCTGCGAATAGTGCTCTTTGACCAGTCTGCGCCATTTGTTTTGCGAGGAAACGACGTCACCCTCATATTTCATTACGACGACCGACGAGGTACGCACCCTCTCGCCGGGCAACAGTCGAAAATGCGTATTTTCAATGCCGGATCGGAAGGTGACGTGATTCTCCGAACGGGAAAATTCGGCATTCCACTGCCCCGTCCAGCCGACCGCAAAAATATATCCCGCGCCCATCTTATGCAGATTGAAGAAGGGGGCGTTTCCCTCACTGGATCTTCCGCCAATGGGAGCATATTTTTTCGTTTTTCCCACAAAAAGGTGGTTCACGCGATCGTTGTTGACGAATTTTTCGGTGTCACAATAAAATTCCAAGTGCAACCAATCTGAGCCGTTGGGAGCGATGAGCAGTGTGTCCTTTTGGGGATCGGGGAATTTTGCCTGCCATTTCTTGGCTTCCTCGTGCGCGATAGGCAGAGTGATGTCGGCATCCCAAAGCTCGGAGATGATTCCGGTGGGCTCGGACGACGTGTTTTCAAGGTAATTCACCCACTCGTAAGCGTCGTAGCCCGCTATTTTTTTCGCCTTGTTGGTCAGCATGAGCCCGCCCTCAAATTGGTATACGCTACAAAGCTCGTCTCCGTTCTCAATGCTTTCCGATAAGCATGGGATCTCCGCAACGGCTACGCCGTCAAGCTTGAACGAAAATCTTCGGTTGCTTTTCAAAAAATCCATCTTACAAGTCCTCCTTTTGGTTGAGACAGAATCAAGAAATGCTTCTCCGTTTGCTTCGGTTACGGTTTCATTATATCAAACCTTATCATTCGTGTCAAGGAATTTTTTTACGTCTCCAACGTCTGCCGAGAAGATTTTTTTGCCTCAAATTCGCAAATAAAATAAAAAAGAAGTATTGAAATAAGGAAAATTGTGTGATATAATATATAAGTTAAGTTAAAAAAGCCCTTGAGATAAAGGAGACACAGAAAACATGAAACTTGGTATCGTAGGACTTCCGAACGTTGGAAAAAGCACGCTTTTCAACGCGTTGACCAACGCGGGAGCCGAATCCGCAAACTATCCCTTCTGCACCATTGAGCCCAACGTGGGCGTGGTGACCGTGCCTGACAGCCGTCTCGATTTTCTTGCCGAGATGCACAAGCCCAACAAATACACCCCCGCCGTCATCGAATTCGTTGACATCGCGGGCTTGGTCAAGGGCGCATCCAAGGGCGAGGGCTTGGGAAACCAATTCCTTGCCAACATTCGCGAGGTGGACGCCATTCTGCACGTCATCCGTTGCTTTGAGGACGAAAACATCATTCACGTGGACGGTCACATCGACCCGATGCGCGACCTGGAGACCATCAATCTCGAATTGATCTTTGCCGACATGGAGGTCTTGGAGCGTCGCATGGACCGCACGCGCAAGGCGATGAAGGCAGACAAGAAGTTTGGCGCCGAGCTTGCCGTCTTTGAAAAGCTGATGGCGGCACTTGCCGAGGGCAAATGTGCGCGTACGGTAGACCTGAGCGAGGACGAGGAAGCGTGCCTCTACGACACTCCCCTGCTGACGCGCAAGCCGGTCATCTACGTGGCAAACGTCTGCGAGGACGAGGCGTCGAGTGAGCCGACCGACAATGCGGCTTACGCCGCGCTCAAGGCTTACGCCGCGACCGAAAAATCGCAGGTCATTCCGATCTGCTGTCAGATCGAGGCGGAGATCGCCGAGCTTTCCGGCGAGGAAAAAACAATGTTCCTTTCCGACCTCGGCATTGAAGAGAGCGGTCTTGACCGTCTGATCAAGGCGAGCTATGCCCTTCTGGGTCTGATCAGCTTCCTGACCGCGGGCCCCGACGAGTGTCGCGCTTGGACGATCCGCAAAGGTACGAAAGCACCCAAGGCTGCCGGCAAGATCCACTCCGACATCGAGAGAGGCTTCATCCGCGCGGAGGTGGTTGCTTTTGACGATCTGCAAAAGTACGGCACGATGAACGCCGTCAAGGATGCTGGATTGCTCCGCAGTGAGGGCAAGGAATACGTCATGCAGGACGGAGACATCGTCTTCTTCCGATTCAACGTATAAAACCATATCAAAACAGGCGTTGTACGAAAAGGTACAACGCCTGTTTTGTTTCTATATTCCAAAGATCATTGCCGCAAGCATTGCGACGCCCAACACGATCAGATCGCTTTTCTTGAGCTTGAAGGAGCGCCGGTAGATAAAATAGCCCGCAAGCATTAAAATCGTGACAAAAATCCACTTTAAGGAGATGCTCGCCAAGAAAAAGCCGTAAATGGGAATCATTGTGCGATATCCAAACCAAGAGTTTGAAATATCGCCGTTCTTTTCTGCGGGCTTCCTTGAAAAGGTGAAAAAATAACCAACCGAGCAAGCAATGCCGATCGCGCCCCAAGGAATAAACATATACCATTCCTCCAAAGCCGTTTCTGCCCCCCAAGAAATCGTTTCCGGCGAATGAATCCAATATTCAAAGAGCGAGGTCAAGTAATCAAGCGGATCGTAAACCCATACCCAAAGTCTGCTGAACCGAACCGCTCCAAACAACAATTCCTCTCCCAAGCCCACGATCGCGCTGAACCAAAAGATTCCAAGCACACAAAAGAGCACGCCGTCCGTCTCGCTGTTCGCCTCTCCGAAGAAAAACAGAAAAAACGAATACATGATCAATCCGACACACAGTGACAGAAAATAATACGGAAGCAGATAAATCAACTGAAACGGAGAATCATGTGTCACAAGCGTCAGGCAAGCGAAAAGATAGGTTGCCGTATAAATCACGGTCACCTGGATCCAACCGCTCAGATAGTGCAAAAGTGCCAGCTTTTTGCGGCTGATGGCGAAGGAATATAAAGCATCCAAATTCCGACGGTTTTTATATTCTCCAAGCTCCAGCATCGGGATCACGGTGCAAAAAATCCCCAAAATGATCGCAAGAATATAAAGTCCTGATTCGGGAAAGCTGCTTTCCAATTCATTTCGTATCACCGATTGACTCAACGAGATGGAAAGCACCGCAAAAATCAACGTCCGAATCCAAGATTGCCTCAAACGATATGACAAATAGCGACCAAACGTCTTCATTGCAGATACCCCCTTTCTCCCACCTCGTAAATAAACATTTCCTCAAAATCCATGGGCATTTCCTCGAAGATCGCGGGATGGAGTGCCTCCAAAAGGGGCCTCATTTCGTCACTCCTTCCCTGCAGAACGACACGAACAAAGCGACCGCTCTTCTCGATCGAGGCCGTGGGAAAACCGTCGAAGATCGATTCGTCAAACTCCTCCAAAAAAGCGAGCTGAAACTTGCAGAAACGGTTGACATGCTCGGAAATATCACCCGAATCCGCCACCGTCATGTTGTCGATCAGCGCATAGCAATCGCAAAAATCCTCCAACTCGCGCAAGGAATGGCTGGAAATCAGAACGCCGGTTCCGTCCTCCTCCACCGCGCGGTTGATCGCGCGCTTAAAAGCCAGGCGAGCCAAGGGATCCAACCCGTCAAACGCCTCGTCCAAGAGCAGATATTTCGGGCGCACGGAAAGCGCCAACGCCACGTAGAGCTGGCGGCGCATCCCCTTGGAAAAATTGCGGATCGGCTTTTTCTCGTCAAGCCCGAATTCGCTCATATAGCGACGAAAGATCTCCACGTCCAATTGGGGATAAAAAACACGGTAGAGGCGAAGCAAACTTTTTCCGGTGGTAGAGATCGTGTAATAAGGATCGTCCGACAGGAAGAAAATATCCTTTCTCGCCACGGCGTTATGCAGAGAAGCTCCATCGCAAACGATCTCTCCCGCATCCGGCACGTAAACGCCGGCAATCAAGCGCAAAAGCGTGCTTTTTCCGGCTCCGTTGATGCCGACAAGCCCCATCACACCGCCCTCCTTCAGCGTCAGGTTGACGTTGCTCAGCACTTGCTTCTCGCCCAAGGAATGACTCAGATTTTTGATTTCAATCATGCTTCTCATACACCTCCTCAATCCAATTCAGTAAAACCTCTTTTGAAATGCCTTTTTCGCGCAAGGCGCTCAAAAGCCTCTTTTCCTCGTCATGATCCTCGGACACGCGGTCGGTGACGTAAATCCCCTTTTTGGGAATTGAGGTCACCACGCCCTCTTCCTCCAAAAGCGAATAGGCGCGCGCCACGGTGTTGGGATTGACACCAAGCTCGATCGCCGCCGTGCGAACCGATGGGAGACGCTCTCCCGGAAGAAGCAGTCCCAAGGAAACGTATTTTTTGTATTGCTCCGCGATCTCCAGGTAAACGTCACGTTCCCCCGAAAAATTCCATTTCATTCGACCACTCCAATCTGTATGAACTGTACTAATCAGATTATAGCATATCCGGCGTAGAAAGTCAATAGCAATACAAAAAGTTTTTTCTCTGCTTTTTTATAAAAAGCAGTAGACAAGCCGAAAAAATTGTGGTATAATAAAATGTATTATTGTGTGTGAGGGGCGGTGTGACGTTGCAAATCGAAAATCTTTATCCCGGCTCGTGGGGCTCCAACTGCTATCTGTTGACGGTTGGCGAGCACGCGGCGGTGGTCGATCCCAGTGCCGATGCAAAAACCATCCTCAACGCCGTCAAAATGGCGGGCGCGAGGCTGGAAATGATCCTACTCACGCACGGACACTTCGATCACATCGTTTCGGTCGATACGCTTCGCGACGCGACGGGCGCGCCTGTTCTGATCCACAGAGACGACGCGGGCATGCTGACCGACGCGCACAAAAACGCCTTTTACACCTTTTTCCGCATGGAGCGCAGCTACCGCGCGCCCGACGAGACCTTTTCCGACGGTGAAATTCTCACCTTGGGCGAGGAATCCATCCGCGTGATCGCAACGCCGGGACACTCTGCCGGCTCTGTCTGCTTTGACTGCAACGGAGAGTTTCTTCTGACCGGAGACACACTCTTCGCGGAGGGCTACGGGCGTTATGATCTTTACGGAGGCGACGCCTCGGTGCTGTTCCATTCCCTCCGGCAGATGCGCGCGCTTCCCCAAAATCTGACCATCTATCCGGGACACGGCAACGCCGCCCGCCTTGGCGACGCGCTGGATCTCGTTATTTACTGACAACCACGAAAGGATTTATGAAAACCATGGACTATCAGCTTCTTGCCGATCTTCTTTTCCCCAACGTGACCGAAACGCCCGACGACGTCGAGGCGAAATTCCCGCCCCGACAGCTTCCCGAGGGTGCCAAGGTCACGCGTTTTGCCCCCAGCCCCACGGGATTTGTCCACTTTGGCGGACTCTTCCCCTCCACCATCTGCGAGCGTCTGGCGCATCAGAGCGGCGGCGTATTTATGCTCCGCATTGAGGATACTGACGCCAAGCGAGAGGTCGAGGGTGCTGCCGAGGGTCTGATCCGCACGCTGGCGCACTACGGAATCCACTTTGACGAGGGTGCCGTGATCGGCGAGGACGGCAAGATCTGCGACCGCGGCAACTACGGTCCCTACTGCCAAAGTCAGCGCGGACCGATCTATCACGTCTTCGCGAAGAAGCTGGTGAGCGAGGGACGGGCATATCCCGTGTTCACCACGCAGGAGGAGCTGGACGCGCTCAACGCCGTGGACAAAAAGGCAGAGATCAAGGCAAAGGACTGGCATGAGGATCAGTCGGCACAGCGCGAGGCAATGCGCAAGGCGCGCGAGATCACGCTTGACGAGGTCAAGGCGCATCTTGCTGCGGGCGATCCTTTTGTGCTCCGTATTCTTGCCGACGGCGATCCCGAAAAGAAAACGCCCTTCACCGATCTGATCAAGGGCAAATTGGAAATTCCCGAAAACGACGAAGACTTCGTGCTTCTCAAGTCGGACGGCATTCCCACCTATCACTTCGCGCACGCCGTGGACGATCACCTGATGGGAACGACGCATGTCATTCGCGGTGAGGAATGGCTGCCCAGCCTTGCCAAGCATATCATGCTTTTCCGCTATCTCGGCTTCCGTCTGCCCAAGTTCATGCACATCGCGCAAATCATGCGCCTTGATGAAAACGGCAACAAAAAGAAGCTTTCCAAGCGCGATATGGGCGCGAACATGGACGATTACAGCCGCATGGGCTACGATCCCGCCTGCGTTTGCGAATATATCATGACGTTGCTCAACTCCAACTACGAAGAATGGCACGCGCAAAACGCGGACAAGCCCTACACCGACTTCCCCTTCAATATCAAGAAGATGAGCTCTTCCGGATGCTTGTTTGACTTCGACAAACTGAACGACGTTTCCAAAAACATCATCTCGCGCATGAGTGCCGAGGAGGTCACCGAAAAGGTGACGGCGTGGGCGATGACATACGATCCCGACTTCGGCAAGCTGCTTGCGAAAGCCCCTGCCTTTACCGAATCGATCTTCGCAATCGGTCGCGGCGGCAAAAAGCCGAGAAAGGATCTTGCCACCTGGGCGGACGCGAAGCCCTACATGGGATTCTTCTTTGACGAGATCTTCACGATCGAGGATGCCTACGACGAACGCTTTGACAAAGCCGACGTCAAGGCGGCTCTGAACGGATTCCTTGCCACCTACGATCCCGCAGATGACATGACCGTTTGGTTTGACAAGATCAAAGCGATTGCCCGTGAGATCGGATACGCCGACGATATGAAGGCATATAAAGCGAATCCCGAGGCATATCGCGGAAACATCGCCGACGTCAGCATGTTCCTTCGCGTGGCACTGACGGGCAAGCTCAACGCGCCTGATATGTACGCCGTCATGCAGGTGCTCGGCGAAGCACGCGTGCGCGCTCGCATTGAAAAGATGCGCGATTCCCTTTGATTTTTTTAGAAAGGTTTTGGATAAAACACCATGGCAGAAATTGAAAGAAACTTTATACACGACATCATCGATGCGGACCTCGCGAATCTTCCCGATCTCAAGATCCACACCCGATTTCCTCCCGAGCCGAACGGATATCTCCATATCGGATCGGTGAAGGCGATCTGCATCAACACCGACGTTGCAAACAAATACAACGGACTCTTCAACCTGCGCTATGACGACACCAACCCCGCAAAGGAGTCCGATGAATTCGTCCGTTCGATCCGCGAGGACCTGGAGTGGCTGGGTGCAACCCCCACGGGCGGCGTCTTCTACGGCTCGGACTATTTCGGAAAATGCTACGAATTTGCCGTTCAACTCATCAAGCAGGGCGACGCTTACGTCTGCGATCTTTCCAAGGACGATTTGGCGGACTACAAGGGCACCGATCGCGCGGTCGCCTCGAAGGAATCCCCCTATCGCAACCGTTCGGTGGAAGAAAATCTGGAGCTGTTCGAGCGCATGAAGAACGGCGAGTTTCCCGACGGCGCGCGCACGCTCCGCGCGAAGATCGATCCCTCCTCCGACAACCCCTATCTCCGCGATCCCGTCATCTACCGTATCAAGCATATTCATCACCACCGTCAGGGCGACGAATGGTGCGTGTATCCGATGTATGACTTCGCGCATCCCATCCAGGACGCGCTTGAAGGAATCACACACTCGCTCTGCTCCAGTGAATTCCGCAACCACCGTCCTCTCTATGACTGGGTGACGGAAAAGATCGGCTTTGCGCAAAAGCCGCATCAGTGGGAATTCGGACGCATGAACATCACCTATACCGTCATGTCCAAGCGTTATCTGCGCCAATTGGTCGAGGAGGGCTACGTGGACGGCTGGGACGATCCCCGTCTTCCCACGCTTTGCGGTCTCCGCCGTCGCGGATATACCCCCGAGGCACTCTTCACCTTCGTTCGTGAGGCAGGTGTCACCAACACCGATCATACCGTGGACGTGCGTCAGCTTGAAGCGTGCGTGCGCGACAATCTCAACGAGAACGCGCTCCGCCGCATTGCAGTCGTGAATCCCATCAAGGTCATCATCGACAACTATCCCGAAGACAAGGAAGAAATGCTCACGGTCTCCAACCATCCGCAAAAGCCCGAGCTTGGGACGCGTCAGGTTCCCATGACGCGCGAGATCTATATCGATGCCGACGATTTTGCCGAAGTTCCGCCTCCCAAGTTCTTCCGCCTCAAGCCCAACGGCGAGGTGCGCCTGATGAACGGTTATATCATCAAATACGCCGGAATTGAAAAGAACGAGGACGGCAGCATCAAGTGTATTCACGCCACCGCGGATCTGGAAACCGGAAACGGCATGCCGATCGACGGAAGAAAGGTCAAGGGAACGATCCACTGGCTCTCCGCGAAATACGCGCGCCCCGCTTCTCTGATGCTCTACGACCGACTCTTCAACATCGAAAACACCGCCGAGGTTCCCGAGGGAAAGACCTATCTGGATTTTCTCAATCCCGACTCGCTCTCCCGCGTCGACAGCGCAATGGTGGAGCCCTGTCTGGAAACGGCAGAGGCGGGCGAGAGGTACCAATTCGTTCGCGTCGGCTATTTCTGCAAGGATTCCAAAAATCCCAACACCTTCAATCGCGTGGTCGGCTTGAAGGACAGCTTCCCGAAAAAGTAAAATCAAAGAACGGACAGTTGCTGATGAAATACAGATCGGTTGCCGTCTTGTAGAAATCGTTTATTCGCTTTTTCTTTGCGAGTAAAAGGCGCAAAGAAAAAGCTTGCAAAAAGAAACGCCGCTAAAGAAGGTTCGTCCTCTGCGGAGGACGAGGAGGCTTACGCAGCCTCCACCGCGCAAGCCTTTGAAAAGGCTTGACCTAAACTTTTAGAAAAGAGAACGGACGACTGTGGTCGTCCGTTCTTGTTTGTTCTTACAATAGAATACAGATCAAGCCGTTGCTGCCCTCGTTGATGATGCGCTCAAGCGTTTCGGAGAGCTTGAGACGAGACTCATCGGGCATATGCGCAAGCTTGGTATGAAGCCCCTCGTTGACCAGCGCATAGAGCGATTTTCCAAACAGATTGGATGCCCAAATGCTCTTGGGATCCTCCTCAAATTCACGCAGCATATAGCGCACGAGATCCTCGGATTGCTGCTCGGTGCCGACGATGGGATTGATCTCGGTTTCGATGTTGGCGCGGATCATGTGCACCGACTGTGCCGACGCGCGCAGCTTGACGCCGTAACCGCCCGCCTGTTTGACGATGCGAGGCTCCTCCAGGCGCAGGTCCTCGACGTCGGGCATCACGATGCCGTAACCGCACTCGTTGACCTGCTCCAACGCCTCGGAAACCTTGTCATATTTTTCCTTGATCGCGGCAAGCTCGCGCATTTTGGCGATCAGCTCACGTTCACCCGCAATCTCAAAGCCCGTCAGCTCACTGACAACCGTGTAATAGAGCCCATCCTGCATCGAAAGCGTCATGGTGGCGCACCCCGTTCCGAGATCCAACAGATCGGTGTTGATTGCCAAAACGTATTCGTTTTCCGCCATCCCCGCAAAGGCGTCTCTGACGTCTCCCACCTTGTGTACCTTATCGGCGCATCTGCGCAAGGATGCCTGCACCGAGGAGCGGATGCGGTGGCTCTCGTCGAGTGCATTCATCCATTCGGGCATGCGAACGCTGATCTCTGCCACGGGAAACTCCTCCAAAACCAACCCCAAAATGTGACGGATATCCTCGGCATCCAGATCCAAACAGCTCACAAGAGCCACCGGAACGCCGTATTTTTCCTCCAATTCATACGCCAGCGCACGCGCGGATTCGCTTGCGGGCTGTGCCGAATTGAGGATCACGGCAAAGGGCTTGCCGATCTCACGAAGCTCGCGCACGATACGCTCCTCCGCCTCGACGTAGGACTCTCTCGGGATTTCTCCGATCGTTCCGTCCGTGGTGACCAGCATTCCGATGGTGGAATGCTCGGTGATGACCTTGTGCGTCCCCATCTCCGCAGCCTCCACGAACGGCATCGGTTCTTCACGCCACGGCGTGCGCACCATGCGAGGCTGACCGTTCTCGATCGCCCCCATCGCTTCGGGGATCAGATAGCCCACGCAGTCGATCATTCGCACGCGCATCTGCGCGTTGTGATCCAGCACGACGGGAATCGCCTCCTCGGGAATGAATTTTGGCTCGGTGGTCATCACGGTCTTTCCTGCCGCAGATTGCGGAAGCTCGTCACGTGCGCGGTCACGGGAATAGCCCTCGCTGATGTTCGGAAGCACGACCGATTCCATAAATCTTTTGATAAAGGTGGATTTTCCGCTGCGGACCGGCCCCACCACTCCAACGTAAATATCCCCGCCTGTCCGCTCGGCGATGTCCTTGTAAATTGAATGCTCCGGCATGATAAAACCTCCCATATAGCTTGTTGGTAAACTATATGGGAGGTTTCTTCAATTTAGAACAAGCCGTGCAGAACAATCCTCAAAAAGGCAAAATGCCGATGAGAAAAGCCACAACGGACGCGGTGACAGAAACGATGATGAGAGACGCACCGCGAAATGCCAACAGCATTGCCACGGCGAGTCCGACCGTTGCCGAGAGAAAGCTTCCGGTGGAATAGAAGATCGCGGGAAAGGTCATTGCCGCCAAAACGGCATAAGGAATATAATGAAAGAAACTGCGCGCAAAGCGGGAGGTAATGCGCCGACGGAAGGCGGTCAGAGGGATCATGCGGATCAGA
Source organism: Clostridia bacterium (assembly GCA_017517745.1). Lineage (GTDB taxonomy): Bacteria > Bacillota > Clostridia > Oscillospirales > CAG-272 > UMGS1865. The sequence continues at coordinate 87,218 of JAFWYJ010000040.1, read as the reverse complement.
TAGGTGGTCAGCGCCATGACTGCGATATAGATCAAAATCGTTGCTCTCACGTCGCGCCTCCTTCCTCTTCGCCGTCATCATCCTCGTCGTCGATCGGCTTGACGATCGCCATGACGACAGCAGAGACAAGCGCGCAAAGAATGATGGCAAAGCCCTCGGAGATCCATTGCAAAAACGGCAGGAAATAAACCGCGCAGGAGAGTGCCGCCGCCAAGAGAACCACAAACAGAACGCCTCGATCCTGCTTCATGGGAGGCAGAATGATGGCGATGAACATGGCGTAGATCATAATGCCCATCGCGCTTCGAAGATCGGACGGCAAAAGCTGGCCGGCAATCGCGCCGAGGAGCGTTCCGCCCGCCCAGCCGATGTACGGAAGCGTCATCAGACCGTAAAAATAGGTCGGTCCCACGGAATGCGGTTTGGAGACCGCCATGGCAAAGATCTCATCGGTCATGCCAAAAGCCATCAGCATGCGCCGCGGTGTGGTACAGCGCGCGTCCAGACGCTGTGTGAGCGTGATGCCCATCAGCGAATAACGCAGATTGATGACGAGCTGTGTCAACATCATCTCCAAGAGTGTTCCCGCCGCAACGATGACGGTCACACCCGCAACCTGACCCGCCGAGGTCAGATTGGTCATGGAGATCAAAAGCGCCTCCAGAATCCGCAAGCCCTCGCCGACTGCCGTGATACCAAATCCAAAGGACACCGACAGGTATCCAAGGCCGATGGGAAGTCCGTCCTTCAAGCCCTCGCGGTATCGGTACGGCGATATTCCACGCGTCATCTCCACGCCCCCTTTCAATCCTTTTCACAACTTCCCTATTATACCACCTTTGTTGGGATTTGTCAAGAAAAGATTTTCTATGATAGAATAGATTTGATAGAATACGCCACGGCACCAAAAAAGCACCGAACATCAACGTTCGGTGCCTTTTTGAAGGGGGGTACAGGGGACACACAGAAGCGTCAACTGTGTTCATGTCGCTTCATAAATTCTCAAAAAAAGATTGTGGATTGCTTACAAACTTAAATGCCGGAGAATTACTTATTAACCCCCTAATATTTTGCAATGAGGGACATATATTTTTACCTTCATAATATATTTGCATATCATTCATGTTTGCAAAATCCAAAATCCCAACTACTTGCTGTTTGGACAAACGTCCAACATGAAGTCTAACCGATACTTCATCAAGCACACCATTACAGAAAAACATTTCCACACAAGTTCCATTTAGATCACCAAATAACATCATGTCCTCACACCACCCCTTATTGATAGGAAGACATTTTCCCAACATACTTAGTGCTTTGATGTTTAAAGCATTTTTATCAGAAAAAGTACAATTCTCGCAAGGAATCAAAGAGAAACACAATTGCCAAGTAGCCATATTACTCTCCTTAGAAAAGATCTGCTATAGTTTTATGCCCTAAACGCATGAACACAGTGGGCGGTTCTCTGTGTCCTTGCTTTTATTTGAGTCTCCACATTTTCAATCAATCACTTTCTTATTCTTATCCTTCCATTCGGAGCGCAGGATGGAGCAGATGCCAATGTCGAGGTGCTTTCCCTTGACCAGCATCGCTTCGCGCATGACGCCCTCAAAGGTCATGCCAACCTTCTCCATCACACGGCGCGAGCGTTCGTTTTCCTTGATGAACTTCGCCTCGATGCGGTGCAGCTTGAGCTGATCGAAGCCGAACTCCAGCACGCGCGTCAGGGCTTCGGTGGCGATTCCCTTCCCCCAATATTCGGGGTTGAGGACGTAGCCGACCTCGGCGCTGTCGGAGGAGCAGTTGAAGGAAGTGAAGCCACAGGTGCCGACCATCTTGCAGTCGGGCTCGTAGATCACCGCCCAATCGTAGAACATTCCCGCGGCATAGCGGCCGCCGAGATATTGCAGATATTCGCGCGTATAGTCGCGGTCGGGGTGCGGATACCACACCAGATATTTCGTCACGTCAAGACGGCAGGCATATTCGTACATATCCTCGGTGTCCGCCACCATCATCCGCCTCAGCGTCAACCGCTCGGTCGTCAATTCGGGCAGATGTGAGAACACCCGATAAATTTTTTCTTTCTTCATTGTTTTCCACGGCATCCCTTCTGTTTGTCGATTACTATTATAATCAATCCCACTCCAAAAAGCAACACTTTTTTGAAAAATATTGTAAGTATTTTCACAATGCTCTTTTCTTTTTTGAAAAAGCATGATATAATATAAATATTAGTATGAAAAGGAGGCAGGGCATGGATTTCATCGTCAACGACGTTCTGAGCGGCGAGCTGGTACCGATCCTTCTCGGCATCTCTCCCGAGACTTCGGAAACCGCGCATCGGATGTTTCGAAAATACGGAATCGTATCACACGTTTTTTGTGATAAAATCCCGTTTGCCTTGCACTTTTCTCTTTGTATGAAATTTCACGTGGTTCCGCACACCGAGGGCGAACAGCTGATGCTTCGCGCGCTCTCGGATTTTGCAGACCAGCTGGAAAACGCCGATCTCATTCTCTATCTGACTCCCTGCACCGAAGCCTATGCCAACCTGACCTGGCTTCACAGAGAACAGCTGGAGCGCCGATTTGTACTTGCGGACAAGCAAGAAATGTTGCGCGTGTGGTTTGGCGAGAGCAACTCGAGAAGCAAGGAGGGAAAGAAATGAATCAAAAGCCTTCTCTTTTGGGGATTTTGGGCGGATTGGGACCGATGTCCACCTTCTATTTTTGCGAGCTTCTGACCTCCCACACGGAGGCAACCTCTGACGCCGATCATATTGACATGATCGTCAGCAGCCGAGCCTCCACCCCCGACAGAACCGCCTTTATTCTCGGAAAAAGCCGGAAAGATCCCCTTCCCGTCATGAAGGAAGAAGCCGAACGGCTCTCTCGTGCGGGATGTGATCTGATCGTGATCCCCTGCAATACGGCGCACTATTTTTATGACGGACTGCGAGAAAAGATTCAAACACCGATGCTCAACATCATCGAGGAAACCGTCAAGCAGCTCAAAAGAAGCGATGTGCGTACCTTTGGTCTGCTTGCCACCGAGGGTACGGTGAAATCGGGGGCTTATGCTCAAATCTGTGCACAGCACGGACTTTGCTGCTTGATCCCCTCATCCGAGGAGCAAAAGGTCATCTCCTCGATCATCTACGATGATATCAAGCAAAACCGTCCCGTGGATTTCTCCGCCTTTTTGCGCGTGGTGGACTCGCTCCGCGCACGCGGATGCGAGCGAATCGTTTTGGGCTGTACCGAGCTTTCTCTGCTCAAAAAACAGCTTTCGGATGATCCGATCTTCCTGGACTCCCTCGAGGTGCTTGCCTATCAGACGATCCTCGCTTGCCACAAAACACCGATCGGCTTTTCAAAAGACCTGTCACCCACGTCGGAAGGAGCGATCCCATGAATCTTTCGACGCTCCTGCAAGCCTATTTTCCCACTCAAGCCCATTCGGACGCCGAAATCATCTCGCTGGCAGAAAATTCTTCACGTGCCGATGAAAAGACGCTCTTTTTCTGCATCGCGGGGGCGAATGCCGACGGACATAACTATGCCGAAGATGCCTACCGCCGAGGCTGCCGTCATTTCGTTGCCGAAAAGCCGCTCGCGCTACCGACCGACGCGCGGATCTTCTATTGTGACAATACGAGACGGGCTCTGGCACATATCGCCGCGGCGTTTTACGGACATCCCTCGCATCAAATGCGCTTGGTCGGCATCACGGGGACCAAAGGAAAAACCACCACCGCGCTTTTGCTTGCACATATTCTCAACCGCACGGGGATTCCCTGCGGCTATATCGGCACGAACGGCGTGCAATATGGTGAGATTTGCCAAAAGACCGCCAACACCACCCCCGATCCCATCACGTTGCAAAAGCATTTGCGCGATATGCTCGCCGCCGGAATTCAAACAGCCGTCATCGAGATCTCTTCGCAGGCTTTGATGCAATACCGCGCCGACGGAACCTGCTTTGAATCCGTGGTATTTACCAATCTCACATCGGATCACATCGGCATCCATGAACACCCCGATTTTGAACACTACCGCGCCTGCAAGCGCCGTCTCTTTCACGAGTTCGGCGCAAAAAGCATCGTTTGCAATCTCGACGATCCCGCGACGCCCGATATGACGTGCGGAAGCGATGCCGAAATCCACACCTGCTCGCTGGAGGACGTCTCCGCTGATTTTTGTGCAAAAGATCTGCGGATCTTCAAGGATTCCGAGGCATACGGCATCGAATTTGCGCTTTTCCACGCGCAAGATCACGCCCTCTGCCGTCTGCCCTTGATGGGCAGCTTCAATGCAAGCAATGCGCTCCTTGCCGCCGCGGTGGCAAGGACCTCCTTCTCGGTTTCTCTTGCTCGCATCACCGCGGCTCTTGCCGATGCCGCAATCGAGGGACGCTCCGAGATCGTTCGGCTCCCGAACGGTGCGGTTGCCGTCATCGACTACGCGCACAACGGAGAGAGCCTTTCGCGATTGCTTTCTTCCTTGCGCGAATACACCGACCGACGTCTGATCGTTCTTTTCGGATCGGTTGGCGAGCGAACGCAATTGCGACGCGCCGAGCTTGGCACGGCGGCGGCGTCATACGCCGATCTCGCGATTCTGACCTCGGACAACCCCGGCAAGGAATCTCCCGATGCCATCATTCAAGACATCGCGAAGGCATTTGAGGGCTCAAAAACGCCCTATCTTGCCATTCCCGACCGCGCCGAAGCCATTCGCGCCGCGCTGAAGGAAACTCAAAACGGAGACCTTCTCGTGCTTGCCGGAAAGGGACACGAGACCTATCAGCTCGTCGGCTCACAAAAGCTCCCCTTCTCGGAAAAAGAGTTGTTGGTGTATTGAAGGATTGTGGGGGAAGGAAAACTTCTTGAAAGAAGATTTTCCTTCCCCCACACCCCTATCCTTTCAAGAACTTTTTGAAAAAGGATAGAAAAAAGCATTACTTGTTCGCTGACAGGTAATGCTTTCTTTTGTTTATGGACAAAAAATGCTTCACGGATCTGTTTGAAAATGATCTTTTTCTCCGTTTTCGACTTTGATGCGGGGACCTTTTTGGGTGAATGAAATAGAAGTAAGCACTCACGAGCCCTACCGAAATAAACACCAAGCCCATGATCATACCGTTGATTGCAATCTGTTTGATCGTGCTTTTTGACGTTTCATAAGATAAATACGTCTTCTGTTCATCAAATATGGCAAGCACCGTTTCCTCTTTTGGAATCCACAATGAGCGTAACCGGATCTCCCTGTTTTAAATCGTTTTTTAAAGCATCCTCATCAAGCTCATCGCTACGGACCTGATATTGTCGATCATCAACCGTTATCATCCTTTTGGTTGCGCCATATCTTCCGGGATAATCCACCTCATAAGAAATATACTCTCCTTGAACGGTTTGACATTTGTTTTCCAAGTCATCGTAATTTCGGAATTCCAGACCTGCGGATACACTTGCATATATTCCACAGAGCACACAGCACGCAAAAACCGCTCCGATAAATATTGTTGCGATTTTATCCCATCCTTTTTCCCAGCTTCTGACTGCCATATCACATCTCCTCGATTGAATTTTACGTTCCCCGTCTGTGTTGCAAAAGGCGCTTGAGGCTACCGAGCAGCGCTGGCGTGTTGAGCGCGAACATGAGCGCGGTTGGAATGAGCGTCCACCAAACGGCGCCGCGCATATTCGCGGTCATGAGTGCCGACGCGGCAAGGATGAGCAAAACGCTGAGAATCATGCGCGGCAGACAGAGTCGGAAGCGGATCATGCGCGTGGCATCGACCGAACGGACGATCAAAACCGATCCGTAGCTTGCCATGGTGGCAATCGCCGCACCGAGCGCACCGAGGCGCGGAATGAGAATCAAATTGAGTACGATATTGAGCAACGTGCCGACCATTGCGGTGAGGAAGGAATGCATGCTCTTCTTTTTCACCATATAGACCGTGGCAAGAAAAGACACAATCGCCTCCAGCGCCGCCGCACACAGGAGCGTGGGCATATAGCGCGCCGCGTCCGCGTAGGCCGTGTTGAGAAGCAGTCCCGTCAGGAAATCCGAAAGCAGGATCAATCCCACGGTGCCGATCATGATGACCGACAAAAAGCCGCGAAAGACCTCGGAATAAAAGCGTTTGCAAGTGGTCTCATCCGAGGATTCCGCCACCGCCGAGAACTGCCAGGCTTGCATGAAGATGCCCGAGATCAGATTGACGACCGTGGGGATCTTGTACGCCGCGGAATAGACGCCGTTGACGTCCGAACCGCAAAAATAGGTGACCATATAGCGGTCGGAGAGGTCGGTGAGCAACCAACAGACCGTGGTGGGAACCATCGGCAAACTGAATTTGAGCAGATCCTTCATCAGCCTTCGCTCGATCCGTTTGACGTCAAACACCAGCCAAAGCCTTGCGAGAATCACCAAAAACAACGTGGTCAAAAGATTTCCCACGATGACAGACAGCACGTAGCCCGTCACGCCCATGTCAAACGCGACAAGGAAGATCACGTTGCAGAGGATCGTCAGTGCCGTATTCAAGATTCCCTGAACCGCAAACAGACGCGTGCGGTCAATCGCTCTGACGTACTGCGCGCAAACCGATTGCAGATTGGCGGAGAGAACGTAGCAAACGATCAACCAAAGATAACCGTCAAAATAATCAATGAGCATCAAAAGCGGCGACAACACCGCAAAGATGGCAGAACCGATGCCCAAAAGGGCGATGCTCGTGGAAAAGACGGCTTTTTGATCGCTCTCCCGCTCGGCGGCAAAGCGAAAGATGCCGTTGCCGATACCGACGCACGCCAACGGAATCAAGAGGTTCGCCGTCGCGTTGATCAGCTCGGCTGTGCTGAACTCCGAGGTGGAGAGCCATGCCGTGTAAAACGGCATGAGCAAAAAGACCAACAGCTTGGAGCCGAAGGTGCCGATTCCGAGAATCAGTGTGTCGGAAACTAATTTTTTATAACGGTTCATTTGTCGTCACGGTAGCGTCTTGCTGTGTCGGGCTCGCCGTCTCCCGTGGTGTCGACGTACACCGTATCAATCTTTCCGTCACCCGTCGTATCGACGAAGACTCTGTTCCCCGTCGTATTTTCATATTTCGCACGCTTGCCCGCCTTGACGAGGAGCGAGATCAACGTATAAACCACCGACAAACCGATGATCACCCATCCCGCAACGTCAAACAAAACCGAAAGTGCGGTCGCGGGTCCGACAAAAAGAAGGACCACGCCGAACATGATTTTGGGGAGTTCTGCCTTCCACTGTGTCGCGCGTTGCTTGGAAAGCAACAGCTGCACGGCGGGAAGAACGATGAGATAGACACCGAGAATCACAACAAGAACGGTGGAATGGAAAAAGATCATCGCCACACCCATCGCCATCGAGATCAACGACAATACGAAGGAAAGGATCCCCGCCCCCGTATGCAGATGCATCAGTCCCATCACAAACCCCGGGATCTGATAAAAGATCGTGATGATTCCGATCACAACAAAAATCATCTTCAAAAGGCTGTCGACGGGAGTCACGATCAATAAAACACCCAACAAAACGCCAAGGATCAAAAACCAAAGCGCGCCTGCGCGGAATGCGCCTCCATTCTGTTCAATCTTCATGCTCTTCCCTCTTTCCAAAGTTTAATTTTTTCAATATCAGCGGCAGTGCATCGGGATGTACCAGCCCCTCGGGCGTGTCTCCCACGGAAAGCATCTGTCGGATCTCCGTGGAGGAAAGCGCGGCAAATTCTCCGCGCGCGCGAATCATCTCGGTGCGAAAACGCGGATTGTGCGCAAGATTCCACTCCGCCATGTGAAGCTCATAGTCATAATCGCGGTCATTTCTCCAGCCTTTGCAAACGGTATCCGCCCCCAATCGGTCAAACAGATCGATCAGCATGCCGCGATCGGCGATCACACGGACGTTTGGATATGCCGAAACCGTTCTTTTGGCGATCTCGACACGCGTTTCAATATCGAACAAATATTTTTTCGAAGCGTTGATCATCACAGCCACAACCACCTCGTCGTAGCGTTCCGCCGCCTTGCGGACGATGTCCAAGTGTCCCAGCGTCATGGGATCAAAGCTTCCCGGCACGATGGCAAGGCTCACGATGACACCTCCTCTTGATTCTTGACACGCAACAGCGTCACAAATGCCACGCCGTATCGCGTTTGCTTCAAAATTTCAAATTTTTTCATCAAATCTTCGTTTCCGTCGAACACGGCGTCGGCGCTTCCCGCCTCGCACACCACAATGGCATCCGAAGCAAGCAAACCGTCCTTGCAAAGGCGTTCCAACACCGAAGGAATCACACCCAGCGCATAGGGAGGATCGAGGAAAACGAGATCAAAGCGATATTTGCGACGAAAAGCGCGCAAAGCCTCCGTCCAATCCGCCGAGACCACCTCGCACATGGGGGCGAGCTTGGTTTTGAGCGTATTGGCGCGAATCACCTTTACCGCATCGCGCGAGGTATCACACAGGCAGGCATGCCGTGCGCCTCTGCTGAGTGCCTCAAGCCCCATCTGTCCCGAGCCGGCAAAGAGATCCAAAACCTCTTTGTCCTGCAGTTCAAATTGCAGCATTGAAAAAATGGCTTCTTTGGCTCTTTCCGAGGTCGGGCGGGTGTTCTCCCCCGCCAAGGTTTCCAGGCGCACGCCACGCGCACGTCCCGTGATAATTCTCATCATTTGCCGTCATTCTCCTCTCTCACGCGCTTCTTTTTGTCGCGGTGAAGCTCTGTCCAAACCGCCTCGGCATCGCGGCGTGAAATTCCCGAAACAGCTGCGATCGCGTCCACATCTGCCGTGCGCAACGCGCCCATTCCGCCAAACGCCTGCAACAATTTTTTTGCCTTCACCTCGCCGATCCCCGAAATACGCGTCAGCGTGGAGGTTTTCAAGGTCTTTCTCTTGGCATTCTCCATGCGACCGACCGTGAAACGGTGAACCTCCTCCTGAATGCGATAGATCAGAGAATAGACGTCATGCTCCTTGGCAATACTGATCTCCTCGGTATCGGTACAAAGCGCGCGCGTTTTGTGGTAGTCATCCTTGACCATGCCAAACACGGGCAGGTCGATCCCCTTCTCCCGCAACAATTCGCGCACCACGGATACGTGTCCGCGTCCACCGTCGAGCAAGATCAAATCGGGGAGATTGGCAAACGAGCCCTCCTTGTCCTGCAAATGCTCCAAGCGGCGCTCAAGTGCCTCGCGCATGGAGGCGTAGTCATCGGTGGAATCCTCGACCGATCGAATTCGAAAGGTGCGATAGTCCGCCTTGCTGAATTTGCCGTTGTTGCAAACGATCATGCCGGCCGTCAGGTGTTCCTTTCCGAGGTTGGAAATATCATACGCCTCAATGCGGGAGGGATAGGTCTCCAAGCGCAACAGCTCGGCAAGACGCGCAAGCGTTCCCTCACTCTTCGAGGTGTTGATACGATAGAGCTTTGCCTGCTCGGCGGCGTTCTTTTCCACCATTTCGCAAAGCGTTTTCAAGGTTCCTCTCTCGGGGGTTCGTACCGTGACGCGATGCCCCGCGATCTTTGAGAGATAGGACGAAAGCATCTCTCGATCGGCGTCCTCCATTTCAAAGGAGAGCAGAATCTGCGGCGGAATATACTGTCTGGACTGATAGTGCTCACACAGGAAGGTGGTCATGTCCTCCGTCTCCAGAATGCTGTCCGCGCCGAACAAAAATTCCGCCTTGTCCTGAAGTGTGCCGGAACGGACGTAAAAAACCGAGACACAAGAGCAAAAATCGTCCGAATAGAGTGCCACCACGTCATGCTCGGCATCGGGTGCGGCAACCACCTTCTGCTTTTCTCCGATCGCGTCGAGCGCCGCGATGGTATCTCGGCAACGCGCCGCAGCCTCATAGCGCTCCTCCTCGGCAAAGGCATACATCTCCCCCTCCAGCATCTCGCGCACCGCGCGACTCTTGCCGTTGAGAATGTCGGCGGCATATCGCATCAGCCGTCCGTATTCCTCTGCCGAAACCGCTCCGGTGCAAACGCCGCAGCAACGGTTCATCTGATAATAAATACAAGGTCTCTCGCGACCAATGTCACGCGGAAACACCCGCGAGCACGCGGGCAAGCGCAACGTGCGGCGCAAAAGCTCGATCAGTGCATACGCCGTCGAGGAGCCCGAATACGGACCGAAATATTTTGCGCGGTCACTGTCGCGCCGTCTGGTAAACAAGAGACGCGGATATTCCTCGGACGTCAGCTTGATATAGGGATAGGACTTGGCATCCTTGAGTCGGATGTTGTATTTGGGCGTATACTGCTTGATGAGCGTGTTTTCCAGAGAAAGTGCCTCGATCTCGGTGTCGCAGATATAATAATCAAACTCATGCACCAAAGAAACCATGCGCGCCGTTTTGAGGTTTTTTTCAGCGTTTTGAAAATACTGCGACACGCGGTTTTTCAGCTTGCGCGATTTGCCGACGTAGATCACCTTGCCGCCGCGATCCCGCATGAGGTAGACGCCCGGACAAAGCGGCAGTGTGTTTGCCTTCTCCAAAAGACGCTTGCGGATCTCCTCTTGTTGCATCGAACACGCCCTCCTTCCCTCTTTTGATGGAAAAATAGCGGTGTGCCCGAACCGTCAATCCGTTCGCCGATGCACACCGCTGTTTTCTTATCTCAAATCTCTCAAAATTCCGCAAATCCGCTGTCAACCAGCTCCACCAAGCCGGCAATTGCGGCTGCTTCGTCCTGACCGTCGGCGATCAGAGTCACGGTCATGCCCTTGGCAATTCCGAGAGAAAGTACACCGAGAAGGCTTTTTGCATTCACCTTGCGATCATCCTTTTCGATCCAGATGGAGGCACGGTAAGAGTTTGCCTTTTGAATGAAAAAGGTCGCAGGTCTTGCATGAAGCCCGCTGGTATTGGTGATGACGATGTCGCGTGAAATCATAACGTTTGCTCCCATTCCTTACGTAAGATTGTGACGCAATTGATTCTGCGCCAAATCCATATTCATATACATATATAGTATATCAAAAAATACGACAAAAATCAATAGACAATCTATGGCATTTTTCATGACAACCAAAAAAACTTATTGTGCAATTTTGCCATAGAAAGAGGCTGAAAGAGGCAGTTGACGAGGAAGGCACGCGTCTCGCAGCCGCTTTCCCCGACAAAATCATTCCTCCCTCAACGGAACCGTCGCGGCAAGCGCAAAAAAGAGAAAAAGCATTCCTCGGTGATACCAAACGTAGTCAAAAAGCCCCATCGTCAGCACGCCGATGATGCCGCAAAACGCCGCGATGACGGTCCCTCTTCCCGCACGCGTGCTTCTCAGCGTTCGAGTGAAGGAAATCACCAGAGCAATCAAAAAAAAGAGAAAAATCAAAAGTCCCGGGACGCCTTGCTCGATCAAGATCTGCAAAAAAAGCGCGTGCGCATGCGCCGTTCGCTCGGTACCTTTGACGGCGTAGGTCGGAAAGACCGTCGCGAAGGCATCGTTCCCCGCCCCGATTCCCCACGGATGCGCGCGAATCATCGCCAAAACGCCGCGCCAAGTGAGAAAACGATAGTTGATCGACGATTCGGAAAGCGAGCCGATGCTCAGAAAGCGGTTGGTCACGCTATGCGGCAAAAAGCATGCGGCGATGCCGACGGGAATCGCCCCCCAAAGAAACCACCTCCGTGTGCGCCCGCTGTAAAACACGAAAAAACAGATCAACGCCGCCAAAATCGCCAGCCAAGCGCCGCGCGACCAAGTGAACACGATGCACAGCAAGCACGCGCCGAGGGAAAGCAGATTCCCCACGCGCAAAAGCCGCGAACCCGCTTCCGGCGTTCCCTGCAAAAAAAGAGGCGTGACCGCCACCAGAAAAACCGCAAAAATATTGGGATTTTCAAAGGGACCGCAAACGCGACCTCCGATGTCCGAAAAACGTGAAAAATCCACCCAACGGAGCTCGGCTCTGCCGGAAACATATTCCGCGATTCCCCAAACCGCCGAAATGAGAGCCGCGCTTTTCAAGGCAAGAAGCGCGCGTTTTTTCCAGGCTTCGCGGCGAAAAAGACTTCGCATCGGAAACCAAAAAAGAACCAGAACGAAGGAAGAAAGCGCGTGAAGCAAGCCACTCCCGCCTCCGGCGCCGAAAAATCCCGAAAAAAGCATCGAAAGCGCAACCGGCAACACTGCCGCATCGGGCAATCCGAAGCGCGGATTCCCGTCCTCCGTCAATGCGCGGATTCCCCATAATATCTCAACCAAAAACGCGCCAGCCGTCAGCACAACCGTGGGCGAAGGAAGTACGCCCAAAAACGGCAAGCAGAACAGCAACAGCACAGAAAGTCCTTCGAACAAGCAAAGTCGCCTCACGGCAGCAAGCACTCGGTATTTTAGCATAGAAAGCCCCTCCTCATTCGCGCTTTGGCGATATGTAAGAAGGTTTTATCCATGCGAACAAATGATCAATTTTTCCTCTACCCCTTTTTCAAAAAGGTTCTTGAAAGGATGGGGGGACGGGGGAAGGAAACGCTTCTTCCTCAAAGAAGGTTTCCTTCCCCCGCAAGCTCCACTCTACCGATCCTCCAAAAGATCGGGACGGAGATTTTTTGTCATTTCCAACGCTTGTTCCTCACGCCAGCGATCAATGTTGGCGTGATGTCCGGAGATCAGCACGTCGGGAACCTTGACGCCGTGATATTCATAGGGACGCGTATATTGCGGATATTCGAGCAACCCCGAGGAAATGCTTTCTTTTTCGTAACATTCGGCATCCGAAAGCACGCCGTCGACCAGTCTTGCCACACAGTCGGTCAGAATGCACGCGGGGATCTCGCCTCCCGTCAGAATGAAGTCACCGATCGAGATCTCCTCGTCCACGATCTCGTCCACGATGCGCCGATCCACGCCTTCGTAATGTCCGCAAAGCAGAATGAGGTTATCGTATTCCGCGGCAAGCTCCGCTGCGCGTGCCTGATTGAGCACCTTTCCCGTCGGAGAGAGATAGATCACACGGCGATTTTTGGCCTCAAAGCCGTCTGTTGCCTGCTGTGAGAGAATTGCTTGATAGCAATTGAAGATCGGCGGTGCCATCATCAGCATACCCTTCCCGCCGCCGTAGGGCGTGTCGTCCACACGTCGGTGCTTGTCCTCGGTATAATCACGGATGTTGTGCGTGTGCACCTCGATCGCACCGCTCTTCTGCGCCCGACCGATGATGCTCTCGCCGAGCACCGTGTTGACCAGATCGGGAAAGAGCGTCATAATATCAAACCGCATCATACGTTTTCCGCACCTCCGTCCAAAAGTCCGGGAATGGGGCGCACGTAGACGGCATCCTCCTCAATGCGCGGCACGAATTCGGGCACGGCGGGGATCATATACTCTCCCGAGGCGGTCTGCACGACGTAAAGATCGCGCGCGCCGTATTGCTTGACGTCGATCATCTCACCCAAGCACTCGCCGCTGTCGGCATCCAGCACGGGAAGTCCGATCAGATCGACCACGAAATGATCTCCCTTTTCCAACGGAAGATCCTCTCTTGCCGCAAACACAACGCGATTGCGCAAAACATTCGCCGCGTCCTCGGTCTCCACCCCCTCCAGATCCGCCAGGACAAACTGTTTGAACAGAGAGGCGTGCTTGACACGGCAGGGGCGGTATTCCCCGTTTTCCGCAAACCAAAGCGTTTTCAGTCCCGCCAGAACGTCCGGGGTGTCGCACCAGCTTTCCAGCTTGACCGTGCCGCGGAAACCGTGTGTGTTGATGATTTTTCCACATTCGAGATATGCTTGCTTCATATAACTACCGTTCAAAATCCTTCCGTCAAGTTCTTCGATGGTTATAGTATAACATATTCCGCGCAAAAAAGCAAGAACTCTTCTTTTTTTCTCTTCTTTTTTCGAAAAAAATGCATTTGCTAAAAATATTTACAATTTCCCTCTTGTATATTCCGAAAAAAAGGCTTATAATATGATGCAATGTTTTGAAAGGAAGGAAATTTTTATGAATCTGATTGTTTCTCTGATGGAAACCGCTTCTACGGGATCAAGTGGATCGGGACTTCTGACCATCGGTATGCTGTTGGTCATGTTCGTTGCGTTCTATTTCTTCGGCATTCGTCCGCAGAAAAAGCAGGAAAAGGAAGCCAACAACATGCGCAACAACCTTGCTGTCGGCGATGAGATCACCACCATCGGTGGTATCATCGGCAAGATCGTCAGCATCAAGGAAGAGACCTGTGTCATCGAAAGTGCTCACGACAAAACCAAGATCCGCATTCTGAAAAGTGCGGTCAGCCGCGTCGACGTCAAGGCGGAAGACGCTCAGGATTGATCTCCGATCCTGGAATAAAAAGACCTCTGTTTGAATATGCTTTAACAGCATTTTCTAACGGAGGTTTCTTTTTATGATGAAGCAAGCAACACGTCGTCCGCCCGCCAAAAAACGACACACGCCCCATCCAAGCAAAAAAAGCATACCCGAGACCGATTCCCCCGCTTCTCTTGTGCGGCACGTCGGAAAAAGTCTGCTTTTGACCGCCGCGATCGCACTTGCGCTCGCTTTGGTTTCTTCTCTTGCCGCCTATTTTTCCCCCGACCCCGACAGTCTCACGCGTCCGCTCGGCATTGTCTGTGCCGCACTGACCGCATTTTTCGGCGGTCTGATCGCCATCCGCATCCACAAACGTTCCGCGCTTCTGTGTGGGATGCTCAACGGCTCTGCGATGATGCTCTTGATGATCCTCGCATCGCTCTTCTTCCGTCCCTACGCCTCTGCCTATACGTCCTGGCTCTCGTGTCTGCTTCACGTCGGCTTTCTCCTTCTCTCGATCGCAGGTTCGTTTGTGGGGATGAAAAAAAGATAGATTTTATCTTTTTCAATCGGAGTGAAAGGCTTGACATCTTTTGAAATATATGCTATAATGGCTTCGTGATAATCAAATCCAAAAAACACAACTCTTTGAAAGCAAAAGGAGACAAAAAATGGATCAATATGCAGCGCAAGCCTTGCTTGAATACAACGGCGAAGAAACCATGGCGCATCCCGGCGGCGTGGGCGGCAGACCCTACTGGAACTTAAGTTCCTCTCAGTTTATGTTTGCTCCCAAGTTCTATTTTCCCAAGCTCCCGAAGGAGCGCAAATTCCGTTATACGGCAAAGGATAAAAACGGCGCGCTCCACACGTTTGTATCGGAATCTCCCGAGGCGTCTCTCGCTCCCGTTTGGGGAGAGATTCCCGAAGGCTTGGTCTATCTCACCGTTGAGGCACTCGACCGTGAGGACAACGTCTTGCACCTTGCGGGCGTGAGAACCTTCTATAAGTGCGCCCCCTTCCCCGGACGCACCGCATATCCCCCCAAGGCTTGCACCTATCGCGAGTGCGCCCTGATGGCACTGCGCTACGTCTATCGGGATCACGCGGTTCAGTATTGGCTTGAGCACGGCGTTCCGCAGCCCGATTACGCCCACAACGCATATCCCTCCAAAACGATTGCAAGCATTGTCAGAGCGATGATCGCATACGCAAAGCTCGAGCCGGCAAATGCCGAAAACGCCATCAAGCTGGCTCGCCGCGCGGCGGATTATCTGCTCTCGATCACCCCCGCCGAGGGTGAACCGCTCGCCTTCCTGCCTCCCACGTATTCCTTCGAAGGGCTTGACGCGGAGGCGGTCGGAAAGGTCGCACCCGCCGCAGAGGGTTGTTTGGGTACCACGATGATGATCTATCCCGTGTCCGCGGCAGGCGCGTTCGTGGACCTTTACGAGGCAACGGGTGACAAGAAATATTGGGAAGCCGCCCTGCGCATCGCGGAATATTATAAGAAAACGATCCTTCCTTGCGGAAGCTGGTATCTGCTCTTTGATGGCAAGACGGGCAAGCCTCTTACCAATAACATTTGCATCGAATTCCGATTCGTTGAATTTTTCCACAAACTCCACGACATGACGGGCGACAAAGTCTGGCAAGAGCTTGAATTGGCGCACTTCAACTACATCAAAGAGACCTGCCTCAAGACCTACAAATGGGAAGGTCAGTTCGAGGACGTCAAGGTCTCGGGCAATTACCGCAATCTGACGCACTTTGCCGCGAACAAGATGATCGGTTATATTGCAAATCACATGTCCGACAACCGCGAAATGGTTGCCGAGGCGGTCGATCTGATGCGCTACGTGGAGGATCAATTTGTGCTTTGGGGTGAGTTCCCCCGTTGGGATCCCAACGCGAAGATGGAGCCCCACCACACGCCTGCCGGTCTTGAGCAGTATTTCTGCTACGTGCCGATCGATTCCAGCACCACAACGATCCTGACGGCGTTTACGAATATGTACCGCTTGACGGGCGAGCGACTCTATCTGGAAAAGGCATTGACGCTTGCCGACACCGTGACGCGAAGAATGGATCTCGAAACCGGTCAGAGTCCCACGTTCTGGGTTGGTGAAAACTGTGCGGAGGGCAAACGGAATTACTGGATCAATTGCCAGATCCACGTCGCGTTCTCCATGAGAGATATGGCAGAGTTCACCGAAGCAGAAGGCATTGAATAACGAACAAAAAATCAAAAAGAAAACCAACGCGAGGGCATCTTGCAAGACGCCCTCGCGTTGGTTTTTCTATCTGGAATTTCCGATTTTGATGTTCAAGTGGAGCTTTTTAATCTCATTGACAAAACTCTTCATATTGGCGTAGGATACCATTTTTGCCGAAATACTCTTGTTTTTTTGTTGGATGTAATAGCCAAACTGGTTGCTGGCATTCGCGGAAAATCCGGGGTTGGTCCACGCGCTGTCAAAATAAAGGCTATCATAAATCAAAGGAATCATTCTCGAGGAGTCGGGATCCTTGGCAGGATCATTTGCCTCGGCGCAAGCAATATCGCCCCCAAGAGAAAAATCAACAGCAACCGAGTCCAAATTCTGGTTTTCATACACGCTGTCCTCCTTTTCTGTTCGCTTTTTCGGGGATATGATCGGCAGTCATACCGTTATTATGATACATGATAAACGCGCATTCTGTCAATAGAGTATGCTATCGAAAAGGTGGAGTTTTCAACTATTTCAAAAAAATGCAGTCTCGATCGAACGCCGCTTTTCAAAACCCTCTCTTCAGAAAAGAGGATCTATCTTCACAAATCATTCACAGATAATTCATGGCGCTGTGCTATCAATCGCGATGAAAAAGATGTATAATAGAAAAGATATAAAGTGATCAATAAATATTAACAGAGGGAGGAAAAAGAGACACATGAAACGACTGCTGGGATATCTCAAGCCATATAAAAAAGAAGTTGTCATCAGTCCTCTTTTCAAATTTTTGGAGGCGATTTTTGACCTGCTCGTTCCGTTGGTGGTGAAGTATATCATCGACGTTGGCATTGCCAAGGGCGATCAGGGGAAAACCGACATCTTCGCGGGCTTTGGCGTTTTGATCGTCTTTGCGATCGTCGGAATGCTCTGCGCTCTGGTGGCACAATATTACGCGGCGCGCGCGGCGGTAGGATTCAGCACCGATCTGCGACGGGATCTGTTTTCTCACATTCAAAAATTCTCATACAAAGAAACCGACCGCGTCGGAACGTCGACGATGATCACGCGCATAACCGCCGACGTCAATCAGCTACAATCGGGTGTCAACATGACACTGCGCCTCTTTTTGCGCTCCCCCGTTGTGGTGTTTGGTGCAATGATCATGGCATTTACCGTCAACGCGCAGAGTGCGTTGGTCTTTGTGATCGTCATCCCCTTGCTCGCAGCGGTGGTCTTTACGATCATGCTCAAAACAGTACCGCTCTTCCAAGGCGTGCAAAAGAATCTTGACCGCGTCACGTCAGTCACGCGGGAAAATCTGACCGGTGTGCGCGTGATCCGCGCGTTGGGCAAGGAAGCTTCCGAAAACGAAAGATTCCGGGCAGCCAACGAGGAGCACAACCGCGCGCAGAATCACGTCGGAGGGATCTCGGCTTTGATGAATCCGCTGACGTTGATCCTGGTCAATGCAGGTGTGATCCTGCTCCTTTGGTCGGGGGCGGAGCTGGTACAGATCGGCGAGATGACACAGGGCGAGGTCGTGGCGATGACAAACTACATGGCACAGATTCTCGTGGAGCTGGTGAAATTCGCAAACACGATCATTCTCGTCAACAAGGCGATCGCCTGCGGTGACCGCGTGGAAAAGGTATTGAGCGCGCCGGCGGGACAGGAGACGATCCAAACCGACACATCCGGCGACACTTCCCTCGCCGTTGCCCTTTGCGGTGTCGGCTTGACCTATGAAAACAACGCCGCGCCGTCGGTCAGCGGAATCGACCTCAAAATTCCGCGCGGTACCACGGTTGGCATCATCGGATCGACCGGATCCGGCAAAAGCTCTTTGATCAATCTCATCCCACGTTTCTATGACGCGACCGAGGGACGTGTGCTCGTCAACGGACGAGACGTTCGTTCTTATCCGATCGAAGAACTGAGAAACAAGATCGCGATCGTACCGCAAAAAGCAGTGCTTTTTCGCGGAACGGTGCGCTCCAATCTCCTTTGGGGCAACGAGGGTGCCGATGACGCAACGCTCTGGGCTGCCCTGGAGGCGGCGCAGGCAAAGGACTTCATCGAAGCCAAAGAAGGAGGGCTTGATGCCCCCGTCGCGCAGAACGGACGAAACTTTTCGGGCGGTCAGCGGCAGAGATTGACGATCGCGCGTGCGCTGGTAAGGCAAGCCGAGATCCTGATCCTCGATGACAGTTCCTCCGCACTTGACTATGCGACCGACGCCGCGCTCCGTCAGGCGATCCGCTCGCTTCCCAACCATCCCACGGTGTTCATCATTTCTCAACGGACCTCTTCCCTGCAACACGCCGACGTCATTCTGGTGCTTGAGGACGGTGAGTCGGTCGGTGTGGGAACACACGAGGAGCTTCTCAAGAGCTGTGAGGTCTACCGTGAAATTTATGACTCTCAATTCCAAAAAGGAGGTGACGAGGCATGAAAAACAAAGGCTTTGATTCCTCTACCCTCCGTCGCATCCTGCGAGATCTGCGGCATTATCGACCGGCACTGATCCTCTCTCTTCTTCTCGCCGCCGCGACCGTGGCGATCACGCTCTACACCCCGTTTTTGACGGGTAAAGCAATTGACTTGATCGTCGACGAAGGAAAAGTCAACATCCCGCAGGTGATGCTCATTGCCGCGCAGATCGGGGTTTGCACCGTGATCTCGGCAATCTGTCAATGGGTGATGAACGTCATCAACAACCGCATCACCTACGGAATGGTGCGCAAGCTCAGACGCGATGCTTTTGAAAAGTTGCAACGGCTTCCTCTTTCCTATCTCGACTCCCATTCGGTGGGTGAGATCGTCAGCCGCATGATGACCGACGTCGATCAGTTCACAGACGGTCTTCTGATGGGCTTTTCACAATTCTTCACGGGAATTCTGACCATTTTCGGAACGTTGATCATCATGCTCGTCATCCGTCCCGGCATCGCTTTGGTCGTGATCCTCGTCACGCCGCTCTCGCTCTTTGTGGCATCCTTCATCTCAAAGCGAACCTATTCGATGTTCAAAAAGCAATCCGAAACCCGCGCCGAGCAAACCGCAATGATCGATGAGTATATCACGAATCACAAGGTTGTCGTTGCCTTCGGGCGTGAGGACGAGGCCGAGGAGGAGTTCAACGAGATCAACGAGAGGCTGGGCAAATGCTCTTTGCGCGCGACCTTCTTCTCTTCCCTGACCAATCCCTGCACGAGATTCGTCAACAATCTGGTCTATGCGGGCGTGGCTCTGACGGGCGCGTTGATGGTCATCGGCGGCCAAGGATTCAGCGTGGGGCAGCTTTCGGTATTTCTTTCTTATGCAAACCAATACACCAAGCCCTTCAACGAAATTTCGGGCGTTCTGACCGAGCTTCAAAATGCGCTTGCCTGCGCGGCACGCCTCTTTGAGATGATGGACGAACCTGAGATCGTCCCGGACAAATCCGATGCGCGTGTGCTGGATTCGGTCGACGGAAACGTCGATCTCGAAAACGTGGCGTTCTCTTACACTCCCGAGCAGGACCTCATCCGTGATCTGAATCTCTCGGTGAAACCGGGACAGCGCATCGCGATCGTCGGTCCGACGGGTTGCGGAAAGACCACGGTCATCAATCTTCTGATGCGGTTTTATGACGTCAAGGCGGGAGAGATCCGCGTGGAAGGAACCGATGTTCGCAACGTCACGCGCGATTCTCTGAGAGCATCCTGGGGCATGGTGCTTCAGGACACCTGGCTTCGCGCCGCGACCGTGCGGGAAAACATCGCCATGAGCCGCCCGGACGCCACCGAGGAGGAGATTGTTGCCGCCGCAAAGGCAGCGCACATCCACTCTTTCATCAAGCGTCTGCCGCAAGGCTATGACACGGTGCTGGGCGAGAACGGCGGAACCCTCTCGCAAGGAGAAAAGCAGCTGCTTTGCATCGCCCGCGTGATGCTTGCCCTGCCGCCGATGCTGATCCTCGACGAGGCGACCTCGTCAATCGACACGCGTATGGAGCTCAAGATTCAAAATTCTTTCGCGCAAATGATGCAAGGAAGAACCTCTTTCATCGTCGCGCACAGACTCTCCACCATCGAGTCCGCCGACGTGATCCTCGTCATGAAAGACGGCAAGATCATTGAGCAGGGCGATCACGCCACACTTCTCTCTCAAAAAGGCTTCTACCATCACCTTTATTTCAGCCAATTTTCGGGAGCTGTGACAGCATCCGACAAATAACGATTTTTCGTTTACAAAAATCATAAAAATAATGAGTGGATGTTCATATTCACTTTAAAAAAACGTGTTACAATATTTTCATTCTTCTAAAAAGTCAGGAGGCAAATCCATTGCTCAAGCTTAGAAACATCGTCAAAGACTATACCACCGGCGGATCAACCGTCCGCGCGCTTGACGGCGTCTCGCTCGATTTCCGCAAAAACGAATTCGTTGCCATTCTCGGTCCGTCCGGATGCGGAAAGACCACGCTGCTCAACATCGTCGGCGGCCTCGATCAGTACACCGACGGAGATCTCGTCATCAACGGCATCTCGACCAAGCACTATAACGATGCCAACTGGGACACCTATCGCAATCACTCGATCGGCTTCGTCTTTCAGAGCTATAACCTCATTCCCCACCAGACCGTGCTTGCGAACGTCGAGCTTGCGCTGACGCTTTCGGGTATTTCCAAGCGTGAGCGTCGCGCCCGCGCTGTGGAGGCATTGAAACAGGTGGGACTTGGCGATCAGCTCAAAAAGAAGCCCAATCAAATGTCCGGTGGACAGATGCAACGCGTCGCGATCGCCCGCGCGCTGGTCAACGATCCCGACATTCTGCTTGCCGACGAGCCGACCGGCGCTCTCGACACCAAGACGAGCGAGCAGATCATGGAGATCCTCCAAAGCATCTCCAAGAACAAGCTCATCATCATGGTCACACACAATCCCGAGCTTGCCGATCAGTACGCCAACCGCATCATCCGCATTCTCGACGGACGCGTGACCGACGATTCCAATCCCTACACCTCCGAGGAGGCAGACGTCACAGCCGATCTCGGGGACGTCACGGACGAAAAGGCTTTGGCGCGTGCGCAAAAGAAGGCGGCAAAGCAAGCGGCGAAGCTCGAAGCGCAAAGAAAGGGCGGAAAGAAACGCTCGATGTCCTTCTTCACCGCGCTCTCGCTCTCGCTCAACAACCTTATGACCAAGAAAACGCGCACCTTTATGACCTCCTTCGCAGGCTCGATCGGTATCATCGGTATCGCGCTCATCCTTTCGGTCTCGACGGGTGTGAACAACTATATCAACGCGGTGCAAAGAGATACCCTTTCGACCTATCCGCTGACCATCCAGGGAGAGACACAGGATTACAGCGCGCTGTTCTCCGCGATGACGGAAGTCAGTGAATTGCAGGCATCGCAGACCGATCCCAACAAGATCTACGTCGATGACTCGATGGGTACCATGATGGCGGCAATGAGTGCCACCACCAAGAACAACCTCGTCAAGTTCAACGAACACCTCGAGAAAAATTACGATCGCATCAAAGATTCGGTGCTTGACATTCAGCGCACCTACGACTTCGATCTGCAGATCTTTACCGGAGACGGAAAAACACAGGTCAGCCCCACCACGATCTTCGACAACATGGGCGACGCCTTCTCTGGCATCGGCGAGATGATGAATTCGATGGGCGGCGCAAGCAAGGGCTTTAACGTCATGTCGGAAATGATCAACAACCAAGCACTTCTTGATGAGCAATACGAGCTGGTTGGCGAGGACAGCCGTTGGCCGCAAAACGCCAACGAGGTGGTTCTCGTTGTCAGCGAAAACAACCAGATCAGCAAAATGGCACTCTATATGTTGGGCGTACTCGATCAGGGAGAATTGGAGGAGATCATGACCGAGCTGATGACCAACGGCAAATATGACACCACACCGCTGGAGCCCTACGATCTGAGCGACTTCCTCGGCATGGAGTTCATGCTCCTCAACACATCGGACTTCTTTGAAGAAAAGAAGGGTTCGACCTACACGGTCGACGGCGTTGAATATCCCGTTTGGGAAGATCTTCGCGAAGGGGTATTCGATCAGGAAGCCTTCGTAACCGAGCACGGCACCAAGCTCAAGATTTCGGGCATCGTGCGTCCCCGTGAGGGCGCGACCGCGACCTCGATTTCGGGTGCGATCGGATATACCAAGGGACTGACCGACCTCATCCTCGAAAAGAACCGAGAAAGCGAAATTCTCAATCAGCAAAAAGCAACCCCCGACTACAACGTCCTGACGGGCTTGAAGTTTGAGAGAACGGTCTACACCCGCGAAAACATTCAAGAGCTGATCGACAAGGTGGACGATGCCACCATGGAAAAGCTCTATGCCTATATGACACAGCAGATTTTGCAAAATCCCGAATTTGCGGGACAACTGCAGGTCAACAATCGGGAATCCTTCCTTGGGTTCTTCGCGATCATGCCAAGCGACTTCCGCACCGAGCTTTTGACCATCATGATGGACGTTGCCAAGCAGAATGATCCCGAAAGCGAAAAGATCGGAAAGCTGATGACGCTTCTCAGCCAATTCCCGAACAGCGTCACTGTTTCGGAAAAAGATTTTCTCAAGCTGCTCCCCATTCTTTCCAATGAGCAACTAATGATTGCTCTCATGGGTACGCCGGAAAAACAGATGGAGGTGAACGGATACACGGTTACGGTTCCCGCCACACTCGGTCTGATCGATCTTTGCGGTGAAGAAGCCATGCAAACGATCTACGCGGGCATGACCGAGCGTATCAAAACCCTGACCATCAACGAGGAGAGCTTCAAGCTGCTTCTGCAAGGCGGCTTCATTCCCGACGATCAGTTTGCAAGCATGGAGGAAATGCTCTACAATCTTGCACCGCAGACCGACGCGACCTACGATTCCACGCTCAAAAAGCTGGGAGATGCCGAAAAGGCTGCTCCCGCCTCGATCAATTTCTATGCCAAGGATTTTGAATCCAAGGACGTGATCGAAGACTTTATTACCGAGTACAACGACAATGCCGAAGATGCCGACAAGCTCAAATACACCGACGTGGTAGGGCTGATGATGTCCTCGGTCTCGACGATCATCAACGCGATTTCCTACGTCCTCATCGCATTCGTTGCGATCTCGCTCGTGGTCTCCTCGATCATGATCGGCATCATCACCTATATCTCGGTGTTGGAGCGTACCAAGGAGATCGGTATTCTGCGCGCGATCGGTGCCTCCAAGCGTGACGTCCGCCGCGTATTCAACGCCGAAACTCTCATCGTCGGCTTTGCCGCCGGCTTGATCGGTATTCTGGCAACACTGTTCTTCAATCTCATCATCAATATCATCCTCTTCAACCTCACCGGAATCCCCTCCCTCAAAGCAGTTCTGCCCACGGGTGCGGCGATCATCCTCGTGGCGATCAGCATGTTTCTGACCTTCATCGCAGGTCTCTTCCCTGCCGGATTCGCCGCAAGACGGAACCCTGTCGAAGCGTTGAGGAGTGAATAAACGATATGGCGGGGGAAGGAAAACTTCTTGAAAGAAGCTTTTCCTTCCCCCGCACCCCCATCCTTTCAAGAACCTTGCTAACAAAAGAAAAAGAGAGAAAGCATTACTTGTTCGCTAAAGTAATGCTTTCTCTTTTATATAAAAGGAAACACAATCGGATCCGTTTTTCTAGGAATCGACACGTTTGGATGAGCACACAGACAAACGATTTCGTTTATTTCCTTTTTGTGCGAAAAGTTCTTGAGAGAAGGGGGCGTGGGGGAGGAGAATCTTCTTTCAAGAAGTTCTCCTCCCCCACAAAAACGATTTTCTCTTAAATTCCAATCACGTCAAATCCGCCGTTTTGGTAGACGGTAAGCTCGCGGATGCCGCAGCTCTTGGCGTATTCGACCGCCTCCGCATAGGCAAACAGAATCGTGTCGGCGGCATGGCTGTCGCTGTTGATCATCACTCTTCCCTTTTTCTCGGCAATGTAGCGCAGAAGGAAGGGCGCGGGATAGGGTGTCGTGCGGTAGCCGCGCGAGATGGCACCCGTGTTCAGCTCGAGGATCTTGTCCTGCTCCAAAAGATCATCCAACGCCTCAAGAGCGGTTTGACGGTAGCGTCGGTCGCCCGTGTCAAACAGCTCGTCATTTTCGTTGTGCTTGGTCAAAAGATCAAAATGCCCCACGATGTCGCACTTGGTGCGGTCACAGAGATCGTACATCTGCTCATAATACGCGCGTGCATAGGCGATATAGTCGTTTCCGAACAACTGCTCGACGCCCTCGACCACCATTTTGATCGAACCGTCCACGGGGAGATAGATCCCCTCGCGCACGACGTGGTGAACCGAGCCGATGATATAATCGTAGCCCTCGGTGGAGCAAGTGGAAAGGATGTCATATTCAATGCCGCAGAGCAGCTCAATCTGCCCCTCGTATTGCTTGCGAAGCCGCGCGATCTCTTGACGGTAGGCATCGAGATCACTGTCCTTCATACACCAATCGGCAAAGGATAGGGGAGAATGTCCCGAAAGACCGAGTGTGGTACAACCAAGCGCGATCGCGCCCCGCACCATCTCCTCCGCGGTGTTTTTTCCGTCGCAAAAGGTGGTGTGCGCGTGCAAATTACAGGTCGGGATCATTTCGTCATCTTCTCCTGCTTGACCTTGTGGTCAATGACGTGACGCGAGGCAAGCTCGTTGTGAATATCCTCCAGCGAGATGCCCATTTCGATCATCAGCACCATGACGTGATACACGAGGTCGGAGATCTCGTAGACCGTCTCTGCCTTGTCATCCGCCTTGCCCGCGATGATGACCTCGGTGCATTCCTCACCGACCTTTTTGAGGATCTTGTCAATGCCTTTTTCAAAGAGATAGGTCGTGTAAGAACCCTCTTTTTTCTCGATTTTGCGTCCGCGGATCAGCTCCATCAAGCCTTCCAAGCTGAAGGGAGTCAGCTCCTCGTTTTCATAAACGAGATCGTTGAAGCAGGAATCCGCGCCCGTATGGCATGCGGGGCCGTCCTTCTTCACCAGCACGGTCAGCGCGTCGCGGTCACAATCCGCCGTAATGCTGACGATGTGCTGACGGTTTCCGGACGTCTCGCCCTTTCTCCAAAGCTCCTGTCTCGAGCGCGACCAGAAGCAGGTCGTGCCCTCCTTCATGCTGATCTCCAAAGACTCGCGGTTCATATACGCCACGGTGAGCACCTTACGGCTCTCGGCATCGACCACCACTGCGGGGATCAAGCCCTTTTCATCAAATTTCAATTCATCCAAATTCAGCATCTCGCTCAATTCTCCTTATTCTGTGTCATTCTGACCTCGATCCCGTTCTGTCGAAGGGTTCTCTTGAGATCGTGAATATCGACCTCTCCAAAATGGAAGATCGATGCCGCAAGTCCCGCGTCCACCTTGGGAAGCGCATGGAACAGCTTGATGAAATCCTCCTGACAGCCCGCACCGCCCGACGCGATGACGGGAACGTCAACCACTTGGCAAACGGCATCGAGCATCTCAAGGTCAAAGCCCTGCTTGACGCCGTCGGTGTCGATGCTGTTGAGCACGATCTCTCCGGCACCCGATTCCACACCGCGACGGATCCATTCGATGGCATCCATGCCGGTATTCTCTCTGCCGCCCTTGGCAAAAACGCGAAAGCGTCCGTCCACGCGCTTGGCATCGACCGAAAGCACGACGCACTGACTGCCGTATCTGCGCGCGGCATCGTAAATGAGATCGGGATTGCGGATCGCGCCCGAGTTGACGCTGACCTTGTCCGCGCCGCATTTCAGCACGCGGTCAAAATCATCCACCGTATTGATGCCGCCGCCCACCGTGAGCGGAATGAAAATATGGCTCGCGACCTCGCGGAGAATGTCGGTGAAGAGCGCTCTGCCCTCCGCAGACGCGGTAATATCGTAAAAAACAAGCTCGTCCGCGCCGTTATCACTGTAAAACTGCGCAAGCTTGACGGGAGAGGATACGTCGGCAAGCCCGAGGAAATTCACGCCCTTGACCACGCGTCCGTCCTTGACGTCAAGACACGGAATGATTCTTTTTGTGATCATACGCTTCCCTCCTCTGCCGCGCGCAACGCATCGCAAAGATCCAGATCCCCCGTATAAAGTGCCTTGCCGAGAATGGCGCCGTAAAGTCCCATTCCGGCGAGCGTTCTGACGTCCTTTGCGCTTGAAACACCGCCGGACGCCGTGACGTTGATCGAAAAGCGCTTTGCCATTTCGGAATAGAGCGCTAAATTGGTCCCTCCCAGAAGACCATCCTTGGAAATGTCGGTGCAAATGACGCAAGAAACGCCCTTGCGCTGCAGCTCGGCACAAAAATCGAAGCACTCAAGCGCCGACACCTCGGTCCAGCCCTTGATCGCCACCTTGCCGTCGCGAATGTCAACGCCAACCGCGATCTTGTCGCCGTAAGCGGCGATCGCCTCCTCCAAAAAAGCCGGATCGGTGACCGCGGCAGTTCCGATGATCACACGGAACGCGCCTGCATCGATATAGGTTTTCACGGTTTCCATCGAACGGATGCCTCCGCCGATCTCCACCAAAAGTCCGCTCTCGCGGATCAGTCTTCGGACGGTTTCAATATTCGGCACAGAGCCGTCTCTCGCGCCCTCCAGGTCCACGACGTGGAGATATTTCGCGCCGCACGCCGCGAATTTCTTCGCCACGGCGACGGGATCGTCACTGTAGACCGTCATTTGCTTGTAATCCCCTCGTACAAGGCGCACCGCCTTGCCGTCGATCAGGTCGATTGCGGGAAAAATATTCATCATCGAAAAAGGTCCTTTCTCTTACATCTCACAAAACGCGCGGAGGATCGCAAGTCCAACCTCTCCGCTCTTTTCGGGGTGGAACTGCGTTCCGTATACGTTTTTGTTGGAAACCGCCGCCGTCAACGTCGCGCCGTACTCGGTGGTTGCGATGACAGATTCGTCACAGTCGGCACCGTAGAAAGAGTGCACGAAATAGACGTAATCTCCCTCGTTCAGATAGCGGAACAAGGGGCTTTTTTCCTTGCCGAAGGAAAGCGAATTCCAACCGATGTGCGGAATTTTCAGATCCGTCGGGATCACGTCGCGGATCGCCTTGACCGAGCCATTGATCAGTCCAAGTCCTTGATGCTCACCAAACTCAAAGCTCCGCTCAAAGAGCATCTGCATGCCGAGGCAGATGCCGAGAAGCGGCTTCCCGCTCTCTGCTTCCTCGATCACCACGCGGTCAAGTCCGCTCTCACGAAGCTTTCGCGCAGCATCCTCAAACGCGCCCACTCCCGGCAGGATCACGCGGTCAGCACGTCGGATGACCTCTCTGTCGGAGGTGACGACGGCTTTCTCTCCAATGCAACGGAAGGAGCTTTCCAGGGAAAAGAGATTTCCGACACCGTAGTCAACGATCGCGATCATACCAGCACTCCCTTTGTCGAAGGAATCTCTCCGGCTCTTGCCGCATCAACGGTAACCGCGATCGCCAACGCGCGTGCCAATGCCTTGAACACCGCCTCAATGATGTGATGCGAATTCTTTCCGTTAAGCTGACGCACGTGCAGGGTAATCGCCGCCTCGCGCACAAATGCCGTCAGAAATTCCTCGACCAGCTCGGTATCAAAATCTCCCACCTTTTGCGCGGGGATCTCCAAATTGCAGACCAAGCATGCGCGTCCCGAAACATCGACCGCGCAAAGCACCAACGCCTCGTCCATCGGAAGCAGCATGCTGCCGTAGCGCGCGATACCGGCACAGTTGCCGAGCGCCAAGCGAAATGCTTTTCCAAGACAAATGCCGACGTCCTCCACGCTGTGGTGATAGTCAACCTCGGTGTCTCCCTTGCAGGTCAGCTCGAGATCGAATCTGCCGTGCTTGGCAAACAGCGTCAGCATGTGATCGAGAAAACCACAGCCGGTGGTGATCTTCGACGTGCCGTTGCCGTCGGTCTTGAGGATCAATTGAATATCGGTTTCACCCGTTTTACGTGTAATTTCTGCAGAAGGCATCATAAAACTCCTTTCAATCGTTTGCGCCCGTAGCCGTGAGGATCTCCTCGACCGCCGCCACGAGGCTCTTCATTTCGTCCAACGTACCGATCGTGATACGGTTGAACTCCCGAATGCTCTCGGTCTTGAAATGGCGGACCAGAATGCCTCGCCGCTTCAGCTCCAAGTACAATTGCTCGCCACCGATGCGGGGAGAACGCGCGAATACGAAGTTTGCACGTGACGGAAGCACCTCAAAGCCGAGGGCGGTCAGCGCATCGGTCGTATAGGCGCGGTTTGCCTCGATCGTGCGGCAGTGATTCATATAATAATCGTGCTCCTCCATCGCCGCGACACCCGCAAGCAGGGTCAGACGGTTGACGTTGTAGGGATTGGTGGAATATTTGATGCGATTGAGATCGTCGATCAACGCCTCAGATCCGATGGCAAATCCCAAGCGTCCGCCTGCCAAGGAATAGGACTTGGAATAGGTCCGCACGACGAGCAGGTTATCATATTTGTGTACCAGCTCCACTGCGCTCTCGGCGCCGAAATCGACATAGGCTTCGTCGATCAGCACGATATGGTCGGGGTTGCTCGCCACGATCCGTTCGATCTCATTCTTGGAAAGCGCGATGCCGGTCGGCGCGTTCGGATTGGCGATGACCACCGTTCTTCCGACGTTCAGATAATCCTCGGCACGCACCGAAAAATCCGATGCCAGCGGAATCTTTTTTGCATCCACGCCGTAAAGATCGGCATAAACCTGATAAAATCCGTAGCTGATCTCGGGGAACGCGACGCCGCACTTCTTCCCGTCGCAGAACGCCATGAAGGAGAAGTTGAGAATGTCGTCCGAGCCGTTGGAAACGAAAATATTCCGTTTCTCAAAGCCAAAGTGCTCTGCCAGCGCCGCCTTCAGCGCGCCGCACTCGGGATCGGGATAAAGCCGCAACGCGCGCACGCTTTCCTCCGAGATCGCACGAATGACGGCGGGAGAGGGCGGAAAAGGCGACTCGTTGGTGTTCAGCTTGATATATTTCATGTCGGTAGGCTGCTCTCCGGGGGTATAAGCCTCCAAGGACGCGTACCGCTCCGCCAAAAATCGACTCATTTGACACTTCCCTTTCTTGCCACGGCACTTGCGGCGTGCGCGGTCAATCCCTCCTTCGTGGCAAAGAGCGCCACGTCGTCGGCAACCTTGGAAAGCGCGTCGGCGGTAAAGTAAGTAAACTGCGACTTCTTCACGAAATCATCGACCGACAAAGGACTCGAGAACCTTGCCGTACCGCTCGTGGGAAGCGTGTGGTTGGGACCCGCGAGATAGTCTCCGAGTGCCTCGGGACAGTGCTTGCCCATGAAGATCGACCCCGCGTGACGCACACGGCTGAGGTAATCGAAGGGATTGTCAACGCAAAGCTCCAAATGCTCGGGCGCGATCTCGTTTGCAATCTCAATGGCACATTCCAGGTCGCTTGCGACGATGATCTTGCCGTTGTTGTCGATCGAAGCGCGCGCGATCTCACTGCGGGAAAGCTGCGGGATCTGACGCTCCAGCGCCTCGCTGACCTCCTGCGCCAGCCGTTCGCTGTTGGTGACCAGCACCGCGCTCGCCAGCCTGTCGTGCTCCGCCTGAGACAGCAGATCCGCCGCGACGACGTCGGCATCACAAGTGCCGTCTGCGACCACGAGGATCTCACTCGGTCCCGCGATCATATCGATCGCGACCTTTCCGAAGACCTGCTTCTTCGCCTCGGCAACGAAGGCGTTTCCGGGTCCGACGATCTTGTCAACCTCGGGAACCGTTTCGGTGCCGTAAGCCAATGCCGCAACCGCCTGCGCGCCGCCGACCTTGAAGATGCGGTCCACGCCCGCGATCTTTGCCGCCGCCAGAATGGCGGGATTGATCTTGCCGTCCTTCATGGGGGGCGTGACCATCACGATCGTGCCGCATCCCGCGATCTTTGCGGGAATTGAATTCATCAGCACCGACGAAGGGTATGCCGCCGTGCCGCCGGGAACGTAGAGTCCCACGCGGTCGATCGGAGTGACGCGCTGTCCCATGACAACGCCCTCGACCTCGTCGATGACAAAGCCGTTGCGCACCTGTCTTTTGTGGAAAGCGTGGATATTCTCCGCTGCCATCTTCATCACGCGGATCAGCTCGGCATCCACCGAAGCAAACGCCTCCTCGATCTCCGCGGCACTCACCTCAAGCGAGGCAAGTCTGACCTTGTCAAACTTCTCGCAATAATCCAAAAGCGCCGCATCTCCCCGTTCTCTGACGTCGGCAATGATGCCGGACACCACCGCAGTCACGTCGATCTCAGGTGTGACGCGCGCAAATATTTTATCGTTTTCAACTTCTCCGTATTTGTAAATACTGATCATGGTTCTGTCCTTTTCTCAATCTTCGCGAAGCAGTGCTTCCACGTCCTCGCAAAGCTTGCGGATTTCTTGGTTTTTGAATTTGTAAGCGACCTTGTTCGCCACCAGCCTTGCGCTGATGTCAACGATCGTCTCGCGCGGCTCAAGATCGTTCTCCAAAAGCGTTTTTCCCGTCTCCACGATGTCGACGATCACGTCGGAGAGTCCGAGGATGGGAGCGAGCTCGATCGAGCCGTTGAGCTTGATGATGTCGATCTCACGGCTGATGCCGTTGTAATAGGTTCGCGCAATGTGCGGAAATTTGGTTGCCACGCGCAACGTGCGCTCGCGGTTGTCACAAAAATCCTGCTTGCAAGCCACTGCCATGCGGCATTTTCCGATGCCGAGATCGGCAAGCTCGTAAATATTCGGGCTATATTCCAGAATAATATCCTTGCCCGCGATTCCGACGTCGGCGGCGCCTCGCTCGACGTAGATCACCACGTCGGATGGCTTCACCCAGAAGTAACGCACGCCCTTTTCGGGGTTCTCAAAAATCAGCTTGCGGTTTTCCTCGCGGATCGAAGGACACTCATAGCCGGCTTTTTCAAAAATGGCATATGCCTTCTCGCCGAGTCTGCCCTTGGGGAGGGCGATATTGATCATGTTTTTCACCGTCTCACTCCTCCCTCTCGCCTGCCGCGGCGATCTCCAGACGCTCCAGCATGTCGAGATAGACCGCAAAACCGATCGCGCCGCTTCGCTTTCCCATGCGCGAGAGCAGCTTGTCGTAGCGTCCGCCCGAAAGAATGCCGTCGGGAATGCCGTTGATGAAACCGCGGAAAATAATGCCGTCGTAATAATTCATATCGTTCACGATCGAAAAATCAAGATACAGCCGTGAAGGATCTCCGTCCCTCTCAAGGATCTCAGCAAGTGCGCAAAGCTGCGCGTAAGCCTCCTGCATCTTCTCGCCGCTGACAAAGCCGCGGATCTTGGGCAGCGCGGTCTTGAGCGGCTCGTACAGACTCGTGATCTCGCAAAGCGCGTCGGTATGCGCCTCCGAAACGCCGTACTCGGCACACAGACTGCGAATGGCGGAGACGTTCTTGCTCTCCACCAGAGAAAGCAAACGCGCCTCATCCTCTTCATTCACGCCCGCAACCTCCAGAAGCCCCGTCACAAAGCCCATGTGAGAAAGGTCGAGGATATAGTCGTCGCTGATCATCGCAAGGCTCTTTTGCGCCAGCGTCAGCACCTCTCCGACCGCCGCGTCATCAACGCGTCCGATGTATTCAAGTCCCGTCTGCATGATCTCGCGGAAGCCGTCGGTCCCGCCGGACGTACGGTAGACGTTTTCATTGTAATAGACCTTATGAGTGTCGGTGACGTCACTGCGAACGTTTTTGACGATCGAGAGCGTGACGTCGGGCTTGAGTGCCATCAGCTTTCCGTTGGTGTCGGTGAAGGTCAGGATGTTCTCACTGATCAAAAAGCTTTTGTTACCGGCATAAAGGTCATATTCCTCAAATTTGCTGACCTTGTAGCGCGCGTATCCGTGCTGCATATAAAGTTGGCGGAGGCTGTAAAGTGCCTTCTCTTCGTTTCTCAGCACGTCGATAGAAAAATTCATTTCTTTTCTCCGATCCGTTCCAAAATTTTCGCGTAGCCGCCCGTTCCGTAATTACAGCAACGGTTGACGCGGCTGATCGTTGCGGTGCTTGCACCCGTCTCCTCGACGATCTTGCTGTAAACAGCCTGCGCAGACAGCATCTTGGCAACCGCGAGACGCTGTGCCACGTCGCACAGCTCCTTTCTCGTCATCAAATCCTCCAAAAATGCGGCACATTCCTCTTCTGTCTCGAGTGCCAGCAACGCCTGATATAACAGACGAATATCTTGATTTTCATGCATTTCCATCTCTGCAAAAACCGCTCCTTTTCTACTTCTGCACTTTAACGCTTTAATATGATAACACACTAAAGCGATAAAGTCAATAGGTTTTGAAAAATAATATAGAAATTTTTATCAAATCAAGGGTGACATCTGCCGCAGGCACGATATCCCTCTTGCTCTGCCTCCTCTTTGGTGGACAACAGCACTCGGTTTTCTTCGTTCGGCAGACTCGAGCAGGTCGGCAGATGGTAGACCTTGGAGTTTTTGTTGCCGATATATTGCATCTCCCCCGATGGGGTTTTGTCATTTTCGGTGGGATTGGTTTGAATATCCGAATTTTTGGCAGTTGTAAAGCTGACGTTTTTGCCGTCGCTCACACAGATCACGTCGCCTTGCAGGTCGGTGCGGTAGAGCTTGACCTCGGCGTCGCGGAGTCTTGAGAGCACCTCTTCGTTCGGGTGGTCATACTGATTGTCCTTCCCCACCGAGATCACGGCATGACTTGGCGCGACCTCGCGCAAAAAGCGGTAGGACGTGGAGGTGGAGCTTCCGTGATGTCCAACCTTGAGTACCGTGGACTTCAGAGATGCGCCGGATTCGATCAGATCTGTCTCTGCAGGGCCCTCCATGTCTCCCGTGAAAAGGAAGGACGTTTCGCCGTAAACCACACGCAAAACGATCGAGGTGTCGTTGGTTTCGTCGTACGCCTTCACGGGTCCGAGCACCGTCACCGTGGCATCTCCCAGCAAAAAGCTTTCTCCCGCGCGCGGGATCTCAAGAGTGCGGCCGTGCGCCTCGGTCTTGGTGACAAAATCACGAAACGCCCGGCTGTCGTAATCTGTCACGGGAGAAAGCACGTGTCCGACGCTCTCCACCGCGGTCAGCGCACCCGAAAGTCCGCCCACGTGATCCTCGTGCGCGTGTGTGCAGACCACGTAGTCAAGATGCGTGATCCCTTGCTTTTTCAAATAGGTATAGATCAGATCGGAGTCCTCTTTGTTTCCGCCGTCGATGAGCATGGTTTTGCCCGTGCATCGAATGAGTGCCGCGTCGGCTTGTCCCACGTCAATGAAATGCACCGCAAAGCTTGACTCGATTGACCCGTTTCCAACTTGGGGGGCATCGGTTTCTTGCGGTTCTGTTTCCTGCGGTTCGGTTTTCTGTCCATCCGTTCCAGATTCTCCGTACGGAAAATCGGAAAAGCCCAGACCGCCACAGCTCACAAGCGCAGTCAGCGACAGAAGGAGCGCGAGGAAAAGAGCAAATATCCGTTTGTTCATTCAGAACTCCTTTCTTTGGTGTCAGCTTCCGAATTCCACCAGCTCCAGCCCCTCGTTGTTGTCCAGCGTGTGTCTGATGTGCCACTCGCTGTTGAAGAGCAGAAAATCGTTTCCGCGGAAGTCCTGCACCCACTTGACGTCAAACAAATGCAGCTTCTTGGGATCGGCACCGTTGGCAATGCGGCGGATATACTGATAGGATTGCGGATACTGACGGTAGGACACGCCGTATTCCGCCTTCATGCGCGATTCCAGCACGTCGTATTGCAGCATACCCACAACACCGACGTAGACGCGCTCCAAGCCTCCGCCCGGTTCGATGAAGATCTGGATCGCGCCCTCTTGCGCGATCTGATTCATGCCCTTTGCAAACTGCTTGCGCTTCATGCTGTCGATCTGCTCGACCATCGCAAAGCACTCGGGCGCGAAGGTCGGGATTCCCTCGAATTGGATCTTGTTCGTCTTTTCGCAGATCGTGTCACCGATCGAAAAAATGCCCGGATCAAAGACGCCGATGATATCGCCCGCATAAGCCTCCTGAATGATCGAACGCTCCTGCGCCATCATCTGCTGAGGCTGAGACAGCTTGAGCTCCTTGCCGCCCTGCACGTGGAAATATTCCCGATCGTGCTCAAATTTACCCGACACGATGCGCATGAAGGCAATGCGGTCACGGTGCGCCTTGTTCATGTTTGCCTGGATCTTAAAGACAAACGCCGAGAAGGTCTCGTCAAACGGGCTGACCGTCGCCTCGCCTGCACGGCGGGAGAGCGGAGCCGTGGTCATCTTGAGAAAATGCTCCAAGAAGAATTCCACGCCGAAGTTGTTGAGAGCCGAGCCGAAAAAGACGGGAGAAAGCTTGCCGCAACGCACCTGCTCGATGTCAAATTCAAAGCACGCGCCGTCGAGAAGCTCGACCTGCTCGACCAGCTCCTCACGAGCATACGAGCCGATCAGCTCGTCCATGCGCGCGGTATCGTTGATGTCACAGTCGATCGAAGACAGACGGTCACGTCCGCGGTGCGAGTCGCCAAACGCCAGGATCTTGCGTCCGTCGCGGTCGTAAACGCCCTTGAAGCTGACGCCGCATCCGATCGGCCAGTTCATCGGATAGGTCCCGATGCCAAACTCCTTCTCCAGCTCGTCCAACAGATCGAAGGGATCGCGTGCCTCATGGTCGAGCTTGTTGATGAAGGTAAAGATCGGAATATGGCGCATTGCGCAGACCTTGAAGAGCTTGCGCGTCTGCGGCTCGATGCCCTTTGCCGCGTCGATCACCATGACGGCACTGTCCGCCGCCATCAGGGTACGGTAGGTGTCCTCCGAGAAATCCTGGTGTCCGGGGGTATCGAGAATATTGATGCAGTAGCCGTCATATTCAAACTGCATGACCGACGAAGTGATCGAGATTCCTCTCTTTTTCTCCAACTCCATCCAGTCCGACACCGCGTGACGGTCGCTCTGCTTACCCTTGACCGAGCCCGCGGTCTGAATCGCGCCGCCGTAAAGCAAAAACTTCTCGGTCAGCGTCGTCTTTCCCGCGTCAGGGTGCGAAATGATCGCAAACGTCCGTCTGCGGTTGATTTCCTGTTCCATTGTTTTCATGGGTTTTCATCTCTCTCTATAAAATAATAATATTTAACAAGATATTATATCATATTTCTCTCGTTTATGCAATACATATTCGCGATTTTTTGCGAAAAGTGAAAATTTGCGGGGGAAGGAAAGCTTCTTAAAAGAAGCTTTCCTTCCCCCGCAATATCATGATTCAACTCACGCCCGTCATGCGGTCCAGACTTGCTTTCATTTTCCGGAAGAGCGCGAGACGCTCGTCGTCGGGACAATCGAACGGCACCTTGGACTCAAGCGAGAGTGCGCCACGGAAGCCGACCTCACGAAGCGAGGCGATGAAGGCGGGCCAATTGGTTTTTCCGTCATAAGGAACGAGATGTTGGTCTTCGGTCCCGTCATTATCATGCACATGGAGCGTGGTCAGCAGATCTGCACCGATCGCGCGAACGGCATCGTCGGGGGAATCGCCCCTCATAAAGCTGTGTCCCGTATCGAGACAAACCTTGACGTAATCGTTTTGAAAGGAAGCGGCAAATTCGGCAATCGGAGCAGGAAGCCACCACGGTTGGCGCACGAAGGGCATATTTTCCAACGCAATCACCACGTCAAATTCTCTGCCCACCTCGGCAAGGCGCGAATAAAACTCAAAATTGACCTCCCGCGAAAGTTCCGCATCCTCATCCTTGTAGCCCTTCGGCATCAAAGGATGGACAACCATGTAACGTGAACCGACCATGGCATTGGCTTCGATGGCACGCTTCATTTTTTCGAAGCGGATCGCACGCGTTTCGGCATCTCCGTCAAGCGGAGGCCACATCCAAGGACCGTGCGTTTGACAAACCGAAATGCCGGCGGTGTCCATGATGCGCTTATGCTCGTTGATCAGCGTGCGAAATTCATGATACGGCATCAAAAGCGCGGGCGTATTGTCCAACACAACCGAGCGATAGTCCACGCAGGTAAAGCCCGCCTCGGCAAGCTGGTTGATCTCTGTTTCAAAAAAATTCTCTTCGGGGTGGTAAAGCCCCGCTGTCATTGCATATTCCAACATCATGTTACGATTCCTTTTCTTTTTGCTTTTTCAGGCGCGCGACGGCAGAGCGGATCGCTTCGAATGCCTCAGTGGGGGCGTCGATCGACTCCACGGCTTGCTCCATCGGGCAAGGACCGTCCCCGCGCCGATTGATGATGGCGGGAGTCAACGTCCCCCATGATACGGCAATCCCTCGGTGCTCCAGCACGGGAAGCGCGCGCTCGCTCAGCACCTCGGCATAAAGCGAGGTCACGCCCGCGAGCACGAACAGCATTGCCGCCGCCTTTCCGACGATGCGGTCTGCCGCAGATGCGCCGCGAAGATCGATCCGCTCTTCCAAAAAGCCCAGCATGGGCGCGATGCCGGTGCGGTCGCTCGTCCAAGTCTCCTCTCCCCTGCAAAGCACGCAGGTGTGAGTAGAATCCTTCAAAAGTTCCTTTGCACGTTCGAGATCGGTCATATCTCCTCCGACGCGTTCACGCAGAAGAGAATGAGCGGAAGAATGCACCACTGCAACAAAATTCCAAGCAAGCCCGCCACAACGGCATTCCAAACCGACGTCACCGACATTCCCGACACGTCAAACAAACCAACCGCCACAAAAACCGCAAGCGCGCGCAAAAAGCGACCAAACACCTGCGCGACGAGGAGCTTGAGGAAGGAAGAAAGCTTGGACTTGGAAAGAAGTCCCGCCGCAAGACCGTAGCCGATCAGCTCGATCGTCATGAAAGGCAATACCGCCACCTTGGGCATTCCCGAGAGCAGACAGCTGATTATGGGTGCGCAAGCTCCCGTCACCAATCCCACCGCAGGGCCTGCGAGAAGTCCCGCGAGCAACACGAAAAAGTGCATCGGCAAAAGCAATTCTCCCAAAGCCGTTCCCACACCGGATGCTCTGCCCGCCACGTGAACCAACTGCGGCAGGGCTACCGCGCCGACGATTGCCGCCACGGTCAAAAGGATTCTTCCCTTCACGGTGTTTCTCGCTCTTGCAATTACTTGAATCATCGTTTTTTCTCCTTTCGCTGACAGAAAAATCAAAATCATTCCAAAGTCTTGGCGACCGTCTTGAGCGCTTCGACGATGCGGATGCGCTGCGGACAGCTCTTGACACATGCGCGGCAACCGATGCAATCCGACGCCTTTCCGCCACGTTGTGTCAGTTCCGCATAGGCCGCGCGTTGCTCGGTATGGTCTCCCTCTCGGTCCTGCATCGCGGCGTTATAAAGCGTAAACAAATCGGGAATCGCGATTTGCTTGGGACACCCCTCCACGCAGTATCGGCATCCCGTGCAAGCCACGGCGATATCCTCGTAGATGATCCGCACCGTTTCCTCCAGCAAGGCGATCTCCTCTGGTGTCATGGGAGCGGGCGGATCCATCGTCGAAAGATTGTCGCTCAGTTGCTCCATGTTTGACATGCCGCTGAGCACCATGAACACGCTCTCTCGACTTGCGGCAAAGCGAAGTGCCCAGGATGCCGCCGATGCTTCGGGCCGCGCACGCTTCAACAGGCGTTCGGCTCGCTTCGGAAGCGTTGCCAGACGTCCGCCTCGCACGGGTTCCATCACGATCACGGGCTTGCCGTGCTTTTGGCAGATCTCATAGCACAGACGCGATTGCACCGATTCGCTCTCCCAATCCAGATAGTTGAGCTGAAGCTGCACGAAGTCGACTTCGGGATGCGCCGTCAGGATACGGTCAAGCACTTCGGCAGTATCATGGAAAGAAAAGCCCATCTTGCCAACTCGTCCCTCCGCCTTCAAGCGTGAGACAAAACCGAAGGAATCATGCCGCTCTGCGATCTCGTAGTGCTCGGTGTTGAGGTTATGTAAGAGATAATAATCAAAATACGTCACGCCGCATTTTTGACACTGCTCCTCAAAAACGTCCTCCTGCTTGAGGTTTTCACTTTCAAGAAAGGAAACGGGAAGCTTATCCGCCAGAACAAAGCGCTCGCGCGGATGACGTTTGACCAGTGCCTCGCGCACGATGATCTCACTTTTTCTGTCATGATAAAAATACGCCGTATCGAAATAGGTAAATCCGCGCTCCAAGAAGAGATCCACCATGCGGCAAACCGCGTCAAGATCGACTCTTTTTTCTTCGTCCGACACCGTTTCAGGCAGGCGCATCATGCCAAATCCAAGTTTTTTCATTCCTTCCCTCTCCTTTTTTCATCTTCTTTTCTATTATACACAAAAACGGCTTCTCTGTCAAGGGTTGAAGAAAAATCATCGCTCTTTCAAACCAAAAAAGGACACGGAAACCTCGTTTGGGAAGTCTCCGTGTCTCGGATTTTTTCAATCTTCGGTTTGTTCTCTGTCCTTTTCCAAACGATCCACAAGCTCGTCATAGACGTTTTTTTCTCTGAGACGTTCGATCTCCTTTTTCCGTCTCCACAAAAAGCTCAGATGGATCTCTGTACCATTGCGGATGCGCTTGAGGTTTTCCACGTGCTTGAAAAGGATCACCACCGTTGCAAGCCCCAAAATCAGCGCACCGATGCGGTCCTTTTCCATGACGTTGTAAATGATCGGAAAAGCGATCGACGCGGTGATCGGAACCACACAAATATAATCGATGATCAGAACCAAAATCAGCTCCGCCGCCAAGAGCAATAAAAACACCAAGGGATTGAAGGCGAGAACCACCCCTCCCAGGCACGCCAATCCCTTGCCGCCGCGGAATCGCATCAAAGGCGGAAAAATATGGCCGAAAATGCAAGAAACACCCGCCACAATACCGGCAAACGTAGTCTCGGCAAATAGATAAACTGCCAGCTTGAACGAGGCATACGCCTTGAAAATGTCAAACAAAGCACTGATCAAGCCAAATTTCTTGCCCATGGTGATGACGGCGTTGGACGCGCCCGCATTGCCGGAACCATGCTTGCGGATGTCAAAGCCCTTGATTTTTGCAAGCACGTAAGCCGGGTTGATTCCGCCGATCAAATATCCGATCAACGCACACAAAAACAATTTTCTTGCCACAGATATCTCCTCCCTCTCTCAATCATCTATCCACCACATAGTGTTATAGTATTATAATATAAAAATTCAACCTTGTCAATACTTTGAAGAGAAATTTTCACGCGCCAAAAAAAGTTTGCGAGAATCGGTTCAAATAGGGTTCATATTGCAAAAATCGATTAAAAAGCGCTCACCAAGGGGTACCTTCCGTAAAGCAGGTTTTTCCTGCCGAAAACAAAAGGAGTATGAGCATTTTGTTCGTACTCCTTTTCACACGCCTTGCCTGCAAGGTATAGTGTGTTACACCTCATAGGCGTACTGTCGGGCGGCAACATAGCCTTCCTCCGGGAGGAAGGTGGCACGCGAAGCGTGACGGAAGGAGCCCGCGCGACTGTCAAATAAGCACAATTTTTATTGTAACGCGCTCTCCCTCACCCGACTTCGTCGGGAGCTCCCTCCCGGAGGGAGCCTTTGGTTCGTGCATTCCGAAAGTCCGTCAATTTTCCTGACAAGCACTGCTTTTGTGGGCACAAAAGCGATAAACATATTGTTTTGGTTGAATTGTTTTTCTGGAAACTCAAATATCTCGTTATTGAAAGTTTGGAAAGTTATGTTATAATATTATTGAATCGATTCAAAATTATTATGAAAGGGATGATACCAAAATGGATATAAAGAAAGTTGGTAATCAGATTGCCGAATTACGAAAACTGAAAGGATTAACGCAAAGTGAATTAGGTGAACGCCTTTGCGTATCGTTTCAGGCTGTAAGCAAATGGGAACGAGGAGAAACTTTGCCCGACACCGCTATTTTGCCGGACTTGGCTAATGTTTTGGAAACAACTACAGATTTTATATTGACAGGAGGAGAGAGAATGATTGAATATAAGGGAAAAATAATGGTTTCCGATATGATACAAGGTTTGAGATGCCTTGAAAATATGGGAAATTTGCTTGGAAACTCAAATATAATCTATCGCTCGGCAATTAATGGCATTGATACCAATATGAACACAGAAATCGAAAAAGCATTTACCGATGATTATGTTTTTGAGGCATTTGTTGCGGAAGCTGTCATTCAAAATTTGAATATGGGGGCTTACGTAGATGTTACCGATGTAAAAAACAGTCTTAAGTATGACCATTTCAAAAAAATCATTTTAGATTATTGTGCTAAAAAAGGCATAAAGTAAAAACGTAAAACCACCATCCAGCGTACATCAAATGCTGAATGGTGGTTTTCTTTATATCTGCTTTATCGCAGGCACGCCAAGTGGTGTGTTTTTTTTGTAAAAGTGGGTGTGTTTTTCATATTTTCGAAAGGCTCTTGCAAAAAAGGCGGGTTTCTTTTATAATAAATATGACAACCAGAAAAAACAAACGGAGGTCTTTTTTATGACACAACAGGAACTTTATCAAATCGCTCGCGCGCGCTATGCCGAGATCGGCGTTGATACCGAGGCTGTGATCGAGCAGCTTTCGAAGGTTTCCGTCTCCATGCATTGTTGGCAGGGCGACGACGTCAAGGGCTTTGAAAACGCGGGTGCTTTGACCGGCGGTATTCAGACGACCGGTAACTATCCCGGTGCCGCAACCACCCCCGCACAGCTCATGCAGGACATCGACAAAGCGTTCTCGCTCATTCCCGGCAAGCATAACCTCAACGTTCACGCGTGCTACGGCATCTATTCCGACGGAAAGATCGCAGACCGCGACGCCATCAAGCCCGAGCATTTCGCCCCCTGGGTCGCCTTTGCGAAGGAGCGAGGCATCGGTCTGGATTTCAATCCGACTTATTTCTCGCATCCCCTCGCCGCCGACGGCACGCTGACCAATCCCAACGAAGAGATCCGCGCGTTTTGGATCCGTCACGGCATTGCCTGCATCCGCATCTCCGAATATTTCGCACGCGAGACCGGATTCCCCTGCACGATGAATATCTGGATCCCCGACGGCTTCAAGGATATTCCCGCCGACCGTCTCGGTCCGAGAATGCGCTTCATGGATTCTCTCGATCAGATCATCGGCTGCGGCTATGACAAGAACCTTGTCAACGTCACGCTCGAGTCCAAGGTCTTCGGCATCGGTCTGGAGTCCTACACCGCAGGCTCCGCGGAGTTCGCTCTCTCCTATGCCACCACACGCGGCATCGTTCCGCTGATGGACAACGGACACTATCATCCCACCGAGCTGGTGTCGGGCAAGATCTCGGCACTTCTCTGCTTCAATCCCAAGATCGCGCTCCACGTCACCCGCGGCGTGCGCTGGGATTCCGACCACGTCGTTCGCTACGATGACGAGACGGTGGAAATGATGAAGGAGATCGTTCGCAATGACGCGCTCGACCGCGTGATCATCGCAACCGACTATTTCGACGCCTCGATCAACCGCATCGGCGCTTGGGTCATCGGTATGCGCTCGGTTCAAAAGGCGATTCTCACCGCGATGCTCGCACCCAACGCCAAGTTGAAAGCACTTCAGAATTCTCTGCAGTTCACCGAGCTGATGATGCTTCAAGAAGAGTTGAAGATGATGCCCGTGGGCGACGTCTGGAACGAGTTCTGCGCGCGCAACGGCGTTGTCGGTGACGCAAGCTGGTTCGATGCCGTTCGTGACTACGAGAATACGGTACTGAAAAACAGATGATATTTGTGGGGGAGCTTTTTGAAAAAAGCTCCCCCACACCCCCGCAAAAACGTTTCGCACAAAAGGGATAAACGTAACTGTTTCTCTGTGCGATCGAATTTTGTTTATAATCTGTCTCCTTCCCATAAAACCACAGAAAGCATTCCGAGGCGGCAAACCGAGGAATGCTTTCTCTTTTTCCCTTTTCCAAAAGGTTCTTGAAAGGATAGGGGTGTGGGGGAAGGAAAAGCTTCTTCCTCAAAGAAGTTTTCCTTCCCCCACAAAAAACATTCCCTTACCACTCCGGCGGTGGCTCGGGGAGAGGAGGCTGATCGCCGTCACCGATCGGAAGCGCGGGCGCGCGTTTTTCAAAGTCGAATACGGCTTTCCCGTTCTCAAGCTTGAGGGCGGCGGAAAAACTCTTTCCGGAACGCGGCGAAACGAAGCCCTCGATAAGCTGGGTCCTGCCGTTTTCGATCAATTCCTTCAGCATCGCGATCGAGATCACACGGTTGCAAATGCTGATATTCACCGAAAATTTGCATCCGTCCTTGTATCCGCTGCAACCGTAGAAGTTGCGTTGCCGCTTGACGTCTTTGCCGCAAAGCGGACACTTCGCGACCACGTCCCCGAAAAATCCCGTGTCGCTCTCTCTCGCGAAGGTCACGTCGGATTTTTTGTCAAACACTTCGCGAATCTCGTCCTCGGCAAGGCGTACGCTCTCCTCCACGGTCATGCTGCCGTGAAAGACTTTTTTGAGTGCCTGACCGAGCTGAGAAGTCTTGTATTTGTCCATCGTGATCTGCATTTGCAGAAGCGATTGGATCAGAAATTCTCCGCCGGGGAGAATGGTATAAACGTCCTTTTTGAGATCGATATACCCGCTTTTACGCGCGTTGTCAATGATTCCCGTACGCGTTGCCTCGGTGCCAAGCTCCAAGCCCTCGAAGATGGCGCGGTAGTCCTCGCTGTCGTCTCCCTCTTCCCCGTTTTCTTCATTCTCAGCGGCTTCCTTTGCCGCCTTTTTTT
This sequence comes from Clostridia bacterium, assembly GCA_017517745.1. Taxonomy (GTDB): domain Bacteria; phylum Bacillota; class Clostridia; order Oscillospirales; family CAG-272; genus UMGS1865. The sequence continues at coordinate 43,935 of JAFWYJ010000040.1, read as the reverse complement.
CGTCCTTGAAGGGATTTTTGAGGTAATTGTTGAGGGTTTCGATGGTGTAATGCTTGGGCGGCGAGGTTTCCTTTTCGGTGGGCTTGAAGTCGATGTTGACCACGTCTCCCTTGTTCAGGGCAGGCAGAATCTTGTCCTTTTGATTGTAGTCATCGTACTTCGTCCAGCCCTTTTCGATCACTGTCATGCCCTTGAGCACAAAGGTTTCCAGCTCTCCCACGTCGATCGTGATCTCGGTGCGCGAAACGATGCAATCCTCCGCGCAAAAGACCGCCACGAAGCGGCGGAACACCGTGGAATAGACCTGCATCTCGCGCTCGTTGAGCTGTTCCTTGGAGGGGATCTTATAGGTCGGTGTGAGCGCCGAGTGCGATTCGATCTTGCTATCGTCGAAGATCGATTTGTGATCCTTGAACTTCACGGGATAGCCCAGCTTGGCACAGCCCGCGAGAATCTGACGGATCTTGTCCTTCTCTGCCGTGGCAAGATACTCCGAGTTGGTACGCGGGTAGGTCAGATAGCCCTTTTCGTAAAGCCCCTGCACGATCGTCAGGCTCTCTTGCATCGACATTTTGTATTTTTTACCCAGCACGTTCTGCAGTTTGGAAAGCGAATAGAGCTTGCCGGGGAAAAGCTTGTCCTTTTTGTTTTTCACACCCGTCACGACGGCTCCCGTCGCGTTGTAGAGTGCGCAGGTTCGTTGCGCCTCGGCAAGCTCGTTCTGCTCGAACTTGTGCTTGGAGGTCAGCTCCACGATCTCTCCGTTGGTCTTCTCTCGGCTGATCATGGCGTAATATTTCCCCGGAACGAAGTTGCGGATCGCCATGTCTCGGTCATAGATCGCCTTGACGATGGGGACGATCACGCGTCCGACACGAAGAAGCGTTCCGGTTTTGAGCGTGGCGTAGCGCGTGAGGTTGACGCCGTAAAGCCAATCGATATAGGTTCTTGCGAAGCCCTCCGATGCCAGCGAGTCATACTCCCCCTCTTCCTTCATCTCGGTCAGCGCCTTGGCGACTGTCTGAGGGGTTTGGTCAGGCAACCACAGCCTCTTGAGTGTCTTGGGCGTTTTCAGCGCGTTCTGAATACAGAGGCGGACGATGATCTCTCCCTCTCGGTCGGCGTCTCCCGCGTTGACAACGGTGTCCACGTCCTCTCGGTTGCAAAGCTGACGGATGACCTCAAACTGCGCTCTGACACCCGAATCGACACGCTTATTGTCTCCCTTGCGCAATTCAAATCGAAATTCCTTGGGAAAGCACGGCAGATTTTGCAGCGTCCAGCGTGTAGAACCGTCCGGCTGCGGATTGTATTCTTCAATGTCACACAGCGAAAACAAGTGACCAAACGCCCACGTGATCAGATATCCCTGTCCTTCCAGATACCCCTGTCTCCGTTGCATCGCACCGATGCCCGCCGCAATGTTGCGTCCGAGGCTCGGCTTCTCCGCAATGATCAGTATCATGACTCTACACCTCCCTGTCGATTGATTTGCATTTTGGAAAAACAAAAACACACAACAGGGCTACCCGCGCTTGCGCGGGCAGCCCATATGTGACTGCTCCTTTGGAGGAGCCTTATCAGATATATTTGCGAATTGTGTCGGAAGCGGCATCCTCGGGCATCGAAACCGTCATGGTCATGTTGAGTCCGACCTTGTTGGTCAGCTTATCCAACTCCACAACCAGCGTCTCAAACGCGGGAAGGTCTCCCTTGCAGATCTTGAGCGTGCTGTCGATGAAGAGATCGGTCACGTCATGATTGCTTGCCAAAATGCCTGCGACGAAGCCGTAAAGCGACTGCGCGTCGTCTACCATGTATTCTTCAACGTCGATCAATCTTGCCGACGGCTTGATGTCATATCTGAGCTTGCTGCCCTTTTCAATGCAAACGACGTCTCCCTTGGTAACCTCGAGCGCACCGTTGACCAAATTGATGAGAGTCTTGGTTTTACCTGTTCCTTTAACGCCGATAATCAATTTTAACATATTGTGTTTACCTCCAAAAATCCGAATGCGGATTGCCCTCGCATCCTTGTACTCTCATTATATCAAATTCCAAGCACAAAGTCAAGGGTTTTTTGATGTTATTGTTTAATTTTTCAGTCTTTTTTCCAATTTTTCCAAAAGCTCCTCATATCCCGGCTTGCCAAGCAAAGCGAACATGTTCTTCTTATAGGATTCAACACCCGGCTGGTCAAACGGATTGACACCGAGAATATAACCCGAGATCGCGCAAGCAAGCTCGAAGAAATAGAGCAGCTCGCCCAACACAAAGGCGCTCTTTTCATCAACGTTGATGATGATGTTCGGAACTCCGCCGTCAACGTGCGCGAGAATCGTTCCCATCATCGCGGTCTTTTTGACATAATTGATATTCTTACCGGAAAGGAAGTTCAATCCGTCCACGTTGGCGGGATCGTCCGGGATCTCAAAGCGCGATCCGGTTTCGGCAATGTCGATGACCGTCTCGAAGAGATTGCGGTTGCCGTCCTGGACGAACTGACCCAGCGAATGCAGATCGGTCGAGAAAATGACCGACGCGGGGAAAATGCCCTTCTGATCCTTTCCTTCGCTTTCACCGTACAGCTGTTTCCACCACTCGTTGAGCATCGTCTGGAAAGGCTCGTAGCCGACCATGATCTCGGTGGTTTTGCCCTTGCGGTAAAGAATATTGCGAAGCGCGGCATAGCGATAGCAATCGTTTTTGGAAATGTCGGGGTTGGTATAGGCAACTCTTGCCGATGCCGCGCCCTCCATCAAAGCAACCACGTCAATTCCGGCAACTGCGATCGGAAGCAATCCCACCGCCGTCAGCACCGAGAAACGGCCTCCGACGTCATCCGGAACCACAAAGGTCTCGTAACCCTTTTCTGTCGAGAACTGCTTGAGCGTTCCACGCGCTTTGTCGGTCGTGACGAAAATGCGCTCTTTCGCGCCGTCCTTGCCGTACTTCTTCTCCATCAGTTCGCGGAACACGCGGAAAGCAACGGCGGGCTCGGTGGTGGTTCCCGACTTGGAAATGACGTTGACACAAACGTCGCGTCCCTCACAGAGCTGCAGAAGCTCGTTCAGCGCGTCGGCGCTGATGCAATTGCCTGCGAAATAAATGTCGGGCGTATCCTTTTTGAGCGCGTTATACAGCGGAGATTTGAGATATTCAATGACGGCACGCGCGCCCAGATAAGAGCCTCCGATGCCGATGACCACCAGCACGTCGCAGGATTTCTGAATCTTCTTTGCGGCAACCTGAATGCGCGCAAATTCCTCCTTGTCATAATTGACGGGAAGATCTACCCAACCGAGAAAATCGCTGCCCGCGCCGCTTTTCGTGCGCAAAAGGCGATCTGCCTCGGTGACCTGTGCTTGAATGTGTCTGTACTCATGCTCTCCCACAAAAGAAGAAAGATATTTGTCGTTGAGTTTGATTGCCATAGAATTTGACCGTCCTTCGCTAATGAAATCTAATAGATATTATATAACATTTCCTACAAAAAAACAATCTTTTTTTAATAAAAAAATCACTTTTTTTCTCTTTTTCCGTTTTTCACAAAAACCAACGGTCAAATCAGTAAAAATCGCGCAAAAATTCTTGCAAAAACCTCAAAAAATCCGATCTTCGGAAGGTCATCATTGACAATGACGGGGATTTTCCCAACCGATTTTTCACCCACAAGAAAACGGACCTCTCCAATCTCGTCCCCGGCTTTCAAGGGAGCCGCGAGGCGATCGGGAAGAGAGACTTCTTTCTTGACGCTTCCCATCTCACTCTTGGGAAGGACACAAGAAAACGCACCGTAAGAGCCTTCACAATCACGTACGGCACCACCCGTCAGAGGGATCGGATCGGTGGTTGCCGCCTCAGAGGAATAAAGTCCGTAATTGGCAAATCCCCAATCGAGCAACTGTGTTGCGGTCGCATTTCGCACGTCACGGGATTCGGCTCCCATGATGACACAAATCAAAGAAAAACCGTCGCGCTCCGCCGTGACGCTGACACAAAATCCAGCCTTGGAGGTCGAACCGGTTTTGAGTCCCGTGCAACCGGGATAAAAGCGCACCAGGCGGTTGGTATTGGTAAGCCCAAACGCGCCGTCGCGGATGGTGTCCATCCAGATCGAGCTGTATTGCAGGATCGTCTGATGTTTGATCAACTCTCGCGACATCATGGCGATATCTCGCGCGGACGTCAGATGATGCTCGGCAGTATCGTCGAGTCCCGTTACGTTTTCAAAGCGCGTATGTTTCATGCCCAGCTCGGCGGCACGGCTATTCATACGCTCCACAAACGTGGGAACGCTCCCTGCGATATGCTCAGCAAGTGCGACCGCCGCATCGTTCGCAGACGCGATCACCACACTCTTCAAGAGATCCTCCACCTTCATGCGCTCGCCTTCCTTCAGAAAGACCTGAGAGCCGCCCATCGAAGCCGCGTTTGCAGAGACAGCAACGGTATCGTCAAGGCGTACCGTTCCCGCATCGATCGCTTCCATCACCAAAAGGAGTGTCATGATCTTGGTCACAGAAGCCGGCGGCAATGCCTCCGCATCGTTCTGACAGTAGATCACCGCTCCCGTTGTCGCCTCCATCAGGATCGCGCCCTTGCACGGAAGTTGCAAAGAGCCTTCCTTCACTCCAAGATCCGACACCCCCGTTGCATTTTCTTCCGCATCGAGAATCGGCACGATTCCCTCCTCGGCAGTCGCCGGAATCACAGAAAGCATCACCAAAAGAAGTGTCATAAGCAACGTCAAAATTCGCCGCAAAAATCGAGTTCGTTTCATCATACATCACCTCGTCACACTCTATGCTGAGATTGGAAAAAATATGTGATATCGCGAGGGGTTCTTTTCCGTCTCCGTACAAAAAACGATTCTCGCAAAGCCTACCGTTTCTTCAAAAACATTCATTCTTGACAAATGCTTGAAAAAAGAGTATAATATAGTTAGGTATCAGACTTTTGACAAAACGGAGGGTTTCCATGAACAAAATCATCACCATCGGCAGAGAATTCGGAAGCGGCGGACGAGAGCTTGGAAAGGAGCTCGCGGAACTGCTCGGATTTGCTTATTACGATAAAGAGATCGTTCAAGAGATCGCCAAGCGCACACAGCTTGCCGAGGAGTATCTTCACGCGATCGTGGAAAACCACACGGGCATTCCCTTTCCCATCACGGTCGGCCGCACGCTCTATCATCACAACCACGGCGGAGAATATCTCTTGCATCACTACGCCCACGTTTACAGCGAGCAGGCAAACGTACTGCGCGAAATGGCGGAACGCTCGGACTGTGTGATCGTCGGAAGTTGCAGTGACTATATTCTCAAGGACTATCATCCCGTCCGTCTGTTCGTCTACGCCGAGGAGGAAGCCAAGGTCGCTCGTTGTCGCGCAAATGCTGACGAGCACGAGCAACTTTCCGACAAGCAACTGCGCCGCATGATCAAAAAAGTCGACAAAAACCGTGCCAGACACTATCACTATCACACGGGGCAGATCTGGGGAAACCGTACCAACTATGACTTCTGCATCAACACCTCCGCCGCACCGCTCAAAGAGATCGCCGAAGCACTCGCACCGTTGCTGAAAAACATCAAGGCTGAACGCTAACGCCGCAAAGGTATAAAAACAGCAAAGGCATTCCCGCGTTTGGGAATGCCTTTTGCTTTTCGATTTGACGTTCTCTTTCAACGCTTTCCAATCAGGAAGCAGAACAGATGCACGATGAAGTATCCGACGTCTGCAACCATTCCCGCCAAAATTGTCGTGAGCAAGATGCTCCGCAATCCATCCGTGGGCAAGAAATCCTGCACAACGAGGGTCATGATCACCAGCACGATGAAGACTCCGACGTCAAGCAGCATGTTGAGGGGATGTCCGACCGCTCTTCCGGCGTCATTGTTGCTCTGATCCACCAGATTGTTGAACTTCTTCAAAACGGCGTCCACGATCTTGTCGTTAACCTCAATATTATAATCAATGTCGCCGCCCGCCTTGAAGGTCATACGGAACACCAGTGCTTCGTCTGCCGTCATTCCCGCAGGAAGATCCACAGGCTGAAGAATCGCAAAGGAAGTGCCCTTGTGACGGATGACGCCGAGGTTATAAAAATCCGTGCTGGTACCGTCGGCACTTGTTAATGTAATGATATCGTTATTATTGCTCATAATATGCCTCTTTCTTACTTATTTTGAATTTTGCATTTCATTTCCATGGTTTCTGCCGTTTTGTTCTCGGCTTGGTTCAAGATCGATGCCGTAGTTGTTTTCCTCCTCAAGCACGGGCATTTCCCGCTCGGGAGAAACCTGCCCCATCTGCACGCCCTCTTTCATGAGTGCCTTCGCACAAGCAAAGGCGACTGCTCCCTCCATCAATGTGCGAAGCATTCTCAATTCGTTGTTTCGCGCAAAATCCGGAGGACGTTGCATGCCGTATCCCCATTCGACGCGTTTTTCGATCACGTTTTGAACGGTTTTGATGACTTGATTGACGGTCTTCACAAACGTCACGGCGTCTTCTCGGTAACAATGGGTTTTGAAATATGTTGGAATATACTTGTGCTGCGGCTCTTCTTGCTTCTCTTGTGCATCGTCCGTGCCGATCACACCGCAAAAGCCACCCGAAGGAAGATCTTCGTTCGGATTCGGCTCGTCCTCGGTGAAATCCACCTCGGCATCGGCAAGTGCGCCGAGATCGAAGAAGTGTTCGCCCTTCAACGCGATCCAACGTGTCCCGCTTTTTGGCACAGAAAGCGCGATCGCCTCATCCGGTCTCATATAAAACGCGGCTTGCAGAATTGCACGGATCATGTCGGCAGGCGCCAAAATCAACAGCGTTCCACGGTCTGATAGGGTTCCGCGGCGAACTCGTTCCAAAAGCAACTCGGCCTGCAGGCAGAGTTTGGAAAACGTGTCCGCTTCGGACACCGTGCAAAGATGTGTCGGTCGCACACGGGCGTCCTTGAGAACGTTCTGTGCCTCGGTCGCCAGTGCCAGCTGATCGGGTTGATAGCCCGTGAGAATGCAAGGCACACCGCTCTCCAGAATCGGAAGCAACCGTGAGATTCGTCGAATCTCCGCCATCCCGTTCCCGTCACAGCCGTTGCCTGCAATCAAAAACAGATTCATCTCCGTCGCCTCCGATCAAGGATGCAGACGGTAAAACAACACAACGCCCGTCGTCCAGAAAAGGTTTGCGATCCAAACTGCCAAGAATGCGATCAGATAACAAAGCGTGAATACAAGACTGAAGACGGCGGCAACCACCCAGATCGCGATGGCACAAGTGAGGTCAAACCACTTCTGCACCGAAACCAGGCGATGTGCGCCCGAATATGCCAAAAACGTGCGCGCGCGCAGAGCCGTATCTGCGATCACCGTGCGGAAAAAGGATTTTTCACTCTTCCAAAGAAGTCCGGGGGCTTGCAGCCATGCGGAAAACGTGGAGAGCGAAGAAAAGGTCATGTGATCCATTCGCTGATTGACACCGATATTCCTGATCAGATCTGCAACCGCCAACACAGTCGTATAGCCAAGTGCCGCGATCAGATTGATGAGCAACACCGCAACAATGAGATAGAAGATCAGCATCAGGATCGCGCTCACGAGCACAAACTGGAACATGATCGCGGCAATCAGGAAAAGCACCTCACACACCGAAACCGTGAGGACCACGGTCAGCCACATCCATTTCTGGAAGGAAAGCACACGGTGATTCAGAAACTTTGTAAAGCTGTTTGACACCACGGTCATGGTCTCGCGGAAACTGTTTGCCAGCACCTTCAGAAGCAGGATTCCGTAGCCCTTGAGTACCGTCAACAGTTTGTTGGATGCATGCGGCGGCGCGGCGGCAAGCTCTTGAATGGCGGAAACGAGTGCACGAATATAAATGATCAATGAGAACACGCAACCAACCGCCAAGCCAAGTCCGAGGAAGAAGAGAAGGATGTACCAGCCGATCACAGCTGCGATGATGGCAATGATGATGAATATCGCCAAGAAGGCGAAACAGCCTCCGTCTCTATCCTGCCGCGGAGGGGGTCCGTAATAAAACATAATCGATCCCTTTCCTTAAAATAAAATTCTGATCAAAAGATCATAATATTGTTGGTCGAGCGAAAGCATGGATCTTTTGCCGTTGGTGAAATCCACCGAAACGTTGTATCCGACGTTCGTTCCGAACAGACCGCTCGTCTGTCCCACCAGGGTGTGATGGGCGACCGTGGTCTTGTCTATCTTGCAGGCGGTGAACATCAATCCCGAGATTAGAAGCTCTGCTCCGTTCCAGATCACCTCTGCTCCGCGGTAATCCCCTGCCACAACACGATTTGTTCCTTTTGCCATCGGATGATATCTCCAATTTCGTTATTTTTGTCTTACGGGCTCACGGTTCTCGTCAGCTGATAGAGCGTTCCCTGACAAGTCGTCTCTACGCTCGATGATTTTTTTGCTTGATTGAGCGCTGCCTGAATGCTGCTCATCACATGAGGATGAAGTTTTTCGGTCGGCAGACTCATGTTCATGCGAAAAGCAAACGTGCAAGTTTTCTCGCTTGCAAACTCGCGTGCCAAAAGCATCCGCAATTCGTAAAGCGAGGAGATCTGCGTAACGCTTGCATCATCGGGCTTGGAGGGCATCCCTGCGCCCGGTGAGGGAATGATCTTTGTCGCACGGTAGGGAGAATGATTGGGACATGCGGGAATCGATTTGCGATCCCACACATGGTTTTTCTCAAAATCCCCATCCTTTCCGAGAAACAGCAGACTTGCCAAAATATCCTCGCGGTCATCGACGTTTCCTGCCACCGCGGTGGTGTCCAGGTGATAGCAAGCACCGTCCAGCTCAACAAGATTCCACGCATGCGGTCCCATGGAGGAGGGATCCCCCTCTCTTGCCATTGCCGATCCCGAAACCAATATGCAGGGGATGCCGAGATGATCCATCATCAGCTTGAACGCCTTGGCATATCCCGTGCATTGCGCACGTCCGAAGTAGAGGGCTGACGCCGCATTCTGGTTCTTTTCGTTGTTGATCTCGTAGGTTACGTGCTTTGCAAGATGCAGAATCGCGGCGATGATCTGATCGATCTTTGGCTGTGCCTTCAACGCATCCAACTTCGCAAGCACGTTCCGAATGGACGCGTTGATGCTTGCCGTTTCCTTGGGTTGATAAAGCGTCGGATGGATGACCTCAAACCGAGGTGCGCCCCCCGAGCCAAACAATCCGCCAAACGAAGATGCCGCTTGCGCAACGCCCGGTGCATAGGTCTGCCAATAGAGTTCGGGGTGATCGTTCCAGATCGCCTGATAGATCGGCAAAATGCCGTTCGGATCTCCCGAAAAGGTCGGAATGGCGGTTCGCTCCCGCTGGGATGCCAGCCCCGCGCGAATCAGATCATAGGTCTTCTGATCCGCCGGGGAAAGCTTTGTGCGCCAATATTCCTTTTGTAGCATCGTTTGAATTTATCCGCGCTTTTCGTCCCAAACCTCGGTCAGATCGATGCTTGCGCTGATCTTATCGACGATCCAGTAGACGGGCTCGGATACGCCATTGGATTCAAAGGCACTTCCGTCAGCGGCGTGTCCAAGTGCGCTGCTTGCAAAGAACTGCACCACCTTGAACTTGGACTTCACGGCATTGAGGAAGCCGAATTCATCATATTCCTTGAGGAACTGTTCGCAAACCGCATTCTGCGCCTGCAGACGGGTGGTGCCTGCATGAGAGGTCATGTACTCCTCTACTGCAGTCTTGCCGATCTTTTCCTCCAGACCGGGAAGGTCTCCCTTGGAGAATACAACCGCCAAATCACGGTTGAGCATATCCTTTGCGGAGATGTTACACATATTCTCGAGCGTGGTAATCAGCAAGCTGAGCACCTCGTCAATCGGCTTGGAGCTGGGTCCGAACTTGGAAATGTCGACACCGTTTTGCTCCAGCTCCTTGCGGTAATCCATCATGGACAGCGGGTCGATGACCATAAGGAATGCATTGGAGTGTGTCAGAGCAGCCTGCGTACCGAGAGATTCACTGTCGTCGTAGATCTCTCCTCCGACGTCACAAAGCGAAATCAGATGCTTGATTCCCTTCTTGGGCTTGAGATAGAAGCTGTAGAAACGCAGACGCATGTCACTGGTCTTATTCGGTGCCAAGCCCTGCTTGAGGTTGCTCATGTTCATTGCGAACTCATCATCAATGCCGGGATCATATTCATATTCCAGCTTGTGATCGGTCATGGAATTCTGCTCAATATCAGAAATTGCCATATGAATGAAGCAGGTCTTACCTGCGCTGGGACCGCCCACAACGGGAACGGTGATATCCACGTGCGACGTATCCGCGATACCGCTCTCACAGTAAGGACACTTACTTTCAAGCTTCTCACGTCCGCTCAGGAAGGTGGTGCCAAGCTTTGCACCGCACTCACATCTGCGCTTGAACACACCGTACTTGGAAGGAATGAGCATATCGTGCTCAACTCCGCAGTTCGGGCAGAAATAAATGGGATTCTTGATCTTGCGCTGGCAGTAGCGGCAGGTGTTGGAGATCTGCTTGATCTTACGGAAGAGCAGGTCGAGCAGATAGGTGATGGTGTAGACCACGTAGATGGTGAACATCAAACCAAGGAAGATCACCAGCTGAATTGCGCTGAGGATCAAGCACATGGTGGGGGTGAGGATCAAAACGCTGAGGAACGTGGGGAGCGTGTAAGTAAAGCTCCAGAGAGCAAACACGGTATCCTTGGTATTGTCCCAAATGTCGCGGAAATCCAGACTGAAAATCGAAACGACAAGTGCTACGAATGCTTTGATAAACAGGAAAAATGCTTTGAAGGGTAAAGGTGCAAGAACGGTGATAAGTCCGAAGGTCTTCGCAAAAGACCCCAAAATGGTTTTGATCAGAGTGCGATACGCACCGCCGAAGAAATAATTTACTTTTGCCGGTTGTTTTCTCATAGCGTCATCTATCTCCAATCTCTTCAATTAATGTTCCGAAATAAATTTCGAGCGCGTGGTTGATTCCCTTTACAAGTCCCATACCCACACCGACTGCCGTTGTGATCGCTGCGATCGCGATGAGCAACAAGGTCATGAACAGTAGGTAACAAATGTAAAGAATAATCATTAAAATGTGTCCAATGATTTCCATGATACTACCTCTTTCTTTATTTTATTTTTTATTTCCAAACAAGCCCTTCAGCTTGTCAAAGAAACCGGTTTTGTGCTTTGCATTGAAGTCTGTCACATATTCCAGACTCTTTGCAAACAGATCTTTGTCTTGTGTCGCCTTTGCCGTCGCCTTGTGCACGTTCAAGCGTTCCTTCTTGGAGCAATTGAGGAAGTCATCCTCAAATACTGCCTTGAGCGCCTTGTGCGGCTTGGCATCGGTGGAAACGTGCAGAAGCAATACTGCCCGCAGTCGCAAACTGCGCTTCTGCGCATCCTTTTCGTTGGAAGAAAGAATCGCGGCGATCGCCTTTTTGAAGGAAGGCTCATCGGCTGTCAGAGGAAGGAGTGCCGTTGTCAACAAGGGATGATCCTCTTTTCGGGACGCCTTGATTGCCTCTGTGACGTAGATGAGATACTCCTCGGCAAGGTTTTGATTGAAGATTGCCGCCGTTTCCTTGGAGACCAGAAGTCCCGCGAGAAGCGTTTGTGTCTCGATGGCCTTCACTGCCTGGAGTGCAGGCTTGGCAATGATCTCGGCAAAGGCGGAGATCATCGCATAGAAGGCATCTTTGCCGCAACCTCTCATCTCGGTATCCTTCACGAATCCGTCCACCATCGTGCGGAGATTTACTTCCGACAGAAGCGCCTTGGAAAACTCACGGCGCTCCGGTTTTTCCAACACATTCCAGCGCAAGACTTGCACGATGCGCAAATCGTTCGGAGTCCAGCCTTTTTTCGGCTTGAAGCATCTGGAGTAAACCGTGATCGATTCACGCAGACAAGTCTTCCAATCCAAAGGCTTCAAATATTCGGTCAGCTTTGCTTCGAACGCCGTGTCATCGGGATTCTTGGCATAGATCCGCATGAAGTAATTGCAAAGTCCGTCCATCGTCGGGCGGCTCGAGCGGAAGCGATGCACCTCCATCTCGTCAAAGAACGGCACACACGCGGGAATTGCGCGGAGTGCGGCATCCGCCTGCGCATTCGTCGCAGCAAACGCCTCGTACTTTCGGCAGAAATCGGCATCCCTTCCCCACAGCGCGATTGCCTCGGTCATGAGAGTGACCAGAGCATCGCTCGAAAGCGTTGCCTTGGGAAGGACACGGAAGAAGGCATCCACCGAGATCTGACCGAGCGTCTTCTTCTCTGCATAGTGACAGATCACCACTGCGATCGCACTGCCCGTGAGTCCGGGAGCGAGCGCTACCAGCTCATCCAACGAAGCGAAATCGTTCTGTCCGATGTACTTGGACACCACCGTATTCAGCATCATGGTGGGAAGCTTGCCATATACCGTCTGCAGCGCGGTATAATTCTCGACAGTCATGGTTGCCAGATAGTGAATCTGATAAAGATCTCCGCCCAACAAGCGGTCATAGATCTTGTTATCGTAAATATAACGTGCCGCCGTCAATTTATCGCACGGGATCGCGGAATCGACCGCCTTTGCGAACGCTGCCTTGCTCGGTGCATTCATGGAGAGTGCGGTCTGCATCACGTAAGCGAGCAACTTCTGCTTCCAATCATCGGCAACGTTGGGATAAACCACGTTTTTGATTGCCTCGCAAAGCTCATTTCCGTAAGGATATGCGCCCGTCAGAATGCGCTCGGCAAATCGGGTGATGCTGTTCTGCATCTGTGCATCCGGCGTGCCGTCGCCAAGCAGACGGATCACCCTCAGCACGTCACCAATGCTCGGGAACTGATCCAGCTTGCCCTCGGAGAAGCAGAGGATATCCATCGCCTGATCGACGGTGCAGGAATATCTTGCCGCCGTAACGTCGATCTTCTTCGCGAAATTGACCGCGTCAAAGAGATTCGCCTTGAATTTCGCGCAAACAGCCTTGGCATAAGAACCGACCGTAACGGGGCTATAAGCTCCACGCACCAAGTCGATGACAAAGTTGCCCTTTCGCGTCTCGTCCGCGAGGTTGGGCGCGGTGATCGGAATGGCGGGATCCTTGCTGACCGAAACGTTCATGAGGCTGAGCTTGCAGCAAGGAGAAACACCGACAGGCAGGCTCATCGAAAGCGAGTACGTGTTGAACGCCGTTTTCGAAAGGCTGACCGGCAGACAGACCGCCAAAGCCTTGTACCAAAAGCGCATGTTTGCATTCTCGTCATTGAAAAAGACGGTTTTTCCGTTTGCCGATGCAGTGATGATCGCCTGAACCAGCTTTTCCAGCGTTTCGATGCGAGTTGCATCGAAGAACGACGCGATCTCGCTTTGGGTCAGCATCTTTCCGACGGGAGCAAGCTCCACAATGGGAAGCGGCGCGGGATTGGTTGCCTGCCACTCCTCCTTCGTCAGGTCGTAGCGGAAAATGTCGTCTCCCACGAAAGACATGGGAAGAACGTCCTTCACATCGTCCAAAATATAGGCGTGTAAAAGATAGTTTCCAAGACGGCCGCCGTCCTCAAAGCCTCGGTATTCACGTCCCACGTAGCCCGCCTGTGCGAGGCAGTACCTACCCGAGGAAAGTGGGAAGAACGCGACGTTTCGCGGCAGAACAGACGCGATTTCCTCATCGGAAGGATCACGCGGCATTCCGGGCTGCAAAACGTACTTCATCATTTTGGAAATGTCCTCGCTGTCGGTCGCGGAGAGTCCCGGCGTCATCGAATAGAGACTGAATCCGTGATTGGGGGCATTTTTCCAAGACGTGTACATATACTGAGCCGCTTTCATCAATGAATCACTTCACTTTCTTGATGTATTTGTTTTCCGCCAACAGCCAAAGCAGCGGGTCAAGCACACGCTTGGGCTTGATGGAAGAAACAGTGTTATTCTCAGGCACTTCTCCCAATGCCGACACGCCGAAGAAAGCGTACTTGGAGAAGTTTTTGACCAACTGGGTGAACTCGGCATCCAGCCAGTTTTCCAGAATGTCTCTCATCTGAATGGTACAGCTGTCGAAATCCGACATGGAGAACGCGCCCAGCTCAAGATGGCGAGATTCCTCTCGCAAGAGGCTGTCCTCAGAAATGATGTCAAACTTTTCCAGCACGTCGAGCTTGGTGAATGCCAGAGCCAGCGGGATGTTGATGGTTCCCTTGATGTTCTTGACGCTTCGGATATTCTCGACCACGCGGCTGAGAACCTCGGTCACGTCGGTGTTCATGGCAGGAAGCTGCATTTTTCCCTCGAGTTGCTGACGAATACCGGGTACCTGCAGCGGGTCAAGAAGCAGGATGATTCCCTTTGCATTGGGGATGTAGCGATTGTAGATCAGCATTTCCTCATCCGAGTCAAGATTCTCTCCTGCGGTGTCATAGAAGGTCAGCGTCGCGCTGTTGATGATGCGATCCTTGCGATCCATAAAGCGCAACGGGAAGATCATGGGAGGCATTTCTCCAGCGTCGGTGGCGGCGACCACCTCTCCGTGTGTGTAGAGCGGGATCTTGTAGAACTGATCGTAGAATCGACGGGAGGTCTCGTCACAGCTCACGCTGAGCGTGGTGTTAAAGCTCCGTGCCATCTTTCTTTTGACCTCATCGATCAGCACGCCGATGTAGTTGGATTTGCCCGATGCCTTTGCGCCCACGAGTGCGATGGGAAGACTCTCGCCCGAGAGGAACTCGGTGGGAATTTCCTTTTCCACGGTGGGACAATAGATGCGCTTTCTCGCATCCTTGCACGCGAGGCACTGCTTTTTGTAGAGCTGAGGGATCCAACCTTCAGCATCCTTTGGAAGGTTTTTCTTGCAGGTGACGTCGGTACCCGTGATGTTATAGGAGCACTTCATTCCGCAGGTATCCAGCGTATGAGTGGCATAACAGTACGGGCATGTGAATTTTGCCATGGTTTTTTCCTCTTTCTATATGATTTGCTTGATTTGGATTTTCGATTGACTCAGGGGGGCTTATCTGTACTTTTCGCGCTCGTGTTCCATTTTTTTGCGCTCGGCGTTGATTTCCTCTTCCGAGAGACCGTAGTTGTTTTTCATGCGGTCAAGCTCGGCGTTGTCCTTCTTCTTGAGCTCCTTCTGCTCGCACTCGCGCGTCCGATTCATGTATTTCTGTGCATTTTCCCGATCCTTGGGTTTGGAAGATGCTCTGAGTTTATCGCTCATATCGTTGTTTTGATTTTTCAAATCAACTCTTTGGCGGTAGCTGGTATCCTCATGGTCGATGCCGTTGGTCTTCAGCTCTTTGCTGATCCCCTCCTGCGCCTTGATGTTGGTCTCATATTTTTGAGAAAGCGCGTCAAATTTCTTGGTGTCGCCCTTCTCCACCGCGCGGTGCATCTCACGCGAAATGCCTTGATTTTCGCGTTTGAGTTTTTCGAGATCCTCCTTCTTGGCGTTTTGATCGTTGTAGCCGTGCTCCTTTTTGTATTGTTTATCGATTTCACGGCTCATTTCCTTGGAGCGTTCTTCCTGCTTTTCGATCTCTTCTTTCTTCTGCCGATATTCGGGGCTGTTCTTGTCCCTCATATCCTCCAGCTCATTCTTTTGATCGCGCAGATTCTCGTCATACTCCGCCTTTGCGGCATACATCTCGGTGTGATCGCCACTTTTTGCATAGGCATCAAACCGCTTGCTGATAATGTCGTTTTTGTCTTTGCTTTTCATTTGCCATCCTCCTTGGAAGAATCTGATGAGGGATGCGAAATTTTCAAGATAGCGGGCTTATCTGCAATGCTCGTTGCGCTCATGCTCTCTCGTTCGGCGCTCGGCGTTGATTTCCTCCTCCGAAATGCCGTAGGTCATTCGTTTCTCATCGAGCGCCTTATCGTCCTGCTTCTTCATTGCTTCTTTTTGACTCGCTTGTGCTTGATTTTTGTATTTGTCATTCTTGTCCTTGGAGTCTCTTCTCACTTTTTCCGCCATATGGCGATCACTATCCACCATTGCCGATCTTTGCTGCGACGTGGTGTCACGATGTTCGACACGATCTTCTCGCAGATCTCTGCAAACGCCCTCTTGTGCCTTGAGGTTGGTCTCGTACTTTTGGCGCAGCGAATCATATTGACTCTTGTTTCCTTTTTCCGCCGCCTTTTCCATCTTCGAAGAAAGCTCACGGTTTTCGGCTCTCAAGCGATCGACTTGGTTCACTTTTTCCTGCTGCCGATTCTCGCCGTAGGATTTCTGAGCCTCGTTCCACATTTCCTTGTACTTGCTTTCCTGCTCCGCAATCTCTCCCTTCCGCTGCTGATATTCGGGACTGTTTTTGTCCTTCATGTCCGCAAGAGCGTCTTTTTGCTTTTGGAGATTATCACGGTAGTCCTCCATCGCGGCATATCTTTCGTTCGGATGATCTTTGCAACGGTTGAAGCGTTTTTCGATCGCCTCGCCGTCTCTGTATTCCTTGGTTTTGTCCTGATCGTTTCTGCTCATGAGAACCCTCCCTTTCAGAACAGCCTGATGCGGCTATGCGAATTGGTTTTTTTGAAGAAATAAATCGCTTCGTTTTCGGGCATCACCGCAAAATCGTCGGGCTGATAAACACGTTCTTTTTCGGTGGTCACCGTGGTTCCGCTGGTGCTGGTCACAGCGCCGCGATTGTTCAGGCGATCCCAGAAGGAGGGAGTGGAACGGCTTTGATTGGTGCTCACCTTTTGTTTTTCGTATGTACCGAAGAAGCTTGAGCTGAACTCCTTGTTCTTGTCCGAAGTCTGTCTCAGGAAGAAATAGCTGTCGGCGTACTCAATCCAATCGTTGGTCTTTTCGATCAGTTTGGAAATGTCCGCGACCGAATAGATCACGTTGCAATTGGGCGTATTTTTGATCAGCTTTTGCAGTCCCGATTGCTCCAAGCTCTCGTTGGGAATCTCGTTGACCGCCACCGTCAAGCCTCTTTTGCCGGCTGCCGCACAGTTGAATTTTCCAAGCACGTTGACCAGCGCGTGAAGCAGGACGTTGGAGTCGGTTTCATGCGACTTGAAATCAAAAGAGATTTCAATCACGTTCTTGCTCGCGAAGATCGTCTCCAACGATTTCGCGCCCGAGAGGATGTGTCCGACGGCATTGTTGGAAAACTCATAAAAATAGGTTTCAAACTCAAAAATGTCCGCGCGGAAACTGTTGAAGAAACGCTCGTTGCGCATCTTTTCCGCATCGGGGATGGGAGCGGAGGCATTGAGCATCTCCACTTCATCAACGTTATACTGATACAGCTCGTTCAGGCGCAAGCGTTTTTTGCGCGTGGCCAGCAGGCTGCGGACAATGGAAATATAGTTTTGGAACTTCATCTTCTTTGCAGGATCGATCTGATTATACATCTCCATCGTTTGCAGCATGGCCATGTCCTGCTCACGGTCGGAATAACCGGAAAAGCCATCGATCTGCTCCGCTCCAAGATCCTCTGCGACGTCAACGTCATAGATTCTGCCGCGCATATTCACCACGCTCGGATATGCCGAAAAACCGTTCTCTCCGTTGCGCAAAATCACCACCGCATTGCCCTTATTGAGCGCGTCGATGAGATAATTTCGCATCACGGATTCAATGCCCCTGGGCGAATTGCCCACGAGAATGGTGTTTCCGAGGCTCGTGTCGAGGCTCACAACGTTACCCCTGCCGGGGGACGCGGCAAAAATGCCGCCGTTTCCAAATAAGAATCCCATAACTAACTCCTGCCGATGAATTCGGGGAAACCGAATACGAAGGGTTCCGCGCTGTTGAGCATGACCACAGCCTGCCCCAACTTCAGATTTCCCACGTCCCAGTCTTCGATGACGTTTGCTCCCTCGATCGATTCCTGGACGGTTACCGTTTTATACATTGTGAGCTTGCGATTCATCCCCGCACGCTCTTTGATATATTCTCTTGTGGAATGATCACTGACCTTGAAGGCAAATTGATTGAGAAATCCCGAAAAGATATTCAACGCCATGTGCTCATCATACGCCTTGATGATCTGATCCACGTTCTGGATGCCGATCATAAACTTGATGCCAAGGCTTCTGCCGAAGTTGACTGCGTCGTCAATGTGCTTGAGGTTGGGAAGAAGCTTGAACTCGTCCACCACGAAAAACACGTTTCCGTCGCTCTTGGAACGGCAGAGTGCCTCCTTGATTGCCAGATCGAACATCAAACTGTAAATCGGTGTAAGCATTCCGCCGATACCGATATCATATTCAATGAAAATCTTTTTTCCGCCTTTGCGACGCACGAGGTTGCGCACGGAAAGTGTTCCCTCTTTGGCAAAGTTGCCGATGAACACCTGGCGCACCACCTGCTGAAGCTCCGCCAGCACGCCGATCGCCTGACCGGGCGCGTCTTGCGGAATGTAACTCTTCATCGCCTTGAACTGCGGATATTTATTCAGCAAAGCCAAAAACCATTCGTGATTCACACCTTTGAGACATTCCGAGAGCGTTTTGTTGCTCGATCGAATCTGAGCACGGTTTTTGACGAAATGATACAGCACGGCGGTGAGCAAATCCTTTGCCGCGTTTGGGAAAAAGGAATCTCCGCCCTCGCTCAGCTTGTCGGCAAAGAGCGCCGTGGCGATCTCCACACAGTTGACCTCAAGCGAATCGTCATCCTCAAGCTCTGCGAGAATGTTCCAATAGTCGGGGCCGTTTGCTCCTCTTGCTGTGGTATCATTGCTGATGACGATGTCTCCGGGAGCATAAAACTCCTTGAGAAAATCGCCTTTGGTATCAAAAATAATCATCACGTCCCGCGCGGAAAGCTGCGGCGCGATGTTTTGCATGATTTGATTGAAGGTGTTGGTTTTGCCCGAACCGATGCCTCCGATGAGCATCAGATGCTGGCTGAGCAATCGCTCGGTCAGGACAAACTGATCGGGCATTCCCTTCCCGTTCTTACCGTTGAAAAGTATGTTGATCGGACGAGGGTTGGACGGGGTTGGCTGTTGACGTTGCTTTGCCGCCTCGGGCACGGTATCGTTCAATCGGTTTCCCTCGATCACGCGAACAGTGGTGTTTCCGGTAATCATGTTCTCCATCCTTTCATCGGTATTCCTCCGCCGCCCCGCTCTGCGGGCGCGGCGGAGCGTTTGTTGAGATTACAGAGACGTAACCTCTTTGAGCTTGGCATGTTTGACGTGATCGTCAGCCGTAAACAGAATGAACCTCATGTTCGGTCTGTCTGCAGGGACGGTCAGGGTGATCTTTGCCGTATAACGCGAGGAGAAGAGGCCTTTTTTCAGTGCCACACCGCTCACGCGCTCCACCAGCGTTCCGGCGCTCTTGTTCAGAGGCCGCGGTACGCCTTTCATCAACAGCATGTCGGGAAGATCCACGGGCTGATCCGCCGCAAATTTCAGCGTCATCTTGAAAGGCTTGGATTGCGACACGGTGAATTCCATGCAATACTGCACGGTAACCTTTTCGCGCAGGTCGATCACATTCTCCAACGGCGTGCCGTAGGACGTGGTGACATGTCCCTCCAGATCCAATTCGGCAAACACCGAAATATAGTGCGAAGCATTCGTCTTGAGCTTGAGCACAAAACCGCCGTCTCTCTCAAACTGTTCTTTGGTGATGGCGATCTGCTCGCCCTTGTCATTGATCGATTTTGCAAAAGCCGTATCGCTGATCTTGGCGATCACGCGCTTGGTTGCGGGATTCAGGTTACCCTTGATCTTCACGCCCGCGTTCTGCTCCTCATAGGAGAGGCTGGTGATGCCGGCGAGCGCATTGGCGGCGATCGGAGCCGATGCGCAGAAGAGCTGATCGTTGTAAACCAACACGTACACGTATCCCATCGCGTTCGCAGGCAGATTGAAGCAGGTCGCGCCGTCATTATCGTAGAAGATCGGCAATGTGGTTCCACCCTTGATATAGGTGTTGTAATCCATCATCTGCAAAACGGTGTCGGCGCGGCAAGGAAGCTTGTTCTTGCTGAACACCACACGGAGCTTCTCGTCCGAAGGATTCTTGCAGGACAGACAGAACTCGGTTTGTGTGTTCTGTGTCAGCTTGACCTCGCGCAGAGGCTCGATCATGTCGTATTTCTTAAAGGTATGCGTAATTCCGCGAGAGCACTTCACACCCTCTGCGGTCTTGTAGGTACAAATGATGAGGTAGCTGTTTTCTCCCTTGCAATCCTCGTCTACGAAGCCGTCCTTCGTGCCGGAAAGCTTGGTGCCGTCACCCGCCTTGAGAGGAGCAATAGTTCCCTCCTTCTTCCAGACGTCGATGCTTGCAAAATTCTGCGGTGCATCCCAATGCACGCTGATCTTGCCGGGCAGGATCTCCTGCTGGATGTTGGCAACGTCTCCAAACACCTGAATGGACGACGGGAACACGAGCAATCCGGAATTCACGCCGCAACGGGTAGCATATACCGCGTAGTGATAGGGCGTGGCGGAAACAATGTTGCTGTCCTCATAGAAGTTGATCTCGAGATTTTCCTCGACCAGAGCGCCGTCCTTGACGTTCTGCGGTGCCGTTCCGATCTTTTTGACGATCGTGTAGGTCACCATCTTCTGATCCCCTTCTTTTCTCCACTCCAGATGAACCTTGCCGTCATCCGACGCAGAGATCACGGGGGCAGAGGGCGTCTTAGGCGGGAACTTTTGGAGGAACTGCTTCGCCTCAAGATAGTCGGCACAGATCTCCAGCACCTTGGAGGCGGAATCGATCACCATGGCCTCATTCCCCTGCGCCGCATAACGCTTGACCTGTTCAAGTCCTGCCTGCGCCTTGGAGATCGTCGCCTGAATCGAATTGGCGAGCGCTTGGGTGTTTGCCGCGTTGTAGGTGGGATATGCACGGCGCATATTGCTCACCATGCTCGCCGCGGTCATCAGATTCTTCAGAGCGATCTGTTCCTGCACCAGCTTTTCGTCGGCGCGGTACTTCTCGCCCGTTGTTTCCTCTTCTTTGATTTTATCCGCAATGGTTTTTTCGCATTGCGCCACCTTCTTGGAAATGGTGGATTTTCCATCCCCCTTATCGTTGGGAACGAGATTTTTCAAAGTCATGAGTGCAGCCTGCAGCTTCGGAATATCGCACACGCTCGCGCGCAAAAGCGCATCGATCTCGCGCGAAACCGCTTCATAGCGATCCTTGCCGTCATGCGCGGCGCCGCAATGGCTACAAGTCTTGTGCTTGACGGTAAAGGGCACCTGATTGCCGCAGTTCCAGCAAAGGATTTCAAGCGGCTTGCCGCAATGCGGGCATGCCTTGGCTCCCGCGCGATAGATCTGACCGCAATCGGGATAGGGACAAAGCTCCAGCTCGGGAATGCCCAATTTTTCCTTGGCACTTCCGTCACCCTCGTCACCCGCGACTACCAGACCGTAGAACTTCAGTCCCGCGCCCAGCATCTCCTCGACCTCGTCGATTTTGATGGAAAGCACGCGCTGCAGCTCTTCCGCAAACTGATAATATTCATCCAGCGAAATACTCTTGGCACCGTAGGTCTTTCTCATCTTGAACTGATCCCATACGGTTTCCTTGACCTGGATGTAATAGTCATACTGCTTACGGATATCGGGGCTCTTGGTGAGAATGGCGTCAACCTTTGCGCAAAGAGCCGAAACCGACTGCTTGATCTTGAGGTCGCTCTTTTTCTGCGCCTCGTTATACGCGTTTGCTCTCGCGGCACTGATCTCCGCAACGGACGCGGTCTTACTCACGCCCAAAAACTCGTAAAGGTCTGCCTTGGCGGGAGGGGTTTCGAGCAACTGACCTGCCGTCTGGAACTCCGCGAACGGAATTGCCGAGGTCATGTTGTCGATGAACTTGATTCCCTGCGCCTTGAGCGAATCGCATTTTTTGATCAGCTCGTCAAGCGTAAAATATTCTGCCGTTTTATTGGCGGCAATGCAAAGCTCGTTGAGGGTACTCTTGAAAATACGTCCGTTGCTCATACACATATTGTAAACGAGCTTCATCAATTCCTCAAGTTTGAGTGCCTTTGCCGCATCCGCCTCCTTCTGGCGACCTCCCGAATTGGGGACGTAGCTGTTGGTTTGCGGATTGTAGGTTGCATCGTTGACCATGATCTCGGTCATGTCCTGTCGAAGCTCGATGAGACGGCGGGAAATCAGGTCTCCCTTGGTGCTTCCGCAGGTCTTGCTGATGCTTTTTTCGATGTTTGCCGTATTCTTTTCCTTGATGCCCAGCTTCAGGGCAATGAAATAGTTATATTCCGGCTTTTTGTATTCTTCTTGTGTTCTGATATTATTTGCCATCGTGAACTCCCGTTAAGATTGTGTTGCGATGCTGGAGGCGATCGCGCGGAACGTGTCGGCCAAGCTGCTCAAATCGATCTTCTTCGCGCCGCCGTTCGAGGCGATCTTCGAGAGAAAATCGAAATCGGCATCGCCAATTCCAACGGCGTAAATGATCACGCCCTTTTTCTTGAGGGATTGCGCCGACATGATCTCAAATCCCTGATGTTCCCATTCACCGTCGGTCAAGACCACGAGAATCTTTCCGTCAATCTTATGGAATCCCTGCTTTTTGGCGAAATCTCCAAGCGGTGTAGCAGTGGTTCCGCCGTCCACCTCCAAAGATTGAATTGCCTTTTGAATAAAAGGACGCTTGCTGATTTCTGTTTGATAACACTTCCAATCGCAAGAATCGGAGAATTTAAGAATCGAGATCTTGGCATCGGTTTGATCAAGCTGCGCCAAGAATTCTTGAATCGATTTTTTTGCCTCATCGAGGGGGCGACCTTCCATACTTCCCGACGTATCCACAACGAACGTGACGTCCAGAGGAGGTCTGCGCATCGCCTCTTCCTTCTCGCGGCGAACCTCTGCGATGATCTGATCCAGAGAGCGCCCTGCCGAAAGCGCAAGACCTGCACCCTGCTCCTTCTTGACGGGGAGATCTCTTCCCATTTCATCTTGCGCACTGACCTCTACCATACCGCTGGGGTTGTAGAGGAAGAAGACCTGCACGCGATTCTCCTGCCCTGCCTTCAAGCCGGTGATGGTGAAGGAATAGAGGAAGGTACAATCGTAAGGATTGTCGGACTCGCCCTGCAGAACATGTACGCAGATCTTATCCGCGTGTGATTTGTACCATCTGCCCTGTGCTTCTCCGATCGCGGAGTTTTTGGGGATGATGATACTGTTGATCAGATCCAGGCTCTTCTCTTCCAAAAAGGCAAGCATGCCAAGGCTGTGAGAAGTCACGTCCTTGATCGCATCGCCGCAGATCGTGAGGGTGGGAGCCGGAGCGCCGGGAGCGGTATTGGTGTTTCTGACAAAGCCCGAAGCCGCGCTGAGCGTGATCGAGCCTTCGTTGCAAATGCTTGCCTGCATTGCCGCACCCGAGGCAACGATGGTATCCACCTTGTTGCCAATGATGATGGGAGGACGACCAAAGGCCTCTGTAATCATTTTGCTGATCTGCGGCATTCTGGTCGAGCCTCCGACGAGAACCACCTCATCCAGCGACGTCCAGCCAAAGGACTTGCCGCTCTGCCGAGAGATCTCATCAAAGCATTTTTGAATGAGCAGCGTGGTTTCCGCCAGCTGCGTTTGGGTTCTTTCTTCAAAGAATTCTCTTGAGATGTCGTATTTTCCGTAAAAGCCCTCGCATTGCACGCTGATCTGTGTCACGGGAACGTTGGTGAGCACCTTTTTGGTCTTTTCGCACTTGACCGCCAGCTCGTTCATGACGTCCTCGTAGTCACGAACGTTGACTCCGAATTGATCGTAAAAACGAGAAGCGACCTCCTCCACGATCACAGCATCCCAATCCTTGCCGCCGAGCTGATGGTTGCCGTTGGTGGCAAGCACGTCCACGTTTGCGCCGCGGATGTGTGCAATGGTGACGTCAAAGGTTCCGCCGCCAAGGTCATAGACCATGACGTTCTTCTCTCCCTGCCCCGTCAGACCGTAGGCAATGATTGCCGAGGTCGGCTCGTTGATGAGCTTGAGAACCCGCATGCCTGCCGCCTCTCCTGCACGAAGGGTTGCCTGGCGCTGTGCCTCGTTGAAATAGGCGGGAACCGTGATGACCGCGCTGTCGATCGTGACTCCGTTCGCCTCCTCGACAGCCTGTTTGAGGCCGCGCAGAAACGCTGCGGAAAGATTCTCCGCGGAAAAGCTTTGCCCATCGATGTAACAGCTGAAGTTCGGCTCGCCCATCATGCTCTTGTAGAACGCCGCAGTGTTGACGTTGCCCGCCGCCTGCAGATCCTTCGCCGCTTGACCGATGGTCACCTCGCCGTCCTCAATGCAGACAACCGAGGGCGTGCAGTCCTCGCCGATGTCATTCTTCAGAATTTTGACGGTTCCCGTTGCCTTGTCAAAGGTGGCAACCGCCGAGTAAGTTGTTCCCAAATCAATTCCAACGCTGATTCCCATGAAAAACACCTCAACTTATTAATAAATAGTGAAAGGAAAGCCTAATCAATTGCTTGATCGGGCTTTCCTGTAAGTTCAACGCTTAACCTTAGCCCACCAAAGTAAATCCGGTTGCAGCATCCATACCGATACTGTTGGTATCGCCGCCCTTACGAACGGGGATCATCTCGTACTGTCTGCCGGTTGCAGTCTCGATCAAGGTCAGCTTCAACTCGCCACTGATGTTGACGTAAAGCTGAATCTCAACCTGAGAGGACGCGGATACGGGCTCTGCAAGCATAATCGGAACCTCTTCGTAAAGCTCCACGCAGTTCTCGCGCTCCACGTGATCGTCACGGCTGTCATTCTCCATGATCAGAAGAGCAACTTCGTTGGTCATTCCGTTGGAATCACCGCCACCAAGCACCAGACCGGGAATGATCGTCTTGGTCGTTCCGATCGCGGGCTTGGGCTCATCCTTCTTGACCAGGTTGATGAAGGTCTCCTTGCCGCCGTTGTAATATCTGAGGCAGTAAGACTTGGTGCAAACCTCAACGATCTGGTTGGTGTTTCCGCTCTTGTCCTCGAAGGTACTTCCGCCACCGAGGCTGGGGCTGTCAAAGCCGCCGAAAGCGTCGCCGCCTGCGGGCATTACGGGAGGCATATCCAGGTTTTCCTCAAGGCTTGCACCGCTTGCAACCAGTGCCGCACCGTTGGAAACCGCCTTGTCGGGGTCAAACTTGGAAATGGGCTTGTTATAGTGGAGCTGGAGTCCCTCCTCGATCTGGAGCATTCTGGTAGAACCGCCCACGAGGATGATCTCATCGATGTCGGTCACGATGTTCATGCCTTTGTCATTGAGCATCTGGTCAACAAGATAAATGGTCTGGTCGAACAGACCCCTGGTGATCTCATCAAACTTCTCTCTGGTGATCTCAACCTTAGCCTTGCTTCCCTCAAAGGAAGGAGTCAGCGAGGTGGATTGCTTCTGTGTCAGCGCGATCTTTGCCTTCTCGATCTTCTCACTGAACCAAGCGGCACATTCGGGATCGTCCTTCATTGCTTCTGCGTCACATCCCGTTGCCGCGCAGAATTCATCTCTGACGTAGGACGCCAGTGCATCGTCCCAGTCCTTACCGCCGAGCTGATGGTTACCGCCCGTGGTGATGACCTGATACTTCTTATCCGAGCCTTCGAAATCCAGCTTCATAATGGTGCAGTCGAAGGTACCGCCGCCAAGGTCATAGATCAGCACGGTCTTGTGCATGTCCTCGTTGCAGGAGTTACCGTAAGCAACGGCTGCCGCAGTGGGCTCGTCGATGATGCGGAGGACCTTGAGCTTCTGTCCGTTTTTGAGCGTGACGTTCTCGCCTGCTTCACGGGTTGCATTCTTTGCGGCATCGCCGAAATATGCGGGGCAGGTGATGATGGCACCGTCGATATCCTCGCCGCCAAGCCAAGTCTCGGCGTCGGTGATCAGCTTCTTGAGGATGATGGCGGAAACCGCACTTGCCGAAAACTCGGTTCCGTTTCTCTCGATGCGGTAGTTGGGATCGCCCATGTAGTTCTTGACACGCTCAACAAGGCACTCGGGGTTCATAGAACCTGCATCTCTCGCACCCGATCCGACAACAACGTCGGTTCCGTTGGGATCAAAGAACACCACGGAAGGGGTTGTCTTGTCGCCCTCCGAGCTTTCCACGTTCACGATGATTCCCGTGTCGTCTACGTAGCTTACCACCGAATAAGTGGTACCAAGGTCAATTCCGATTTTCTTTCCCATGATTCAAAATCTCCTTACATTCTGTGTTGTTTGATTTTATATTTTTTATAGGATTCCAAAATTATTGCAGCTTGTAAACGCTGACCTTTGCGGGATAGATGAGCGCGCCCTCAAGCAGATACGCCGAAGTGTGTCTTGCGGCGATCTTCTTGTCCAATGCAGCATCCTCCGTGGGCAGAACCTTGAGGATCTTGCAGGTCTTGGAGTCAAACTCGTCGTTCAGCTCGTCCAAAACCGTAACGTCCATAAACGTCAGCAGATCCGAGCAGCTTTCGACCGTGAACTCCAGCACGTCGCGATAGACCTGTGCGAAGTTCTCATCGGTGATCAGCTCCTTGACCTCCTCGATGGTTCTCGCAACGCCCTTATAAAGCGCAACGAGCTTGCGGTAGATGGGCATGAGAACCGCATCCGCGTTTGTGCGGTCGACCAAAGAAGCAACCGCCGTGTATGCCGTGAGGTTTGCATCCAGTGCCGCGTTGTTTTGAATCAGTGTCTCCACACGCGCCTGTCCCTGTTTGAGATACTCCAACAGAGTGTCCGCAGTCGCGTTGCCGTCGGCGTATTCCACGCCCTCGGGTTCGGGAAGCTCGACCAGCTCAACCTCGGGAATGGCTACCACTTCCGCATCCTTCACGGGCGAGAGCTTGATGGTGAAGCTGCCGTCCTCTTCACAACGGATGTCGTAAAGTTCGAGCACGGATTCCAGGTCGGAAAGCAGATAATCGAGATACTTCAGAACATTGTCGCGATCCTTGGCGTAATCCTCCAGCTCACGGAGCGTTTTTTTGTTGTCCTCCAAGAAGGAAAGCAACGAAAGCGCAATCGGCTTTTTGAGTGACTTGGCAAAGCCCTCTCTGTACTTTTGCAACTCTCTCGTGATTTTGGAGATGGTGACGTCCTTGTCCTTCGTGTTCTTGATCAAACGAAGCAAAGCATCGTAATATGCCTTGAATCCCGTCTTCAACAGTTCGAAATCCTGCGGCGCCAACATGACCGGTCCGCTCACGGTCTGCTCAACGGGAGCCTCTGCCGTCTGCTCGACCACAGCCTCCGTCTGTTCCAACTTTTCTTCTGTGCAGTTTGTCTGATCCATTGCGAATCTCCTTTCCCAACTGTGAATAAAGCTATATAGAATTATATTAACACAAGTTTACATTTTTGTCAATAGATTTTGAGATTTTTTCGATCAAAACATGTATAAATATGTATAAAAATAAACATTTTTTGGCATATTTTGGGCGATTGCATCCAAACAAACGAAAGAAGCGTTACTTGATGGACAAGTAACGCTTCTTTTCTTTCTCTTTTTTCAAAAAAGTGCATGAAAAAAGGTTGTGGGGATGGCCTCCCGAATTCAAGAAGGCGCATCCCAACAAAACCTATCCATCTGCATTCAATCGCAGTTTTCCCAGTTGTGGTAAACGTCCATGACGTCATCGTCATCCTCGAGCTTTTCGATGAGAAGATTCATAAACTTGATGTCCTCCTCGTTGTCGAGCGTGACGTAGTTGGACGCCTGCTTGGTCTTCTCTGCCGAGAGGATCTCGTAGCCGGCGTTTTTCAGTTCCTCCTGAATGGCATAGACGTCGTCGGGCTCGGTGGTGACCACAAAGACCTCTCCGTCTGCCTTGAAGTCGGATGCGCCTGCCTCGAGTGCGGTCTCCATCAGCTTGTCCTCGTCAACGTCGCCGTCCTCGTTGTTGATGACGATCTCACCGACGTCGGTGAAGAGATAGCCCACACAACCGGTCTGTCCCATGTTGCCGTGGTACTTGGAGAAATACGCGCGCACGTTGCCCGCGGTGCGGTTGCGGTTATCGGTGGTGGCATTGACGATGACGGCAATTCCCGCGGGACCGTAGCCCTCGTAGGAGACCTCCTCGTAGTTCTCGGTGGTCGCGCCCATCGCCTTTTTGATGCAACGCTCGATGTTGTCGTTGGGGACGTTGTTCGCCTTTGCCTTCTGGATCAGATCGCGTAGCTTGGAGTTGGAAACGGGATCTCCGCCGCCCTCCTTGACGGCAACGGTGATCTCCTTGCCGATCTTGGTAAAGATCTTGCCTCTTGCGGCATCGGTCTTTTCTTTCTTGTGCTTAATATTCGCCCATTTGCTATGTCCTGACATGATTTTGATATCCTTTCCGTAAATCGGTTTATAAATAGTTTGAGATCAGACTTTTTCGGTCTTTTTCAGACAGATGAGATCAAACGCGTTGCCCAGCACGGTCTTTGCCGCCGCAGTCAGTCGGATGCGCGACGCGCGAACCGTCTCGTCCTCGGCAGAGAGGATCGGGCAGTTGTGGTAGAAGCGATTGTACGCCGCCGCCACATCGAGAATGAAGCGCGTGATATAGCTCGGCTCGTAGTCGGCAACCGCGGCATCAACACGCTCACCGAAACGGCAGAGCGTCTTGACCAGCGCGGATTCCTCCTCGGTCGTGATCTCGATGGGGGCGTCGGCTACCTCGCCCGCGCGAGAGAGCACCGAGCAAGCGCGTGCATAAGTGTATTGCACGTAAGGTCCGGTGTTTCCGTCAAAGCTGAGCGCTTCCTCCATGACGAAGTTGATGTCCTTCATGCGGTTGTTGGTGAGATAGTAGAACACGATCGCACCAACACCCACTGCCTCGGCAATTTCGGAGCCGTTCTCAAGATTGGGATTCTTCTCCTTCATAATCGCCGTCACCTTCTCGATGGCAAGCGCGAAGAGATCCTTGAGCAGCACGACGTTGCCCGTGCGCGTTGCCAACTTGGCACCGTTGAGCGACACGGTTCCGTAAGGCACGTGTACCAGCTGATCATACCACGGATATCCCATCATTTCCACGACCTTGAACCACTGCGCGAAATGCAGGCACTGCTGGGCGCTGGTGACGTAGATCGCCTTGTCGAACTTGTAGGTTTCCTTGCGGTAGACCGCCGCGGCGATGTCACGCGTGGGATAGAGCGTCGAGCCGTCACGCTTGAGGATCAGGCAAGGCGGCATATTGTAATCCGACAGGTCGACGATCGAAGCGCCGTCATCGATCTTGAGAAGTCCTGCGTCGCGCAGCTTTTGCACCTCGGCGGGCATTTTGTCGGTATAAAAGCTCTCGCCCTTGTAGGAATCAAAGGTGATGCCGAGCTGCTTGTAGGTCTTTTCGTATTCCTCCAGGCTGATCGAAACGAACCATTTCCAAAGCGCAAGGTTTTCCTCGTCGCCCATCTCCAGCTTGTGGAACTCGGCACGCGATTCCTCCGCCAACGCGTCGTCCGCGGGGATTCCGTTCTCGGGATCGCCCTTGATGGCGTTGTTGATGCGGACGTAAAGCTCGACCAGCTTGTCGATGCCGCCCTCGATGACAGCCTCACGGCTTCCCCACTTGCGGTAGGCAACGATCAGCTTACCGAACTGCGTGCCCCAGTCGCCCAGATAGTTGATGCCGTAACAATCATAGCCCACAAACTCGTGCAGCTTGCGCAGAGAATGTCCGATGACCGTGGTGCCGAGATGTCCGATGTGGAAGGGCTTTGCCACGTTGGGCGAGGAATAATCCAAAACCACCATCTTGCCCTTTCCGTAATCGGAAGAGCCGTAAGCGTCGCCTTTTTCCAAAATTTCCGGAACGACGCGCGTGGCAAGATAGTCGTTGGAAAGCGTGATATTCAAATAACCGCTGACCGCCTCGACCTTGGCAATCGCCTCGTCCCGAACGGCATCGCAAAGAGCCGCCGCAATCTGCACGGGCGCGCGGCGCAGGGTTTTGCTGAGCTTGAAGCAAGGGAATGCAAGGTCACCCATGTTGGCATCGGGCGGATATTCCAGCATTGCAACGACGTCGGCAACGTTCAGTTCTGCGGCATCGTTGATGCCCTTCACTGCCGCCACCAACTGCTCGGCAATGCGCTTTTTGATGGTTTGCATAGTAAATCCTTTCGTTTCTGTTCTATATGATCTTATTTAACAATTCATTATACTACAAAACACGGTTGATTTCAAGTGTTTTTTTCATGATTTTGCGGTAAGATCGGCGGTTTCGGCTTGTACAAAATGCAAAAGCTCGGCGCGATCCAGAAGCAATTGCGCACCGCGCGTGCCCGAGCTGACCGTGATGCGTTCGAATTGCAATGCACTTTCGTCAAACCACGTGGGAAATTTCTTTTTCATACCGATCGGAGACACGCCGCCGCGGATATATCCCGTGAGGGCAAGCAGATCCTTGACGTGGATCATTTCGATCTTTTTGTTTTTTGTGATGACGGCGACACGGCGCAGATCGATCTCCTGCGCGACGGGGATGCAAAAAACAAGCGGTCCGGTTTTGTCTCCCCTTGCCACCAGCGTCTTGAACATCCGCTCGGGCGGGTATCCCACCTGCTCGGCAATATGCATACCGCTCAGATCGTTTTCGTCCACCTCGTATTCCAGCACCTCAAAGGCGATCTTTGCTGCCGTGAGCATGCGCATGGCATTGGTCTTGATCATTCTATCCCTCTTTCTGTCATCACTCGGAAAGTCCCATCATCTCACGCGCGGCGGAGCGTTGGGTGTCTGTGACGGTCAAGCCGCCCAAAATGCGAGCGATCTCCTCGACGCGCGCCTCCTCGCAAAGTTCCTCGAGCGAAGTCTCGGCTCTGCCGTCCCGCTCCTGTTTGGTGATGAGATAATGGGTATCGGCAAGAGACGCGATTTGTGCAGAGTGTGTCACGCAGAGCACCTGCGCGCTCTTGGCACTCTCCTTGAGTTTGATGCCGATCTTGCGGGAGGTCTTTCCCGAAACACCAGTGTCGATCTCGTCAAAGATCACGGTTCCCGCGCCGTCACGGTCATTGATGACCGAACGAAGCGCGAGCATGATGCGCGAAAGCTCGCCGCCCGACGCGATGCGGATCATGGGCTGCAGCGGCTCTCCCGCGTTGGTAGCGATCAAAAATTCAATCTCGTCCGCGCCGTTTTCTCCAAGCGGCACGGGTGTGATGGCAATCTCAAAGCGAACGCGCGGCATATCCAAAAACGTCAGCGCCTCGGTCACCTCTTTCGTCACCGAAGCCGCGGCTTGACGCCTCTTTTCGGTCAGAATCGTCGCCAGACGCTCGGCCTCGGCGGTCAACCGTTCGGCTTCTTTCGTCAAAAGCTCGGCACGCTCCTCACCCGAATCCAGCTCGTCGAGCTTTTCCCTCGCGCGCTCACGAAACGCAAGAATGTCGGCAATTGCAGCACCGTATTTCCGTTTGAGCTTGGAGATGCCCTCCAAACGCCCCTCAATGCGGTCGATTCGCGCGGTGGGATCCTCTCGGTCATCGTCGACAAACGCCACCGCGCTCTCGGCTACGTCCTCCAATTCGGAGGCAACCGCAGAAAGCCGATCGGCAAGCGCCTCGGCTCCCTCCACCACGTCACCCAACGTTCGCAACGCGCTCTCGGCACGATTGACCAGCGTATGCGCGCCCTTTTCGCTGGCAAGCAGGCGGTAGGCAAGCTCGCTCTGTCGGTTGATGCGCTCCAGGCTGCAAAGACGGTCTCGCTCACGCGTCAGCGTCTCCTCTTCCCCGTCCTTGAGCTTCATCGCGTCGATGTCGGAGATCTGGAATTGCAGGATCTCGCGCATCCGAAGCTTTTCCGCCTCGTCGAGTGCGATCGAGGCAAGCTTTTTGCGCACCTCCTTTAAGGATTGATACACCTTGCGGTAAGCCGCCAGCTCCTCTTCCGGATGCGCGTAGGCATCCAAAAGCTCGGCGTGTGCGCTTTTTTGCAAAAGTCTTTGATGGTCGGACTGACCGTGAATGCTGATCAGCATTCGCGCGATCTCACGCTGAACGCTCTGTGTGACCGTCTGTCCGTCAATTCTCGTTTTGGATTTTCCGTCGGCATACACCGTGCGCTGCAACATCAGCGTCGCGTCCTCGCAAGGAAATCCCATCTCGGCAAGTGCTTGGCAAACAGCGGGAGAAAGCTCTTCAAAGACCGCGCTCACGGTTGCCATACTCTCGCCCGAGCGAATCAGCTCACGAGAGGAGCGATTTCCGAGCAAAAGGTTGATGCTGTCGATCATAATCGATTTTCCCGCGCCTGTCTCTCCGGTGATCACCGAAAAGCCCTGTGAAAAATCAATGTCCACGCGGCGGATCACCGCGATGTTTTCAATGTGAAGTGAGCGGAGCATGACTCAACGTCCACCCACGAGTGTGCGAAGATAATCGCTGATCTCTGTCGCGCAAGACTCGTCGCGCGCGACGATCATGATGGTATCGTCTCCCGCCACACAGCCGAGAACCTGATCCATTTTCATTCCGTCGATTCCCACGGCAACCGCTTGCGCAAGCCCCGCAAAGGTCTTGAGCACAACGATGTTGAGTGCCGACTCGACCGAAACGATCGAGCCGATGATCGTGGATCCGAACCGCATCGACGAAGCGTGGTCCTCGTTTTGCTTGGGGAGTACGTAGCGATAGGTTCCCTTCCCCGTCGTCATCTTGGAAATGTTCAATTCACGGATGTCACGTGAAACCGTTGCCTGCGTCACCTCAAATCCGTGGTCGCGCAATCGCTCGATCAGCTCGTCCTGCGTGTCGATCTCAAACGCCGAAATCAATTCCAAAAGTTTTTCCTGTCTACTCTTTTTCATGGTCGGGGCTACTCCTTTATACGTTGGAATCGTTCATTTTCTTTCTCAATTTGCGGTAAAAGTCGCTGTTTTTCAATCGGATCAGGCGAGTGGTCTTGCTCGATTTCGTGATCCGCACCGATTGGTTCCGATAAAGCTCGAAGTTCATTCTGCCGTCGACGGTCAGATAAAGCATCTTCTCGCGGTTGCAAATGTTTTTCACTCTCAGCACCGCGTCATCGGGAAACAGAAGCGGGCGCGCGATGAAGGAATGAGGACAGATGGGAGTCGCGCAAATACAAGCAACGCGCGGATCGACCACGGCACCGCCCGCCGACATCGAATATGCCGTCGAACCGGTCGGGGTGGCGATGATCAGCCCGTCGGCGCGGTAGGTCGTGACGGTCTCGTCCCCCTCGCAAAGTTCCAGATCGATCATGCGGGAGACCGAGCCG
The DNA here is from genome assembly GCA_017517745.1 of Clostridia bacterium. Lineage (GTDB taxonomy): Bacteria > Bacillota > Clostridia > Oscillospirales > CAG-272 > UMGS1865. The sequence goes on along the minus strand of JAFWYJ010000040.1, from coordinate 10,722 downwards.
TTGGAAATGACGGCGTCATTGAGCGCATCGCAAAAGGCGCGAAGCTCGCCGCCCGCGCTGAGAAGCTCCACGCGCAACATGGAGCGTTCCTCAATGCGATATTCTCCGCTGAACAGCCGAGAAAGCTGATCGAGCTCGCTCATTTCAAGCTCTGCCATGTATCCGAGCCGACCGAGATTGATGCCGAGGATCGGAATGCCTCTCTGCGCCGCGCGTCTGCCCGCCTCAAGAATCGTTCCGTCACCGCCAAGCACGATCAGAACGTCGGCCTCCGCATAGACGCTGTCGATCGGCAGATAGCGAAACTCCTCGCGGCTTTTGTTCATCCGCATCAGCTTCTCGCGATGGAAAGCGGCAATCAGCACCTCGCCGCCCTGCGCGATGATCCGATCGGCAACCGCCACGGCGGCATTTGCCTTTTCGGTGATATTGAAATTGGTCATCAGTGCAAATTTTTGCATAACAGGTCTCCTTTTTCGCACGTGGCGAAATGAATAGCGTTTTGATTATTTTCCGATCACATGCAAGATCAGCTCGGGAGTCACCCGTGCAACCGCGTTTTGGGACTTGGAAAAGTGAACCAAAAATTCGCGATTACCGTCGCCTCCCGTAACGGGTGACGCGATCAATCCGACAGGTGTTAAGCCAACCGCCTCGGCAGATTGGAGAACCCGATCGATCGCATGGCGGTGCGCCCGCACATCCTTGACGATGCCGCCCTTGCCCAGCATGGCGCGACCGACCTCAAACTGCGGCTTGATCAGCACGATCGCGTCCCCTCCCTCGCAAAGAAGGTTGGGAAATTGCGGAATGATATAAGTTGCCGAAATGAACGACACGTCCATGACAACGAGATCGACACGTCCGCCGATCCGCTCGGGCGTCAGGTCCCTTGCATTGGTATGCTCCATGGAAACCACTCGCACGTCGGCGCAAAGCTTTGGCGCGAGCTGACCGACACCGCTGTCCACCGCGATCACGCGCGAAGCGCCGCGTTGCAAGAGGCAGTCGGTAAACCCTCCCGTTGACGCACCAACGTCGAGCGCGGTCTTGCCGTCGGGATCCACGTCGAAGGCGTCAAGTGCCGCGGCAAGCTTGAGTCCGCCTCTGCCGACGTAAGGCAGATTGTTCTCAACGCAGACCTCGTGCGCGCCGTCAGGGACGTTCTGCGCGGGCTTCGTGACCGTCACGCCGTCGATTTTGACGAACCCTTGCTCGATCAGCGTTCGTGCGCGCTGACGGCTGGGTACGTAGCCGCCCTCGGTCAAAAAAATGTCGGCTCGCATCTTATTTCGTTCTCTTCGCAAGCCACTCGGCAATCGCCACGAGTGCCTCGGAATTGGGATATTTTCGAATGACGGTGATCGCCTCGTTTGTCAGACGGTCGGCATAAAACTGTGCCTCCTCGACGCTGAAAAAGGTGAGAAAGGTGTTCTTCTGTCGCTCCGCATCGACACCGACGTTCTTGCCAAGCTCTTCGGCGTTGCCCGTGCGGTCGAGAATGTCATCGACGATCTGGAACGCCAGACCGATGTTTTCGGCATACGTCACGACGTCCTTCATGCATTGATCGCGCAAGGAAACGCCCGCGGCCATCGCGCCAAGCACCGCCGCCGCGCCGATCAGCGCACCGGTCTTGAGCGAATGAAGCTTGATCAATTCGTCAAGCGTCAATTCCTTCTTCTCGCCCTCCAGATCCATGATCTGTCCGCCGACCATGCCGTAGCGTCCCGCGCAATTGGCAAGATACGCCACCGCCATCGCCGAGGTCTCAGCCCCTGCCACGGTATTGGACGCCGCCGCCTCAAATGCCCCCGTCAGGAGCGCGTCTCCCGCCAAAAGCGCCGTGCTCTCACCAAACACCTTGTGATTGGTAGGCTTTCCGCGGCGCAGATCGTCATCATCCATGCAAGGAAGATCGTCGTGAATGAGCGAGTAGGTGTGGATCATCTCCACAGCGCATGCAAACGGCAGTGCCGCCTCCTCCTCGCCGCCGAGCATCCGACAAAACTCCAGCGTCAATGCGGGACGGATCCGCTTTCCCCCCGCGAAAAGGCTGTATCTCTCGGCATCCAACAGGATCTTCAGATCGTCATCCTCGGTATAATATTGTTTCAATGCCTCCTCTGTCACGCGTGCGTCACGGTGTAGCAAAAGCTCCAGGACTTCTTCGGTCATTTTTCTTCCTCCGCACGATTGAAATCGATCATCTCCGCGCCTCCGTCGGGGCGCAGCTGCAGCATTTTGACACGCTGTTCCGCACTTTCAAGACGCTCGTTACAGATGCGGATCAAGCCCACACCCTCTTCGTAAAGCCCAAGCAGCTCGTCCAGATTTCCGTCGCCCCTCTCAAGCTTTGCGAGAATCTCCTCCAAGCGGGCAAGTGCCTCCTCAAAGGTCTTCTTTTTGGTTGCCATATTTTCGATTCCTTTCTTCATTGATGCTCCTTTGCCACGGCATCCACTGCGCCGTCGGCAAATCGAATATGCAAAAGATCTCCCTCGCCGACGTCCTCGGCACGCGTGATCACACGTCCCTCCTTGGCAACGGCGGCATAGCCGCGCGAGAGTACCGCAAGCGGACTCATCGCCTCCAATCGTGCGCCTGCCGTAACAAGGCGGTGGCGACGTCGTTCAAGCATCTTTTCGAAGTCCTCCTCCAAGCGCCGTTCACTCAGCAGAATCCGCTGACGCGGTGCATCCAAGAGATTTTCGGGACGCGCCAAGCAAGGACGCTCTGCGATTTTTTGCAAAGAGCGTTTCTCCTGTGCCAGACGCGCAGAGATCAGATTTGTCATGCGCGCCATCATCATACCAATCCCCGCCGCAAGCTCTGTGGCATCGGGAACAGCGAGTTCTGCCGCGGCAGACGGTGTCGGCGCACGCCGATCGGCGACGAAATCACAAATGGTGAAATCGCTCTCATGTCCTACTGCGGAGATCACGGGGATCGGACAAGCGGCAATCGCTCGCGCAAGATTCTCGTCATTGAACGCCCAAAGATCCTCCATCGAGCCGCCTCCGCGTCCGATGATGATGACGTCGCAGATTCGCGTCATGCCAAAAAATTCAATGCCCAGCCGCAATTGCTCGGGCGCTTCCGCCCCCTGCACCGCTGAGGGAAACAGGATCATTTCCGCCAACGGAAAGCGTCTTGCGAGAATATTTTGAACATCATGCACCGCCGCTCCGCTGGGAGAGGTGATCACTCCCACGCGCATCGGCATGATGGGCAACGGCTTTTTCCTCGACTCGTCAAAAAGTCCTTCTGCCTCAAGACGGCGGCGCAACTGCTCATATTGCATCGCGAGCGCACCGATTCCGTCGGGCTGAAGGTCATCCACGTAGAGCTGATACTGTCCGCTCTGTCCGTAAACCGACACACGCCCGTGGGCGATCACCTTCATGCCGTCCTCGGGACGGAAGGCAAGGCGGCTCGCATGAGCGCGGAACATAACCGCCCTGACCTGTCCCTCGGGATCCTTCAGGGTGAAATAAAGATGTCCCGACGAGGCGTAATATTTGAAATTCGAGATCTCGCCGCGAAGATAGACGTTCGCCAAAAGGCGGTCTCCGTCCATCAGCATTTTGAGATAATCGTTGAGCTGTGAAACCGACAGCACGCCGTCGTTTTTGCGCAGATAATCCATGCAAGATCTCCTTTCGTCAATTTCTGTTTTCGGAATTTCCGATTCCGTTCACCGTTGCAAAAAGCGTCTTCTGCAAAGCAGTGCGATTCCCGCGGCGTTATCGGCAGAAAACTGCGGCTCGGCGAAATAGGTGTTTTTCCGTGCTCCGAGCAACGTCTGTATCCGTCGGTTGCTCATCACACCGCCCGCGTAAAGCACGGGCAGATCGGGATATTTTTCGTCGATTGCCTGCGTCATCGCGCGGAGCGTCTCGCCCACAAAGTCGAGGACGTATGCGCTCACAAGCGCGGAATCCCGCGTCTTGCGCCAAAGTCCCTCTGCCAGATTCTGCAATCCGGACAAGTGGCAATTGCCATCGCGCACACAGATGCGCGGACGCGGATGCTTGCCCGCAAAGGTATTTGCCAACTGCTCCATTTCTTTACCGCAAGGGAATTGCAAGCCCATCGCCACGCCCACGCGGTCGATCGCCTGCCCCGCGTTGAGGTCCTTCGTCTCTCCGATCAGCTCGATCGAAAAACCGTCCCCACGCGGTGTGACCGAAAGCGCCTCCGTGGTGCCTCCCGACACGTGAAATGCAGCGAAGCGATCTTGCAACAGTCTCTCGCTCTCCCCCGAGGAATAAAGTGCTGCCATGACGTGACCGTCCTGATGCGAAAACTCCAACACGGGAACGCCGAGTGCCGCCGCGAAAGACTCCGCCGCGGCGCGTCCCGCCAAAAAGCAGGGCATATAAGATCCCTCGACCGTCCTCGGGCGCGCCGAACAACCAACTGCGCGCACCTCGCACTCTCCGAGACAGGCACGCAAGCGTTGCATCAGCCCGGGCAGATTCCGCACGTGAGCGAAAACGGCGTCGCTCTGTCGCAGACCGCACTCCCCCGCCTTCACGGGCAGAGGTTCCTTGAGATTGGCGATGACCTCGCCCTCCTCTGTGCAGATCGCGACGGATGTGGTATAGTTGCTGGTATCAAACCCAACAAAGCAAGCCTGTTTCATGCCTTGCCAGCCGCCTCGATCTCTTCCTTGACACCGTTGAGCAGACCGTTGACAAAGCGGCGCATCTTCAAATCCTCAAACCGCTTCACCAGCTCGATCGCTTCGTTGAGCGACACGGCGGCGGGAACGTCATCCAGGTAAAGCATCTCGTAGATCGAAAGTCGGATGATGCTGCGCGAGATCGGAGAAATGCGGCCCGGTTTCCAGCCGTTGGAATGACGGACGATCAGCTCGTCGATCTCTTCCAGGTGCTCGCGAACGCCGAAATATACCGTGCGGATGTAGGCATCCTCCGACACCTCGCGGTTTTCCTCCGAAAGTGCGAAGATCTCATTGGGATCCTCTTCGGCACGAAATTCGGTCTCAAACAACAAACGGAATGCCTCTTCTCTTGCTTCTTTTCTTGTCATTGCTGCCATAGCGCTGGGATTTCCTTTCTTTTTCGCCTTGCGATCGCATTTGGGCGACCGTATAAATATCCATCTTATTTATTATACAACAAAAATCTCGTTTCGTCAACAGAAACATGAATATTTTTTTGCATATTTTGCATATTTTGCATATAAAATGTGAACGTATGATGCATCTCTCAAAAGCACCGAATGCGAGGAGGACACACGATGTACCGCGATTTGGCACTCCCCTTCAAATTTTTGATTTTTTTGCTGATTTTTTCGATCGTCGCAATGCTCTTTTTCGCGGTTGCGCAACGCTTCGGCACCCCCTCGGAAGGAGTTTTGAACGATCCCTCCCCCAAACCCTTCACGGTGGTGCTCGACGCGGGACACGGCGGCGAGGATGGAGGTGCCGTCAGTGACTCCGGTCTTTTTGAAAAAGATCTGAATCTCTCAATCGCCCTCTCTTTGCGCGATCTTCTTGAGGCAAACGGGATCGACGTGGTCATGACGCGTACAACCGACACTCTGCTTTACGATCGAGACGTGGACTATCACGGCAGAAAAAAGGCGCTCGATCTTGCCGCGCGTCGCAAAATTGCCGAAGAGACCGAGAATGCGGTCTTTGTCAGCATTCACATGAACGCCTATCCGCTCTCGCAATATCGCGGATTGCAGGTCTGGTATTCACCAAACGATCCGCACTCTCAGGAGCTTGCCGAAATCATCCAGAGCAACGCGCACTCGATGCTGCAACCGGAAAACGACCGCAAGATCAAAAGCGCGACAAGCGGCATCTATCTCTTGCATCACCTGAAATGCCCCGCCGTGCTGGTGGAATGCGGGTTTCTTTCCAATGCCGCAGATGCCGACGCGCTCTCCTCGCCCGACTATCGCAATCAAGTGGCTTTTTTGATTTTTCTTTCGATCCTGGAGGCGCAAAACGCATAAAACCCACTTGATTTCTTTCCCGCAATGTTGTATAATAGAAGCAGATATCCAAAATCGATTGTAAAGAAAGGGCAACCTCCGAGGATGAAAGGCTTAAAAACGGTTTATATTTGCTCAAATTGTGAATATCACTCCCCAAAATGGCTTGGAAAATGTCCGAAATGCGGGGCCTGGAACAGCTTTGTCGAGGACGTGGAGGAATCCGCGCCCACGCCTGCCGCATCCCCGCGCCGCACGAGTATGCTTCCCGCGAATACCGATCAACACGCCGTGGAATTTCACGAACTGAACATTCCCGAATACATGCGACAAAACACGGGACTCGGAGAGTTGGACCGCGTGCTGGGCGGCGGCTTGGTACACGGCTCGGTCGTTCTGCTCTCGGGTGAGCCGGGAATCGGAAAATCCACGCTTCTCATGCAAATCTGCGACGCGCTCGGTGTCTCTCGCAAAGTGCTATACGTCTCGGGCGAGGAATCGGGTGGACAGCTCAAGCTCCGCGCCAAGCGGCTCGGCATCGCGGGCAACCACCTCTTCATTCTCACCGAAACCAACGTGGAAAACATCCTCAAGGAGGCTGACCGAGTCAAGCCCGACATCATGATCGTCGACTCGATCCAAACGGTATATTCATCCGCGGTCAACTCCACACCGGGGAGCATCACGCAGGTCAAGGAAAGCGCGCTTTCCCTGATCAACCGCGCGAAATCCGACGGAATTTCGGTGGTGATGGTTGGTCACGTCAATAAGGAAGGCAGCATCGCGGGTCCCAAGGTGCTGGAGCACATGGTGGACGCCGTGCTCTACTTTGAGGGTGAGCGTCAGCAAGCGTACCGCATCATCCGCGCCATCAAAAACCGCTATGGTTCAACCAACGAGATCGGTGTGTTTGAAATGACCGACAAAGGGCTTTTGGAAGTTGAAAATCCCTCGGAAATGCTGTTGGCAGGACGTCCGAAAAACATCTCCGGAAACTGTGCGGTCTGCACGCTGGAGGGTACGCGTCCGCTGATCGCCGAAATCCAGGCACTCGTCACGCCGACCGCCTTCCCTGCCCCGCGCCGCACCACAAACGGAATCGATTACAACCGTATGTGCCTCATCATCGCCGTTCTTGAAAAACGACTTGGACTCAAATTTTATCAAAACGACGTCTATCTCAACGTCATCGGCGGTCTGCGGATCGACGAGCCTGCCTCCGACGTATCGGTTGCGATGGCTCTGATCTCTTCCATGACCGACCGCATCATTCCCGACAACCTCATCGCCATTGGCGAGCTTGGTCTTGCGGGCGAGTGCCGCGCCGTTTCAAACCTGGAGCAACGCGTCAAAGAGGCGGCGCGACTCGGCTTTACCACCGCCGTCGTTCCCTTCCGCAACGTCGAAAAGCGTCCGCTCGATTGCGACGGCATCAAGATCGTTCCCATTCGAGGTATCTTTGAGGTGCTGAATTTGATGAAGCAACAAGATTAAAACACGATTCACGGAATTTTTTCAAAAGAAGAAAGCATTACACGGTGTCATACCCGAGTAATGCTTTTTTCTGTTTATTTTACGTTCAGATCTCCTTCAAAAGCTGTTCCAGGAGTTGAATTTTTTCGGCGGAATAATTATACGCGCCCTTGTAGTCATCGGTCTCACGGCAACAGATCTCGAGTTCGCAGAGAACGGTGTAAAGACTGATCTCATTGAGCGGCTCCTCGGCATTCAAAAGCTCGAGAAGCTCGGATTTTGCCTCGGAAAAGGCTTGGTTTTCCATCAAGAGGCGGACGTGAACGTGGTGTGCAAAAAAGCCTTCCGGCTCGACGGTGCGCAAGAAGTCCTCTGCCGCACCAAGCATGCCGTCATCAAGGGCTTCCAAAGTCTCCACGTATGACGCGAACGGAGAAACGGCTTGCACCGGCAATTCTTTTTCCTCGTCCAAAATGTCGGAATACAGCGTGGCGGAAATGCGGCGCATATAGCGGAAGAAAACGCGAACCTGCGCTTCGACGTGGGCGGTTTGATAAACGGTCTTTTCCGCATAACTCAATGCCTCGTCAAAAAAGCGACATGACGAACGCAACCTGCCGTGCCAAAACTCCTCCGCGGCAATCCCCGCGTCACACTCGGCAAGCAGCAAGCTGATTTCGTCATCCGGTTCAGGGCAGCCGGAGAGGCAAAGGCTGCGACACCCATGCCAATCGCCGGCAGTATATGCTCTTTTGATGTTTGCAAGACTGTTCATTTTTCGCCAAACGATCTCGTCTCCCTCCTCTGCCAACAAAAATCCAGCGGGGACGTTGAGACGCTCGGCAATGTAGAGAATCGTCGAGAGGGAGGGTTGTGCGTTTCCATTTTCAATACAGCTCAACATGTTTCTCGTAATATGCGTACCGGCAAGCTCAGACTGTGTCATCAGCTTGGCGACGCGCAATTCACGGATCTTTTCACCGATATTCATGGAATCAACCGTATCCTTAAATTTTGAATTGGCGCTTTGCGGTGATCGTTTTTTTGTAGGTCCGAATCTTGTCCGTCACCTTTTTCTTGGCATCGGTGCAAGCGGTTTTCACCTTTCCGCATGCCTTTCCGCATGCCGTACCGGTTGCCTTTGATGCCTTGACAACCCCTTGGGCGACCTTGGCGGAAACAGCTCGGCACTCTTTTGCAAATGCTTCCATGCGACCAAGCAACGTCTTGGAGTAAATATAACGATCCAGGAGCTGATAGAGCCTGTCCATATTGTCATCCACAACACCCGCGATGCGCCCGGCAGCCGCTTCGTAGATTCCTTCGGCGGAATAACGCGCCTGGTCGATGCGAACGGCGTATTCCTCACTTGCCTTGTCCTCGATCGCTTTTGCCTTGGCGATGGCGGGGGCAAGGAGGTTTTCATAGTCACCGTCCATCTTTTTCATCAGCTTGTCATAGAGCTCGACCTTCTCCTCAACGGTGACGTCTCCCTCGGTGAGTCCGTTCAAGCGCGCTTCGAGCTCGACCACCTGCTGCTGCGCAAGCGCCAATGCAAGTGCCTTCTCCTGGAGTTTTTCCTCCGCGTCCTTCACAAACTGATCGACCTCGGATTTTTTATATCCATTCAGTTGATTGCTGAACTGTACAGAAATTTCTGCCATTCTTTCATTCCTCCGCTCTAATACTTTCCTTTGAAGCACAAGAAACAATGCCTATACCTCACATTTATACAATTATATCTTACCACAATTCCCTGTTGATTGCAACACATTTTTTCGGTTTTTCTCGTTTTTGGCACTTTGCACAAACCGCTCTCCCAAAGCTTCAAATTGCAAGAAAAGAAGAGATTTTTCACGTTTATTTTTTGAAATTGCAACAACCTGACAAAAAAATGCGAATAAGCTTCCATATTTTTTGAAAAACGAAACAAACAAAGAAAAAAGTACAAAAAAAGGGTTGCTTTTTCTGCGAAAGCGTGTTATAATAGAGAATGGTGAATTTTGTAAAATTATAAAATTCGACTATGCCCGCATAGTTAAATGGATATAATAAGCCCCTCCTAAGGGGTAGGTCTATCCACAAGGATAGAGTGAAACACCGAAAGGATAGAGTAACCCCCTTTTTCTAAATGGGTGTGTGTTTAAGGATTTTTTCTCTGCGTACATCTTTTGTACACCATCTCAAAAATCCAAAACTTTATAAGACCGTATAGCTCAGCTGGACAGAGCAGCCGCCTCCTAAGCGGCAGGTCGGATGTTCAAATCATCTTACGGTCGCCATCTTCCAAAAGGTAGTCGAAATACGGCTACCTTTTCTCATTCTGCAAGGTGGGTTTCCCACTTCGCAAAGCTCTCGGAGAGGGGCTAAATTGTCAGAGTGATGGCAATTTGACCCCTCTCCTTATCCTGTTCCCTAAAGTATATTTTTTTGTCTATCTGTATTTCAAATACTCCATAAATTTCTTTGCAGCGATAGAGAGAGCGTTGTGGCTACGATAAGCCACACCTATCCTTCTGAACGCGGGCACATCAAGCTCTTTAGCCACTATTCTGTACGGTATTCTACGCAGTATCAGCTCGGGAAGAATAGCAATTCCGAGACCGCCCTCCACCATAGACATTACGGCATAATCATCCCATGTTGTAAAATGCACGTTTGGCGTAATGCCGTTTCTCTCAAAAACCTCGGAAATCTCCGCTTTTGCACCCTTTTCAAGTAGCATAAAGGGATAGTCGCACAACGCCTTTACGGGAAATTTGTCCTTATCGACAAGTGGGTGATCCTCGGGGAGAACCACGAGTAGCTTATCTTCTTCCAAGAATACCGTTTCAAAGTCATCGACAGTGGGCAATCGGAGAAAGCCGAGATCAACGCGCCCCGTTTTGATCCATTCCTCTATTTCGGTGTAATCACCGAGTAACAGCTCATAGTCGATATTGGGATAGTCCTTTTGAAATTCCTTGATGATATTCGGCAGCCAATGCGTTGCCACGCTGGAAAACGTACCGATGCGGATAAGTCCAGATTGAAGCCCATTTATTTCGTCGATCTGCTCCTGCAAACGTTCAAATTCTCGGCATACGCTTTGCGCGATTGGCAGTATCTTCATTCCGTCCGAGGTCAGCTTCACGCCTGTGCGGTTGCGTTCAAGAAGCGTAACGTTCCATTCCTTTTCCAAGTCGTTTATCATACGGCTCACAGCCGATTGTGAATAGTTGAGTATCTCAGCCGCCTTTGTAAAGCTGCCGTACTCCACGGTCTTGATAAACGCCA
>JAFWYJ010000039.1 GCA_017517745.1 Clostridia bacterium | reverse complement strand
TTGAGGGGATTCGTTTGGCAGAGGTGTCCGAGGGTATCTATTTCTTAAATGCTGCTCCGCTGAATTTGGCGGGTGCAGATGGTTCACCGTGCAGAGCGGTGTTGATAGATACTGAAAGGTAAACTCCAATATGTCGAACTGACAGCAACAGCGGGTTGCTTGTAAAGCAATAAACCCAATGATACAATAGCGGTATCACATATAAGGCGGTAACGAATATGGAAACCAAGGATATTATTCTGCAGCTTCGGACGAAAAAGGGCTTTTCTCAGGAGGAACTGGCCGAAAAGGTGTTTGTCACCCGGCAGGCGGTGAGTCGTTGGGAAAACGGCGAGACTGTGCCCAATACCGAGACACTGAAGCTTCTTTCCAAGCTCTTTGATGTGTCTATCAACACGCTTTTGGGCTCTCCCCGGCAGCTTGTTTGCCAGTGCTGCGGTATGCCCCTGGAGGACGAGAGCATCAGCCGGGAGAAAGACGGCATTTTCAACGAGGAATACTGCAAGTGGTGCTACGCCGACGGGGAATATATGTACCACAATATGGACGATCTCATTGAGGTCTGCGTTGGGCATATGGCAAATGAACAGTTCACCGGCGAGCAGGTCCGGGCCTATCTTGCGGATATGCTCCCGAAGCTGCGCTATTGGAAGGAGCAGAAGAATCTTGCCGGAGCAGAAGCCTTTGAAGCCTTTAAGCAGGATCTGATTGACGAGATCAATGCGCTGAACGTGGCAGGTATGCCTAGCCTTACGAAGCTCAACGCCCTTGTGGGCGGTTATGTCAATCTGGAATACACCCTTCCCAATGGAAGCACCGCAAAATTCCTGAACGATAACGCCACTTATTTGGGTAACCAACTGGAACCCGAAACCGGTGACCGATGCTTCGGCGTCGTCGCAAACGCGGACTTTATCCTCATCTGCACCTATGAAGCAGATGGTGCAAACCCCGAGCTTGTGATCTATAAAAAACGCTGATGTGACGGAACGTGTCGTGACTTGATCGGGCGTTGGCGTTATAATGGTGTCACAAAAGCAAGGAGGAGCCATTATGACCTTGGGAGAAAAACTGAAAAAGTTAAGAGCCGATAACGGTTTCACGCAAGAAGAGCTTGCGGAAAAGCTCTACGTCACACGAACAGCGATCTCAAAATGGGAATCGAACAGGGGCTACCCCAACATAGATGCATTAAAAGCAATTTCAAAATTCTTTTCGGTATCCATCGATGAGCTTCTCTCATCCGACGAACTGCTCACAATAGCCGAGGAAGACAGCAAGCAAAAAGAAACCCGCTTCAAGGATTTTGTTTACGCCTTGCTGGATTTGAGTATTGCTATGCTTCTTTTCCTGCCATTCTTTGCCGAGAATAGGGAAGGTGTGATTCGGAGCGTTTCGCTTATCAATCTTTCCGGTATTCAGCTCTATTTGAAGGCGGCGTATTTTGCTGTTGTGGTGGTCACATTTTTTGTGGGCGTTCTTACGCTTGCCTTGCAAAACTGCCAAAAAGCATTTTGGCTAAAAAGCAAAACGAATATTTCATTGCTGCTCGGCATGGCGTCCGTTTTGCTCTTTGTGGTAAGCTCTCAGCCCTATGCCGCCGTGTTTGCATTTGCATTATTAGCAATCAAGGTTTTCATCCTCATAAAACGCCGATGATACGAATCGTACCACGGTTGTGACGAGCTGTTTCTTGCCTCTGCGGATACCTTCCTTTATGCTGTATTTGCCAATACACAAAAGGAAGGTAAAAACTATGAAAAATACAGATAAAAAGAAGTTTATAGTTGGGGCAGGCTTTCTTGCAGCATTCGTATTGTGGACTGTTCTTGTAAGGCTTGTTGACGTTCACGCAATCGGTCCCAATGGGTCAAGTGTCGGTTTTGCTACGCTGAACGGATATGTTCATAAATTCACGGGGGTGAATTTCCACCTATACACGATTACCGATTGGCTCGGTCTTGTGCCCATCGGTGTAGCATTTGGTTTTGCCATGCTTGGTCTTGCACAGTGGATCAAAAGAAAAAGTCTTTTGAAAGTGGATCGAAGCTTGTTGGCGCTGGGCGGCTTTTATATGGTCGTGATGGCGGCGTACATTTTCTTTGAGATCGTCGTTATCAATTACAGACCGACACTCATTGACGGCTATCTGGAAGCTTCTTATCCGTCCTCCACGACCATGCTCGTTATGTGCGTGATGCCGACGGCAATGATGCAGCTGCACGCCCGTATAGAAAACGACGTGTTCAGACGTTGTGTGATGATTTCGATTGCCGTATTTATCGTATTTATGGTTATCGGCAGGCTTGTGTCGGGCGTGCATTGGTTATCCGATATCATCGGTGGTGCACTCATTAGTGCCGGATTCGTGATGATCTATGCTTCCGTAAGCGTGCGTAAATAAGAGAAAGCCTCTGAGAAATCTCTCGACTTCTCAGAGGCTAATTTTACGTTTATCTGACTACGGAAGAATGACTATAGATGTAGAATTCCTCCTGGCTCGGCATCCATTTCTTTTCCTTAGGTGGGAATGTAGCATCGAAGGCTTCCACGGCGGCGGTGTCCTCGCAGCAATCGGCGGCGGTACTGGGAATGTACATCCACTTTCTGCCGTCCAGTGCGCCGGGGACAAGCTCACAAACGAGAAGCGCCGTGGGGAAATTACCGTCCACCACAAAGCTGACATTCTTCTTTTTGCAGCTCACAAACCCACGGCTGACGTAGTTGCCCGGATTGCCAAAATTGATGTTCACGTCATAACCCATCTTCCGGGCAACCTCGAAGGAATGCTCGATGAGCATCTTTCCCAGCTTCTGTCTTTGGTATTCGGGAGCGACACAAAGTGGCCCGAAAGAGAGGATCTCTTTCCGGTTGCCAGTTTCGTCCT
>JAFWYJ010000038.1 GCA_017517745.1 Clostridia bacterium | reverse complement strand
CGCGCCGCTCTCGGCGGGATCGCGCATGAACTGCTTTTATTATATCATAAAACCAAGCAACGCTTGGTGTGCCCGCAGGGCTTATGATTCAATAAAAGCTTCCTTAGAATGCGCGCCGCTCTCGGCGGGATCGCGCATGAATTGCTTTTATTATACCACAAACCAAAATTCGTGTCAACAACGGCGATGAAAAAAGCAATCCCATTCCGAGCATCGGTTTGAGTTTGCCTTTTCCCATTCAAACAAGATTTCCCGCGATGTGCGACGGCGGATGGCCGTATTTCTTTTTGAAAGCGCGCGAAAAATATTTTTCATCGGGGAATCCGCAGGCAAGCGCGATCTCCTTGACCGATTTTTCGTTTGCGATCAACATTGTCAGCGCGCGATCCATGCGAAGCTTCATGAGATATTGCTTCGGAGAGATTCCCAAGGAGTCACGGAAAGCTCTTTGCAAGCTCGAGCGGCTGAGAAAGCCCGCCTCACAAACCGCCTCGACTGTCATCGCGGGATCAAAAGCGTGCGATTCGATGTAGCACAGACAGTCCTGCAACGCGGCATTTCCCGCGACACGGCTTTCCTCCTGCAGCCTTGCCAACAGCTCGTAGATCACCGCCTTCACCCGATGTGCCGATTGCCGCGAACGCCATTCCTCCAAAAGGCGTGAGAACAAAGCAGCAACCGCCGCGGGATTTTCCACATGTAAATTCTCGGCCTCGGCATAATTGCAATCCTGCAAATGCACGACGATGCTTTCGCTCACCGAATATTCCACCCGATAGGGCATATCTGCCGGAATGAACATCACGTTCCCCGGCCGGACCGCGAGGCGGCGTCCGCCGACCTCAAAGTCCCCCTTGCCGCTCACACGGAAGGAAAGCGCGGCATAGGGGCGCGCTTTTACCTCAAAAACGCCCTGTTTGTGCTCATATCGGTCGATCGTCAACACCTGAAAGGAAAACGCGTCGAAATTATAGATCATCTCTGTTCACCCCCGTTTCTATTATAACACGCCCTGACCGAAAAGTCCACCTCTTTGCGCAAAAAAGCAGTTTTCGCGGCGGATCTTTCTTGCTATACTAAAAAAAACGAAAAAGGAGCCGCCCTATGATCTTCCATCCCGAAAATTGCAAAACCACCGAAGGAAGCTTTCTCTTCTCCAATCGCATCTGCGCCACCGCTCATCCCTGTCTGAACAAGGAGATCCTCCGCGAATTCTGGCACAATTTCACCTTCCAAGCCTCGACGCTCTCGATCTCGGAGACCGACGGCTACGTCTTTTCTCTGGGAAGTGCCGAAGCACTTCCGCTTGACGGCTGCGATTACAGCATCCACGTCGAGAAAGGCGGCGTTTTCATCGCCGCCAAAAGCGAGCAAGCGCTGATCAACGGCTTCATGACGCTTCTCGATCGTTTCAAGGCGGTTGACACCGCCGACGGGATTGCGATCGAGCTCGAATGCTGTCAGATCCGCGACCGCGCGAGAATCCGAAACAGAATGATACATTTTTGCGTGTTCCCCGAGCTTGCGCTTTGGGAGCTGCAACGCTTCGTGCGCCTTTGCGGTGCGCTCAAATATACACACGTTGTGTTGGAATTTTGGGGCATGCTTCAATATGACTGTCTCAAGGAACTTTCGTGGTCTCACGGCTTTACCAAAGAGCAGATTCGCCCGATCATCGCCGAGGCAAACGCGCTTGGAATGGAGGTCATCCCGATGTTCAATCACTGGGGACACGCGACTGCCTCGCGCGTGATGCACGGAAAGCACGTCGTGCTCGACCAGAACCCCTCGCTTCAAACCTATTTCAGCGAGGACGGCTGGTGTTGGGACATCCGCAAGCCAAAGGTGCGCGAGCTGTTGCGCCAAATCCGCACCGAGCTGATCGAGCTTTGCGGCGAAGGAGAATATTTCCATATCGGATGTGACGAGGCGTACAATTTCGAATTCACCCAAGAAAACATGGACACAATCTGCGGCTTCATCAACGGTCTTTCCGATGAATTGAAGGCGCAGGGACGACGCACGCTGATCTGGGGCGATATGCTTTTGTACCGCCATCCGCACTACAACCCCAAAAACCGCTATTCCTGCCACGCCCCCTCCCCCGAGGTCGCGCAATATCTCCTCGATCACGTGAGCAAGGACGTCATCATCGCCGATTGGCAATACCACTCCCCCGAAGCCCCCATCGAAACCGCATCGGTGTTCAAAGAAGCCGGCTTTGATTGCCTGCTCTGCCCTTGGGACGAGGGAATCCCGCATATTCCTGCGGCACTTTCCACGATTCGGGATCTTTCCTTGATGGGCTTCATGCACACCACTTGGCACACGCTCAGCATGGGTACGTTTTACATCACAATGATGGCAGTGGGCGGCTTTGAGGACGTCACGGGCTATAAAGCCGACCACGTCCGTCCGCACACCGCCGCGCTGCTGCGCAAGGTCATGCCTGCCTGCGGTGACTATGAAAAGGCAGGATGGAGCAAGCTGCAGGTGGGCTTCAAATGGTGATCGTGATCTATCTGTTCGTCATCCTCTTCTCGGTGACGCAATCCGCAGGCGCGAAATTATTCAATCGCCACTCCTCCGACGCCGTAGTCTTCAATGCCGTCAAGGCACTCTCCGCTCTCGTTCCCTTCGCCCTGATGGCGGCGTTTGGCTTTACGTTTCATCTGCCGACGCTTTTCTACGGCACGCTGTACGGTGTCTGCCTTTGCCTCTCCATGCTCGCGGGCTACAAAGCACTCACCCTCGGCCCCATGGCGCTGACGAGCATGCTCTGCGCATTCTCGGTGCTCATTCCCCTTGCCTGGGGCGTTGCCGTCATGCACGAGCGCATGACACTCTTGCAATCGATCGCGCTTGTTTTGCTGTTGGCTTCGATCGTGCTGATCAATCTGCGCGGCATCCGCGCAAAGGCAAGCACCACTCCCAAAAACCACCGCGCGTGGCTGCTCTTCATCGGGATCACCTTCCTCTGCAACGGCATCTGCTCGATCCTGCAAAAGCAGCATCAGTCGGCATATCCGGGCTCCTACAGCCGCGAATTCATGCTCTTTGCCATGCTTTTTTGCTCGGTGATCTTCTCCGCAATCGCCATTTTCAACGGCAAACCGAAACGTTTTTCGGCGGTGAAGGGCAAACGCTACGGCGTGATCTCCGGTGTCGCGAACGGTCTTGCAAGCTTTTTCACGCTGATCCTCGCGGGATTTGAAAACGCCTCGGTGCTCTTCCCACTCGTCTCGGCAGGCACGATTCTGGGCGCGCTGCTCTGCGGAAGGCTACTCTTTCGGGAAAAGCTTTCCCTCAACCACTATTTCGCGCTCGCACTCGGTATTCTTGCCGCTGTGTTTTTGAAGCTGTAACCACCCGCGCTTTTGCCGAATCCGCTTGACAATGCGCGGCTTCTGTGATACAATGAGCGCAACCGAACGGAGTAAAAGCGATTTGCAGAATCCTTCGATATCGCTTCAAGTAAACCGTCCGCAAACCAAAAAAGGAGTATGACATGATTTTTCAACCGCAAAATCTCATTTTGACCGAAGGGAGCTATCTCCTCCCAAAGACCGTCGATGCCACCGCACACTCCTCTCTTTGCAAAGCCATCTTTTCAGAGCTTTGGCACAATTTTGCCTATCAAAGCTCCACGCTCACCCTTCGGGAGGCGGACGGCTTCTGCTTTGCGATCGGGAATGCAAAAAAGCTCACGACCGACGGCTTTTCCTATGCGATCAATATCGAGCGCGAGGGTATTTGCATCTCTGCCGACAGCCGACAATCGCTGATCCACGGCATGATGACCCTTCTCGACCGCATCCACCCGACCGAGATCGACGGAGCGCTTCGGGCGAGCGTTGAATGCGCCGTGATCCGCGAGCGCGCCGTGATCCCCGTCCGCATGGCGCATTACTGCATCTTCGCCAAAACACCGCTGTGGGAGCTTCGCCGCTTCTTGCGCGCTTGTGCCGCGTTGAAATATACGCACGTCATCCTCGAATTCTGGGGCTCGCTTCACTACGATTGCATGAGAGAGCTTGCCTGGCAGCAGGCATATAACAAGGAAGAAATCCGTCCGATCATCGAGGAGGCACACGATCTGGGGCTTGAGGTGATTCCCATGTTCAACCATTGGGGACACGCCACGGGCGACAGCGTCAACGGCGGAAAGCACGTGGTTCTCGATCAGAATCCCGCGCTCCAGAGCTATTTCAGCGAGGACGGCTGGTGCTGGGACATCAAAAAGCCGAAGGTCCGTGCACTCTTGCGCAGCATCCGACGCGAGCTGACCGAGCTTTGCGGAGAAGGAGACTATTTCCACATCGGCTGCGACGAAGCGTATAATTTCCCCCTCACCGCGGAAAGCGCCGTCGAGATCTGTGAGATCATCAACGATATCAACCGCGAGGTCCGCCAAGAGGGACGGCGTACCATCGCTTGGGGGGATATGTTCCTCTATCGCCACGAGCACTACAACAAACCCCGCAATTACGCCTGCCACGCGCCCTCTGCCGAGATCGAGCGACTGATGCTCTCGCACCTTGACCGCGACGTGATCGTCGCCGATTGGCAATATGAGATCGAGCAAGCACCCGTCGAAAGCGTCCCCGTCGTCAAGGAGGCTGGCTTTGATTGCCTGCTTTGCTCTTGGGACAGAGGAATTCCGCAAATGAACGCCGTGATTTCGACCGTCAAGGACCTCCAAATCATGGGCTATATCCACACCACGTGGAACTCGCTGGCGCAGGGCGGATACGCCTATCTCATGCTTGCCGCCATCGGCGGCTTTGAGCCGCGCGTCGACCGATACAAGCGCAGTGCGATGCAAACATGCACCGCCGCCCTTCTGCGCAAGCTCATGCCCGCGCAGGGCGACTTTCAAAGGGCGGGCTGGCGAGATCTGCAAGCCCATTGAACAACAAAACAACACAGGCAATCTCATTCCAATCGGATTGAGATTGCCTGTTCTATTATTCCAGTCCCAAAAGCCAATTTACCGAAACCTTCAAAATTCTCGCCAACTCTCGCAGCTCGTAGTCGGCAACAAATCGCGTTCCAATCTCAATGCGCGAGACGCTGTCACGCTCGATGATGATCCCCGCAACCTGCAACTGTGCCGCAAGATCACTTTGTGTCAAACGATGCCTGCACCGCGCTTCATGCACTCTGTCGCCGCAAATATTCTTTTTTCCATTGTAATCGTAAATTTTCACAATTTTCCTCCAAAATTCGATAAAGTTCAGAATTTATCTTGACTTTAACATATTATTGGTGTATAATTGTGTTAAAGATAAGAATTTCAAAATTTTTATCTAATTTTTTGAAAGGAATTTTAAAAAATGAGAAAACATCCCATCGCAATTTTGATCCTGGCTCTCTTGCTTCTCTTTACGGGCTGCGATCAAACACCCACCTCCACCCCCGAGACCCAACCGCCCACGACGTCCTGCCAGCATGTTTGGAAAGACGCCACCTGTACCGCCCCCAAAACCTGCACTGTCTGTGCAGCAACCGAAGGAGATGCAGCAGCCCATTCTTGGGTTCCCGCCACCTGTACCGCCCCCAAAACCTGCTCTGTCTGTGCGGCAACCGAAGGAGACGTAGCAGCGCATCCCTTCACTGCCGGATATTGCTCAGCGTGCGGTGCCCCGGATAAAAATTCCGACGAATATAAGTATGACTTTTTGAAAAAGAAAGCCGATGCAATTTCCTTTTCCTGCGCTCGAACCGCGCTCAGAGACATGCTGAAAAATCCCTCCACCATGAATGTCTTGAGTGAGGAGGTTCTTGATTCGGACAAGTATTTCAGATACTATATAAAAATTGAGTATACCGCCCAAAACGGATTCGGCGGAACCGTGACCAACACTGCTTATTTCTTGATTCGTATCAACCCCGAAATGAATACGAACTTCTATTCGAGATACAGCGCATCAGGCGTGAATTATCCTGTTACAGACAGCGAAAAATCCGCTTGGGGCTGGGGCAGTGAGCCGGAAGATTGGAGTCTTGATGCAGCAAATAACTACATCAATCCGACCGAGGTTTCACTGAAGCTGTTATTGGCGAACCCCGGCACATACAAAGGCAAATACGTAAAAATAACAGAGCAATTGGTTCTTTATTCCAATAGTTTGTCAAGAAAGTCTTTTAAAACCTATCAATCGGGCAATTCACAAAACAGCATTGAAGTCTTTTATAGAATGTGCGACAATGCGGACGATTGCATTTTGCTGGATGCGGATTTTCAAAAAATCACCGTCATCGGAGAAGTAAAAGTCTTCTCTGATTCGCCGAGCCCTTATATTGAAGCTTACGAAATCATATTTGAATGATTTTCTTCCTGATCGCTACAATATAAAATTTCAAACAAAAAAGAGAACGCATTGCCTTCGGGTAATGCGTTCTCTTTTTTCCTTTGCCCAAAAAGTTCTTGGTGTGGCCCTTTCAAGAAGCCCCCACCAAAGCCGTCTCCCCTCATCTCCGGCGCCACGTTGTCGGCGAGACGCCGACCTCCCGTTTGAAGAGCTTGCTGAAATAATAGACGTCCAAAAATCCGCAATCGGCGGCGACCTGCGAGACCGAGAGCGACTCGACGCGAAGGAGCTGCTTGGCAAGCTCGATGCGCCGCATAACGAGATAACGGTTCGGCGTGGTGTCGAAATGCAGCTTGAAGAGCGTCGAAAACCGTCTTGCCGTGATGCCGCTCTGCGCGATCGCCTCCGAGAGGCACCCTTTCTCGCAAAAATGCGCGTCCATATAGTCCTTCGCTGCCTCCACGCGACGGTCCTTGGGAAAATAGGTCTTCTCGCGCAGGCGCGCAAGCTCGGCGAGCAGGCGGTACAAAAACGACATCGTCATCAAGTCTCCCTCCGCTCGACCGCGGTATTGCTCCGCGCGCTGCAAGATGCCGAGGATCTCCTCGCGGCTCCCCACGGGGATGCAAAAGCTGTCGGTGTCGATCTCCTCGTAGGTCGTAAAGTGAAACGAAAGCGCCTCTCCGATCTCCTGCACCTCGACCTCATAGTCGTCTCTTTGATTGAAAAAATAGATGCAATTTCTTGATAATACAAATTTCTGATATCCAAGATCGTGACTCGCCTCGCCGCTGAGCTGGATACCGACGATGTGATTTTTTCGGTTTTTCGCCACCCAATGCCGCGTGCTCGGCGTGTACCGCAGGACATTGCAGATCTCTTTCACCCGAACATGCGCAAAATCCATGCCGTCACCTCCTTTGGCTTTATTATACCACGCGTTCCCTTGTTTGTAAATATATTTTCCGTATTTTACAAATTTTCCGTCGTCTTCATTGCAAATCTTCGCGCGCCGTGCTATACTGAACCCAACAGACACCCGAAAGGAGTCCGATCATGAACGCACAAGCCTTGCGAGAAGAATTATACGACTTTTATCTGCACGGAGACGCCGAGCGCGCGCAAGCCTTTGCCGCACGTTGCTTTGCCATTCTCGACGCGCGCGTGCGCGAGGGAACGTCGGTGCAGGCGCAAAAATGCCTGCAATACGACGTGATCTGCGAGGAATTTGAACCGATCCTTTTCCCTCACTGCCCCTTTTTCTTTGAGACTGCCGTGCTGACCTCGCGCTCGGACGGCGCGCGCCCCGCCAAGGGACATCGCTTTATCCAAGCAAACGGCTGGGTCTTTTCTCGCAACGCGCATCTCTTCCGCGAGGGAGAATACGAGGCGCTCTATCAGTTGCGCCGCGCGCAGGGCAAAGAGCTGCTCTATCTGATCTGCGGCGACTACAACGACGACTGTCAGCATTTCAATTTCAACTGCCGTCCGATTCTTGAGGGGGGCTTGCGAGGCATCCATGACCGCGCGCGCGACGAGCTTTCGCGCACCGATGCCCCCGAAGAGATCGAATTTTTGGAGGCGGTCTGCCACGGGATGCAAATATTGCGGCGCATGGCGGAAAAGTTCGCGCAAAAGGCGGAGGGATTACTCCAAACCGAAGACGATCCCTTCTGCCGTGACAATCTCGCTTTGATCGCCGACACCGCGCGTCGCGTTCCGTGGGAGGCGCCGCAGACCTTTTACGAAGCGCTCGCGACGCTCGCCTTTTTGCGCACCGCGCTCGGCTCGCTCGAGGGCGTCGGCCCCAACACCTTCGGACGCCTCGACAAGGATCTAATCGGCTTCTACCGTGCCGATCTCGCCGCAGGACGGCTGACCGAAGACGCGGCATACACTCTGATCTCCCAATTTCTCCTGATCTGGGACTGTCACTATGACCACAACATGAAAATGGAGGGCTATGCCGACCACGAGCTGGAAAACACCTACACACTCGGCGGCTGTGACGAGGACGGCAAGCCGCTCTGCAACGAGCTGACTTTGCTCTTTCTGCGCGCCACGCGCAAGCACGGCATCATCTTTCCCAAGATCAAATGCCGCTTCTCCGCCGACTCCCCAAAAGAATATCTCGACGAGATCAACGTCTCGATCGTGGCAGGCACCAGCACGGTGCTTCTGCAAAACGACGACGCGACCATCCCCGCCCTGCTCCGCGCCGGCAGAACGCCGGAAGAAGCGCGGGAATATCTGGTCACCGGATGCTGGGGCGTGACGACCGCGCAGGAAAAATACGATCACGGGAACTATCTCAATCTTCTCAAGCCCTTTGAGTTTGCCCTGCACCGCCTCGACGAGAGCATGGCGCGCGTGGGCATCAACTTTGAGCATCTGGACGGCTGTGAGGACTTTGAGGAGCTCTACCGCCGCGTACTGCGCAACACCGAAAAGCTCTTCCGCGCGCGGATCGACGTCACCCGTCTGGGCGGCGTGCTGCTTCCCAAGGTCGATCGCTGTGCCATCTTCTCCTCCACCTTGGGGGATTGCCTCGAAAAGCACGCCGATTACGCCAACGGCGGCTCGAAATACCGCGACGATTATTATCTTCTGTTCGGACTTCCCAATCTCGTGGACTCTCTCATGGCGATCAAAACGCTGGTTTTCGATTCCCGTCGCTACACACTCGACGCGCTTTTGGGGGCGGTACGCGCCAATTGGGAGGGCTACGAAGAGATGCGCCGTGAAGCGATCGCCTGTCACGGCTGGGGCGACGGCAACGCCGATTCCTGCGCGTTGGCAAACCGCTTCAACGAGGATCTCTTCGCGCTCTGCCAAGGTCTGACGGGCGGCTACGGCGGGAAAGTCCACGTGGGACACCTGACCTACACCGAGATCCGATTCTGGGGCGAGCGCACGCTCGCAACCCCCGACGGTAGGCGCAACGGAGATTATTTCGCGCAAGGCCTGACTCCCTCGCGCCTCAAGCGCATTCCCTGCGTCAACGACGTCATCCGCAGCTTTCTCTCGCTCGACCCCTCCACGATGGCGGCAAATTCGGTGGTAAATATCATTCTGCCTCCCGCCATTCCGCTCGACCGCTGCGAAGCCTTTCTTCGTGCCGTCGCAAAGACCTCGGTGCAATCGCTTCAGCTCAACTGCACCTCGCGCGAGCAGCTTCTCGACGCGCAAAAGCATCCCGAAAAATATCCCGATCTGATCGTCCGCGTGACGGGCTTTTCGGCAAAATTTACCGCCCTGTCCAAGGAATGGCAGGACGAGGTGATCTCGAGGAATTTTTATGACTGATCTCAAAGCCATGATTTTTGATGTTCAGCGCAACTCCTTCGTGGACGGTCCCGGCATCCGTACCACCGTCTTTTTCAAAGGTTGCAATCTGCGCTGCGCGTGGTGTCACAACCCGGAGGGGATCTCGCCCGCGGCGCAAGTGATGAACGTCAAAGGCATTCTCACGCCCTGCGGACGCGAATATACCCTTGAGGAAATTTGGACGGAAATTGAAAAAGACCGTCTCTTTTACGAAACCTCCGGGGGCGGCGTCACCTTTTCGGGTGGCGAATGCATGCTGCAGATCGACTTTCTTTCCCAAATTCTGGCGATCTGCAAGAAAAACGGCATCCACACCGCCGTGGATACCGCAGGAGATCTTCCCTTCGACTTCTTCGCGCGCATTCTCCCCGACGTCGATCTCTTTCTCTTTGACCTCAAGTGCCTCGACGCGCAAACACACAAGCGTTGCACAGGCGTGGATAACGCGCGAATCCTCGCCAATCTCGCACTGTTACTGAAAAAAGGTACCCCTCTTTGGGTCCGCATCCCCGTGATCCCCGGAGTCAACGACAGCGCGATCGAAATGCAAAAAATCAAGCGTTTTCTCGACGCCAACGGCAAGCCCGCGCGCGTCGATCTTCTCCCCTATCACGCCATGGGCGAACACAAATACACCGCTCTCGGCCTGCAGCCGCCCCCCTTCAAAGAACCAACCCAAGAACAAATGCAAGCGCTGAAAGGCGTATTTTGAAGGACGCATTTTGTGGGGATGCGGTTTTTTGTGGGGGTGCTTTTTGAAAAAAGCCACCCCCTTTTGCCTTCGGCGTTTTTTGTGGGGGCGCTTTTTGAAAAAAGCCGCCCCCACACCCCCGCAAAAACTTTTATTGCATGGGTATAAAGGTATGTTTTCACCCCTGCGCTCGACCATTCAATAGCTCCCGCTGCCATTTTGGGACCTCTACCCAAAATGGCTTTTATATTTGTTTTGCCACGGATGGGTGCGCAAAATTGGGATTTATCGGTGTCTCCCCCTCTCAGTCACCTTACGGTGACAGCTCCCCCAACGTGGGAGCCCAATGATAGCCTCTCCCTCTGGGAGAGGTGGCAGGCGTAAGCCTGACGGAGAGGGCAATCTCCCCGACAAATCAAAATTTGAAGGCTTGG
>JAFWYJ010000008.1 GCA_017517745.1 Clostridia bacterium | reverse complement strand
TGGCGAAGCCAACATCTCTTGCCGAAGGCAAACATCGTTCGGCGTGCCTGCTATCGCAGGTCGCCGCCGGCCGCGGGAGCGATTGATTGGTCGAGCGCAGAGATAAAGGCTTTCCTTTTCCCTCTTACCCGAAAAGTTTTTGAGGGGGGGCGGGGGAAGCTTTTTTTAAAAAGTTCCCCCGCAAAAAAGAAGCCCCCACAATCGCGTCCTTTTTCATACGTCTTGATCTTCAAGGTATAGTGTGTTACACCTTATAGTTTTACTGTCGGGAGGAAATGAGCCTCCCTTGTGTAAAGGGAGGTGGCTCGCGTAAGCGAGACGGAGGGATTGTAAGAAAGCAAAATTTATTCTAAAACAATCCCTCAGTCACCTTCGGTGACAGCTCCCTTTACACAAGGGAGCCTTTGGTTCGTGCATTCCAAAAGTCCGTCAATTTTCCTGACAAGCACTGCTTTTGTGGACACAAAAGCGAAGCCCCGCGTATGGGGGAATAAAAGCACTTATAGCAGTTTACTAAACTTGATTTTTGAATTTTGCTCATAAATGCGATATCCGGAATTGGAATAACAATTTATGGCTGCAATATTTTCTTTATCGGTTTGGATATTAATCGTATTAAATCCGAGCCCCTTAACATATTGCTCCGCATAATTCAGCGCAAAAGATCCAATTCCTTGGCGTTGGAAATCTTTTGCAACAAATAACATAGATACCCAGGCTATATCCGTATTCAGCAATCCATTAATTTTCATGTAAGCGATAGGCATCGCACCCTTGCAAACTAAAAAATGCTTTTCATCCGGATCTTCGACAGAAAGAATTTCCCTCCATTCGCTTAGAGATATATTTCCGGAATTCAAAATATCTTTGTTTTGAGCAAACAGAATTCTCACAAAATATGCCTCGTTTTTTGTTGCCGGGATAATAGTTAAAGAGTTTGGAATGTCTAATTCATACATGATTTCACCGTCATTTGTGAAATCATTAAACGATTCAAATGGCTTTTCTAAAAAACATAATGACATTTGAAGGTTGCGGCTTGGAATGTTGTCGGGCTTGACATAACACCGAAGTGTTGTTGCTCCCATTTCAGATAAGTGATTTGTCGCCGCGTGAATCATTTGTTTTGCTATTCCTCTTCTTCTGTATTCCGGAATCACAAACAAGTCACCATAATACCAAAGATGAGGATTGTTTTCATTTTTCACGCAATGAATTCTGCCGATGACTTGATTTTTTGCAGTGGTGGCAATTACCCCAAAGCAATCGTTGCTATCGACAAGCTCGTCGAAGATATACTGTCTCGATCGGTTTGTAAACTGTGGGGTTAATGCTTTCCATTGATTTTGAGCAATTTGTTCCACATATTCGTTTGTTAAGAATTTGCTGATTTGAATTGTAACGATTTCTTTCATTTTGCTACCTCTTTCTTAAAAAATAAAATGCTCTCGATAAAATCAAGAGCATTAAGTCAAGACGTAACAATATAAGTTAGTTTGCGGACAAAACGGCAATTGATTTTATCAGTGTTAAGTTTGTCATTTTGTCCACCTCCTTTAAGTATCAATTTTGTACTTTTATTATAGCACAACATCATTCAAAAGTCAATACTTAATAAATAAAACTGTGGTTGATATAAAAAACTTGGCGCACCTGCTTTATCGCAGGTACGCCAAACCGCGTCCTTTTTTCTATATTCTCCCTGCGATTTCTTCACGGAGGCGAGAGAGGATCCGTTTTTCGAGGCGTGAGATATAGGACTGTGAGATACCGAGGAGATCGGCGACTTCTTTTTGGGTAAGCTCATTGCCGCCGCGCAGACCGTAGCGAAGCTCGATGAGTTCGCGCTCACGCGGTTCGAGCATGGCGACGGCGCGGCGGACGGTGTCACGTTCTTCGCGCTGTTCGATTTCATAGGTAACGCTATCCTCCTCGTTGCCGAGCACGTCGGAGAGCAGAAGTTCGTTGCCGTCCCAATCGACGTTGAGCGGCTCGTCGATCGAGATTTCGCATCTTTGACCGCCGTTTTTGCGGATGTGCATAAGAATCTCGTTTTCGATACAGCGCGAGGCGTAGGTTGCGAGCTTGATGCTTTTGTCACTGCGAAAGGTATTGATTGCCTTGATGAGTCCGACCGTGCCGATCGAGATCAGGTCTTCGATGCCTGTTCCCGTATTTTCAAAGCGTTTGGCGATGTAGACCACCAGGCGCAGATTGTGTTCGACCAGAACGGCGCGGGCGTCCTCGTTTTCGATTCGGGATATGTATTCCGCCTCGCGCTCCTGAGAGAGCGGAGCGGGGAGGACTTCTGGTCCGTTGATGTAGAACAGCCCTTTTTTGGACATTTTTGCGGCAAGCCAAAGCCGCAAGCGAATGAAAATCTTCATAGAAACCACCTCCGAAAATAAAAAATCAATATTGGAATCAGTGTAAGGAGATCACGGCGTCAAAGCCTTGCGCCGCGTCACCGAGCGGCGCGGGGGCGATGAGATAGTCGGCGTCGTACGTATCCTTTCCGACCGTGACGCGCAGCCGATCGGGAACGATGGCGAGCAGCAACCGCTCGCCCGCGGCGGTATGCGCGGGGATGGGGCGCGTCCTTTTTGCCTGCTCGGGATGCGAGAGCCACGAGGTACAGTCGCCGCTTCGGCAGGCGGAGAGGAGGGCGGGGGGCAGGACTGCGGACAGACGTGCGGTGTCTGCCACGATCACGCTTTTTCCGCTCACGGGATCGCGCAAAAGGTTGCCCGAATCGACCATGGCGGAGAGGGTGATCTCGCGCCCAAACAGCACCGCGTGAAGGGTTACGTGCTTGGTTTTGCGCGAAAGTCCGAGGAAAGAGCCTCCGCGCAGCGTTGCCACGCCCGCCACGGCGCTCAGCAGGGCAAAGAGCCAGACCGAGATGCCGTCTCCTTGCAGAGCCGCGAAGGGAAGCTTGAGGCGGTTGAGTGCCGCGTAGAGCGCGGTCATCACGCCGCCGAGCAACATCGAGACCAACGTCTGCACCGCCGCGCATTGCAGGATCTTCCAAGGCGATTGTCGCCGTGAGGCAAAGGTGACGGCGCACATCAGACACGCCGCCAAAACATCTGCCGTCAAACCCCAAAGTCCGTTCCATCCGAGCAGCAGTGCCGCCGCGGCGTAAACGCCGCCGAGGATCGCGCCGAGGATCGCACGCAGGCGACTCACTTTGCGGTGCAAAAGCGATGCCGTGATCATCAGGCAGAGCAGATCCATGCTGAAATTCACCAATACGTAAAGATCGATATACACCGCTTGCTGCATCGCGTCAATCCTCCTCAAAAGTCTGTCGTTGCTATCATTATATCGCACCGCCGCGGATAATTTTGTCAAATTAAAGAAGCACTGAAAAATTTTTTCTCATTCTCTGTACTTTTGCGGAAAGATATGGTATAATATAATGGATATAATATGCACTGCGACGTGCAACGGAGGTTTTATGTCACATCTATCGAATTTCAAGGAATCTCTCGTCGCCAAGGGCTTTGACGCCGCCATCGTTTCCGACAAGCTCAACCAGCGTTATCTGTCGGACTTTCCATTTGATGACGGGCTGGTTCTGGTCACGCGAGGAGAGTCTTATCTCATCACCGATTTTCGCTACGTCGAAGCGGCGCGCGTGCAAACCACGCGTGAAATGACCGTCCTCACCGCAGGGAACGGCGGGATGCTTCTCACCGTCGCGGGACTCTTGTCCGATCACGGATGCAAAGTGGTCGCCGTCGAGGAGAAGGCGCTTTCCCACGCCGATTTTTTGCGCGATACCGAGGTGCTTTGCGACTATACGGTCAAGCCCGGCGCTTCCGAGCTTCTCTCGGCACAGAGAGCTTACAAGGACGAGCGCGAGCTGGATACCATCGCGCGCGCGCAGAGCATCACCGATCTCGCGTTTTCTCACATTGTGGAGCATCTGCATCCCGAGATGACCGAGTTGGAGGTTGCGTTGGAGCTGGAGTTTTTCATGCGCCGCAACGGTGCCGACGGCTTGGCGTTTGAGACGATCGCGATCTCGGGAAGCAATTCCTCGCGTCCGCACGGCGTACCGCGCCGCCAAAAGCTCGAGAAGGGCTTTTTGACACTGGATTTCGGCGCGACGGTCGACGGATACTGCTCGGATATGACGCGTACCGTTGTGCTCGGGCGTGCCGACGCCGAGATGAAAAAGCTTTACAACACCGTTCTCACGGCGCAACAAGCCGCGCTTGATGCGGCTTGCGAGGGGGCGAGCCTGCACGGACTCGATGCGATCGCACGGTCGATCATCGACGGCGCGGGATACAAGGGGTGCTTCGGACACTCGCTCGGTCACGGCGTGGGGCTGTTGTGCCACGAGGGACCGCGTCTTTCTCCCGCTTCCCCCAAGGATGCCACGCTCCAAAGAGGACACGTGGTCACCTTTGAACCGGGAATTTATCTGGAAGGAAAATACGGCTGCCGTATCGAGGATCTCGCCTGTGTGCGCCCCGACGGAAGCTTTTACGATTTCACGAACAGTTCCAAGGAACTGCTCGAGCTCTTTTGATCGGAGGAAAGGATGTTTTCTTTGTTTGCTATGACGGAAACGCCGAAGATTCCCGTCTATTGGAATCTTGTTCAATGGCTGATTCAACGCTTTTCGATCGGCGAAACCACGGCGGCGATCCTTACGCTCGCCGCGGGACTTCTCTCAATCGTCATTCCCTACCTGATCGGCAGCATCAACCCCGCCATTCTCATCTCGACCATGTTCTATCGCGATGATATCCGCACTCACGGAAGCGGAAACGCGGGAACCACCAACATGCTCCGCACCTTTGGAGTCAAGGCCGCCGTTGTCACGCTGCTGCTTGACTTCGGAAAGGCTGTGATCGCAACCCTTCTGGGCAGGTTTCTGTTCGGCTTTATGGGGCAGGCGATCGCGGGCTTTTTCGTGGGCTTTGGACACATGTTCCCGATCTACTATCGCTTCCGCGGAGGAAAGGGCGTCGCTTGCTTCGGCATCGTCGCGCTCGTCATCCATCCGCTTGCCTTTCTGTTCATTCTCGGCACGTTCCTCATCGTGCTGATCGGCACGCGATTCGTCTCGCTTGCCTCTGTCATGGCGGCGCTGATCTATCCCATGGCGTTCCGCTGGGCGGCAGCCATGACCGGCACCGAGCATCTCAACGGTCCCAATATGCTCATGGCGTTTCTCGCCATGTGCTTTGTGATCTTTATGCACCGAGAGAATCTCAAGCGGATTTGGAACCGTCAGGAAGCCAAGATCGATTTTTCCAAATTCAAGAAAAAGAAAAAGAAAAAAGAGGCGGAGGAAGACCCGCCTGCGGAGGACCCGAAATGAAGGACGCGCAACACACGCCCACCGCGCGCATGGCGGAGCTGATCTCTCTGGCATCGGTGCGGGAGTGCCTGAAAAAGGCGGTGTTTTCGAAGCCGGATGACGCGGCGGTACAGCGCACCGTCATCACTCTGCGCCGCATCGGCGGCAGGATCATGGCGCAAGCCGAGTCGCTGCTTTGCGACAACAAGGCGATCCATGAAAACGTCGAGGTCACAGACGTGGCGCGCCTGACCGCGCTGACGGCGAGCTACGGTCAGATCAACCTGATCACCACGGTGGGCAGCTGTGAGCTTCGCCGCTCCAAGTCGGGCAACCACACCCTGCTCGGCGGGGAAAATCTCTTTCGCGCCATGCAAACCGAGGACGCGCCGAGTGCGCCCGTGTCGGACAACAACCGCCAAAAGCAATATATCCTCGGAGGCTCCGAGCCGTTTCTGCGCCTGTTGGGCGTGAGTGATGAAAACGGACGCGTCTATGATAAAAAACAATCGAAATTTCGTCAGATCAACCGCTTTCTTGAGATGATCCGCGACTGCCTGTCGCATCTGCCGAGCGAGGGGAGACTTCGCATCTGCGATCTTTGCTGCGGAAAAAGCTATCTTTCCTTCGCGGCGTATCATTATTTTGCCAACGTGCTCCGCCGCGAGGTTTCGATGACGGGTGTCGATCTGAAGCCCGACGTCATCGGGTATTGCAACAGCGTCGCGAAAAAGCTGCACTTTGACGGATTGGAATTCCTCTGCGGCGATATTTCCAAATATCAAGCCGAGGGCCCCGTGCATCTCGTCATCTCTTTGCACGCCTGCGACACCGCCACCGATCTCGTGCTTGCGAAAGCGGTCGATTGGCGTGCCGAAGTCATTCTTTCCACCCCCTGCTGTCATCACGAGCTGAATCATACGCTCAACTGTCAGGCGCTCGGCTTCATTGCCGAGCATTCGATGCTGCGTCAAAAGCTTTGCGATGCCGCGACCGACGCGCTGCGTCTCAAGCTGCTTGAGTCACAGGGCTATTCGGTTTCGGCACTTGAGCTGATCGATCCCGAGGAAACGCCGAAGAATATCATGCTCCGCGCCCTGCGGATGCCCAATTTTGATCCCGCCTCTCCCTCCGCCGCGCGTCTGCGCGAGGAATACGCCGAGGCAAGAAGGTTTTTGCTGGGACTGTAAGCCTGCGCAAAGCAAACAGAAAGGATTTCCTATGTTCAAAAAACTCTTTTCCAGAAAATCGAAAAATCCCAACAGCAAGCAATACCGTTGGGAGATGGCACGAAAAATGAGCAACCACCACATTCGCTACGTCACCGAAAAGGTGGACGGCGTGGACGAGGTGATCGGCAAAAACGGGGGGCTCAACATCAAGGACGACGAAATGCTGGTGTTTGCCTCGTCGGACGTGATCTTCCGTTGCAAGATTGAACAGATGCAGGCGTGGGAGCTGCTTTCCAAGGACGGTGTCGTCATCACCGCGCCCGACCTCGAGCACGAGGGAAGGGAACGCACCATCATCGTCTATTACGTATATTATCGTTGAGAGGTTTGCCATGATATTTTGGATCATCGGCGCGGTGCTTTTGCTTGTGGTTGCCGTTGCCTTTGTCGCGATGCGTTGGAGCTATCGCAAGGCGTTTTATTTCTCCGACGCGGACAAAAAGATCGACACCGCCGCCTCGCTGGCGCAGGTGCATGATGAGATCGCTTCGCCTTCGATGAAGCTTCTTGCGGAGGATCTCGAGTCGCTCCCGTGTGAGGAGATCACGATCCGATCGCACGACGGACTCACCTTGTTTGGACGCTATTATCGCTTTTCCGACGATCCCAATCGCCTGGAGATCCTCTTTCACGGCTGGCGGAGCAACACCTTCCGCGATGCCTGCGGAGGGGCGAGGCTTGCGCGTGACGCGGGCTACAATCTGCTCGTGGTCGACCAGCGTGCGCACGGAAGGAGCGACGGAAACACCATCACATTCGGCGTCAAGGAGAAATTCGACTGCCTCGATTGGGTAAATTACGCCATCGGGCGTTTCGGTCCCGACGTCCGCATCCTCCTGGGTGGCATTTCGATGGGAGCCGCCACGGTTCTGATGGCGTCGGCACTCCCGCTCCCCGAAAACGTCTGCGGCATCACCGCCGATTGCGGCTATTCCTCTCCCGAGGCGATCATCCGCAAGGTCTGCCGCGACATGAAGATCCCCGATCGGCTCGGCTATCCCTTCGTGCGCCTCGGCGCGCGTCTGTTCGGCCGCTTTTCGCTTGACGGCGAGAGCGCGGTGGAGTCGGTGAAGCACGCAAAGGTGCCGATCATGCTGATGCACGGCGAGGCGGATGATTTCGTCCCCTTCTCGATGGCGGGCGAAATTTGGGATGCCATCGCGTCCGAAAAAAGAATGCTTACCGTTCCCGACGCGGGACACGGTCTTGCCTATTTTTATGATACCGAACACTACACCCGCGAGGTCACCGCGTTCAAGCTGGCGTGCCTTGACGGGAAATACGATCATCCATAAGCAAAAACGGAAAAAGGAAGTGAAAAAATCTTGACCGCCGCGGACCGTTACTACGACAAAATGACAAAAACCCCCGTGTCCAAGCTGATTCTGACGCTGGGACTTCCCACCACGGTGTCGATGCTGATCACGGGAATCTATAACCTCGCGGACACCTATTTCGTCGGCGCGCTCGGAGAGAGCCCCCAAGCGGCAACGGGAATTCTTTTTACCCTGCAATCGATCATCCAAGCCATTGCCTTCATGCTCGGTCACGGCTCGGGAGGCTTTGTTTCCAAGGCGCTTGCAGACAAGGATACCGACGAAGCGACGACTTACGTCTCTTCCGCTTTTTTCGTCGGAGGCGCCGCGGGTACGCTGCTCACGGTGCTGGGATTGATCTTCCTTGAACCCTTTATGCTGCTGCTCGGCAGCACCAAAACCATTCTGCCCTATGCTTGTGACTACGGCTTTTGGGTGCTGGCGTCCTGTCCGTTCATGGTCTGCTCGCTCGTGCTGAACAACAATCTCCGCTACGAGGGAAAGGCGTTTTATGCCATGATCGGTCTGACCACGGGCGGCGTGCTGAACATCTTCGGAGACTGGCTGCTGGTCGGCAAGCTCGGCTTGGGTGTTTGGGGCGCGGGGCTTTCCACTGCCGTCTCACAGTCCGTCAGCTTCGTCATTCTCCTGGTGCTTTATCTGAA
This sequence comes from Clostridia bacterium, assembly GCA_017517745.1. Classification (GTDB taxonomy): domain Bacteria; phylum Bacillota; class Clostridia; order Oscillospirales; family CAG-272; genus UMGS1865. The sequence goes on along the minus strand of JAFWYJ010000008.1, from coordinate 30,556 downwards.
AATGGCGCAGAGTACGATCTCGATCCGTGCCGTCAGCCGCAAAATTGCCGTTTATTGGGGCATCGTCAAGGTCGGCTTTCCCTCCTTGATCCGCCAAGGTCTCACCTCGATCTCGAGCGGTCTGTTGAACAACCTCACCAAGCCCTTCGGTGACGCCGCGATCGCGGCGATGAGCGTGGTCAACCGCTTCTCGATGTTGGTCATGTGCGTTGGTCTCGGCATCGGACAGGGCTTTCAGCCCGTGGCATCGTTCAATTATCAAGCCAGAGAATACAAACGCGTCAAGCAGGGCTTGATCTTTACCATGGTCTTCGGCTTTTGTGCCGTTGCCGTGCTTTCGATCTTCGGCTTCCTCTTGGCAGAGCCGATCGTTCTGCTTTTCCAAAAGAGCGACGAGGTCGTCAAGGTCGGTGTTCCCGCGTTGCGCTTTGCCACGGTGGGGCTTTTGTTCCTGCCCTTGTCGGTTCCCGTCAATATGCTTTATCAAAGCATTCGCCGCGCGGGTGTGGCGTCCTTCTTGTCGATTCTTCGCTCTGGCGCCGTTCTGATTCCCACGTTACTCATCGCGGTACCGCTGTTCGATCTGACGGGGATTCAAATTGCTCAGCCGTTCTCGGATTGCATCACGGGCTTGATCTCAATCCCGTTCACAATCTACTTCCTCCGGCAGGATCACGAGCGGATCAATGCCGCAAAAGCAGCTTCATCATCGGAAGAAAGGAGATCACGATATGTTGTCCGCAACGTACAGCGCGGGAATCCTGGGCATTGACGGCTTTCCCGTCACCGTGGAATGCAACCAACGAAGCAATCTCAGCGGCTTTGAGCTGGTGGGGCTTCCCGACCTTGCCGTCAAGGAGGCAAAGGAGCGCGTCATCACCGCTTGCCAAAACAGCGGCTATCCTTTCCCGTATTCTCGCATCACCGTCAATCTTGCCCCCGCCGATCGCAAAAAGGAGGGATCTGCCTTCGACGCGGCGATCCTGACCGCCATTCTTCACGGCGCGGGGATCATCCGCCGAGACGTTTCTCTGGAGAAAAAATGCATCGTCGGTGAGCTGTCTCTGTCGGGAGAATTGCGCGGGGTGAGAGGCATCCTTTGTATGTGTGTTGCCGCAAAGGAAAACGGATTCACCGAATTTTTCGCGCCTGCCGAGAACGCCGCCGAGGCGGCGGCTGTCGAGGGGATCACGGTCTATGCCGTGCCGAATATGCGCGCGCTGGTTCGGCACTTCAACGGTGAGAATCTTCTCGAGCCGGTCGTTTGCGACCGCGCGGCTTTTCACGAGGCAACCGGGCGCTATCCCGCCGATTTCATCGACGTCAGGGGACAGCGCATGGCGAAAAGAGCCATGGAGATCGCCGCGGCGGGTGGGCATAACATTCTGCTCATCGGTCCTCCCGGAACCGGAAAATCCATGCTTGCCAAGCGGCTTCCCTCGATCCTGCCGCCCCTGACCTTTGCCGAGGCGATCGAGACCACGAAGGTACACTCGGTGGCGGGCGTTTTGCCCGAGGGGGTGTCGCTTCTCTCGGTTCGTCCTTTCCGCTCGCCGCACCACACCATGAGCACTGCCAGCCTGGTCGGCGGCGGAGCCAATCCCCAGCCCGGTGAGGTCTCTCTTGCCGACAACGGCGTGCTGTTCCTCGACGAGCTTCCCGAGTTTCCCAAGCAGGTCACCGATGCGCTCCGCCAACCCTTGGAGGATCGCGTCGTCACCATCACGCGCGCCAACGGCCGCGTGACCTTCCCGTGCTCTTTCATGCTCGTGGGGGCGATGAACCCCTGCCGTTGCGGCTTTTTCGGGCATCCAACCCATCCCTGCACTTGCCGTCCCGATGACGTCAAGCGATACATCTCGCGCATCAGCGGCCCGATGCTCGACCGCATGGACATTCAGATCGAGCTTCCGTCGCTCTCCTACGAGGAGATTTCGGAGCACGATCCCACCGCCGAACCCAGCGAAGTCATCCGCGCCCGCGTGACCGCCGCGCGCGAGTTTGCGAGCCGTCGGATGCAAAACAGCGAAAAGAAGGTCTTTTGCAACGCCCAGCTGGACACGGCAAGCATTCATGCGTTTTGCAAGCTGGAGGACGGCGCGGGCGAGCTGCTTCGCACCGCCTATGACCGCATGGGGTTGAGCGCGCGCGGCTATGACCGCACCCTGCGCGTTGCCCGCACGATTGCAGACCTCGACGCCTCCGAGCTGATCCGCGCGCAACACATCGCCGAGGCGATCCAGCTGAGAAGCCTGGACCGCAAATATTGGGGTTGATAGCAACACCATCCATTTTGAAAGAAAGGAGCTCTTGCGTCCTCATGACAGAGCTTTTATCGCGTATCTTCGTCAAAAACCATACCGACACCGCAAGTCCCGCCGTGCGCAGTGCCTACGGAAGCCTCGTCAGCATCGTCGGCATCGTGCTCAACGTCATTCTGTTTGCCGCGAAATGCACCGTCGGTGTGCTGTTTGGATCGGTCTCGATCACAGCTGACGCCGTTAATAATCTTTCGGACGCCGGCTCGCAGATCATTTCGCTCATTTCCTTCCGCATCTCCTCCAAGCCCGCCGACCGCGAGCATCCGTTCGGACACGCGCGCATCGAATACGTCGCGTCGATGATCGTTTCCTTCTTGGTTCTTCTGATCGGTGTTGAGCTGTTCAAGGAGTCGGTATCCAAGATCTTCTCCCCCGAGCTGCCCGAGCGCAGTTGGGTTGCCGTCGCCGTTTTGGGCGGTTCGATCCTCGTCAAGCTTTGGCTGGGGATCTTCAACAAGACGATCGGAAAGCGGATTGACTCCTCTGTCATGCGCGCCACGGCAACCGATTGCCTCTCGGACGCGCTTTCGACCTCCGCCGTGCTGATCTCGACGCTGATCCTCTTGCTCTTCCCCTCGGTCAAGATCAATCTCGACGCCTATATGGGCGTGGTGGTCGCGATCCTGATCCTCGTGGCGGGCTTCAAGATCCTGAACGAAACCAAAAACTCAATCCTGGGAGAAGCACCCTCCGACGAGATCGTCAAGCAGATCGAGGAAATTGTCGAGAACACCCCCGGTGCGCTCGGCATCCACGATCTCGTGGTGCATAACTACGGTCCCGGTCACGTCATCGTCGCACTTCACGTCGAGGTCGACGGGAAGGAGGATATCTTCCGCACGCACGACATGATCGACAACATCGAGCGCAGGCTGCGGCGGGAGTGTAACGTCGAAGCCACGATCCACATGGACCCCATCGTCACCGACGACGAAAAAATCAACGCCCTGCGCCCCCGTGTCGAGGCGGCAGTGCAAAAAATCTCGCCCGAGCTGCGGATCCACGATTTTCGCTTCGTTCCCGGTGAAACTCACTCGAATCTCATCTTCGACGTCGCCGTTCCCTTCGAGATCAAGCTCTCGGACGATGAGATCCGCCGACAGATCGAAAGTAACGTCCGCGAGATCGACGAATCTTTCTTCGTCGTGCTGACCATCGATCGGGAATAATGCTTTGACGCTTTCCCAAGTAAACAAAAAGAAATTACAAAATGAAAGGAAATATACAACATGAAAAATCCCATCATCAAAATCACCGTTCGCGATTACGGAGAAATGACCGCCGAGCTTTATCCCGACAAGGCACCCAACACGGTGGCGAACTTTCTTTCTCTGATCGAGAAGGACTTCTTTTGCGGCATGATCTTCCACCGCATCATCAAGGGCTTTATGATCCAGGGCGGCGGCTTTAACGAGGCGTTTGAACAGCAACACGCCGATGCGATCAAGGGTGAATTTATCGCAAACGGCTTCATGCAGAACGACCTTCGCCACACGCGCGGCGTCCTCTCGATGGCGCGCACGCAGGATCCCAACTCGGCGTCCTCGCAGTTCTTCATCATGCATCAGGACGCGCCCTATCTCGACGCACAGTATGCCGGATTTGGCAAGCTGACCGACGGCTTTGACGTCCTCGACGCCATCGCAGGCGTCAAGACCGGCCGCATGGGCTGGTACGATGACGTCCCCAAGACACCCGTCGTCATCGATAAGATCGAGATCATCGAGAAATAACCAATCCGCTCGCGTTTTTTGCGGGGGACGCGGCTTTGTTCGGGGATGCGTTTTTGTGGGGGTGCTTTTGAAAAAGCCACCCCCACACCCCCGCAAAACTTTTCGGGTAAGGGGAAAAAGGAAAGCCTTGATCTGTACGCTCCGAATGAGCATTCGCTCTCGCGGCCATTTTGGGACCACTAACCCAAAATGGCTTTTGTTTTTTGTGGGGGCGCTTTTGAAAAAGCCACCCCCACACCCCCGCAAAACTTTTTGAGTAAGGGGAAAAAGGAAAGCCTTGATCTGTACGCTTTGAATGAGCAATTGCTCTCGCCCCTACGTTGTTTCGTTCATTTGTTCGTTGAAATGAGACACCGACAAATCCCAATTTTGACCACCCTTCCGTGGCAAAACAAAAATAAAAGCCATTTTGGGTGGTGGTCCCAAAATGGCCGCGAGAGCGATTGAAAGGGTGACGCGCACAGATAAACAATTACGTTGATACCCATGCGATAAAAGTTTTTGCGGGGGTGTGGGGGAGCTTTTCTCAAAAAGCTTCCCCACAAAAAAACGCCGAAGGCAAAAAAGGGGTGTGGGGGTGGCTTTTTTCAAAAAGCACCCCCACAAAACGCGTCCTCCACAATATCTGGACGGTAATCAACATTGAGCGAACGTTGCTGTGATCTTGTCGCGCTTGATGCGATGCGAGACGGTTTTCGGGAACGGCTCGTCACAGATCACAAAGGAGTCAATGCGCTTGTGTGCGGGGAGGCTGCCGTTGATCGAGGAGATCAAACGGCGAAGCTCCAGATCGAGCAATTTCGCCGAAGGATTGTTACCCAGACGTCGCTCACACTCCTCGCGGTCGAGATGGAGGACGGCGACAAGCTCGACTTGGTCTTTCGTGGCGTTTGCGCGGCCGATGACGATCGACTCCTTGACAAGTGGGGAGCGGTTCAAGAGCCATTCTTGTTCTTCGGGATAGATCTCCTCGCCGCTCTTGTGAACGATGGCGTTTTCCTTTTTTCCGATGACGAAGAGGAAGCCCTCCTCGTCGAGATAGCCGACGTCTCCCGTATAAAGCCATCCGCCGCGCAAGACCTTTTCGGTCAGATCGGGGCGGTTATAATATCCTTTCATCAGGTTTTCGCCGCGGAATCGGATTTCTCCCGTACCGTCTTCCTTCATGTCAAAAATGTCAATGATGGAGTCGGGGAAAGCCATTCCCACCGAGAGATCCTTGAAAAAGCCGTCGCGGTTGATGGCTGCGAGCGCGGCACACTCGGTCACTTCATAGGCTTGGATCGCCGAAACCCCGAGGTCGCGCCAACCCTTGAGAACGTCGGGATCGGTGAGTGCGCCGATCGAGATCAACAGCCTCAGATTGCCGCCAAAGCTTTTGAGAAGCGGGGAAAACAGGTGCTTTTTTGCCTCTCTTCCCGCATCGGGATTGGGGATGGCGTTTGAAAAATCGATGCGTTTTTGGATCTGCTTTTCCACGTTCTCGCGGCGGATGCTTGCCCGGATTTTCGCGTACATCGTTTCCAACAGCAAAGGGATGCCGAGCAAAACCGTGGGACGTGCTTCGCGCAAGTTGCGTGAGAGTTGACGAAGCCCTTCGCCAAAGACCACCGAGCATCCGCGCGAGAGCGGCCAAAGAAAGCCGCAGACGGTCTGCACCGCGTAGTGCATGGGCAGGACGGCGAGCAATCGATCCTTTTCATCGATCCGCACCATGCGGCTCGTTTCAAAGAGGTTGAAGCAGAGATTGCGTTGAGAAAGCATCACGCCGCGCGCATCGGTACCGACGGAGGAAAAGACCACCGTACACACCGCATCGGCATCGGGCTCGGTCTCCAAAAAGGTGCGGTCTCCGGCCGCCAAACGCGCGTTTCCGTTGCGGATCAGGTGCGCCAGCTCGTCGAAGGAAATGCAAAGCGTTTCGCCTTCAAGCGTGGAAATCACGTCCGACGGCAGGTTGTGGACGATGACGTCGGCGTTTGCGGTTTTTGCCAGTTTTGCCAGCGCGGCGGGAGAGAGCTTGGGATTGACGGGAATGACGGTACCCACACCGCAAGCGATCGCCATGTATGCGATCGCCCATTCCCAACGGTTCTCACCGACGAGAAGGAAGTGTTTGCCGGCAAGCCCCTTGGCGCAAAGCGCGGTGCCGAGCGCGTCCACGTCGGCGGCGTATTGCCGAAAGCTCTTGGCTTGATAGGTTTGATTTTGTTTTTGGAAAAAGAGCGGTTTGTCACCAAAGCGCTCGGCGCTTGCGTGATACAGCTCCTTCAGGGTGGAAAATCTTACTGCCTCGTGATTTTGATAACGCTTCACGGGTGTCACCTCGTTTCTTGAAAGGATATGCATCGAAGAGAGAAAAAACACAGCTCCGTGCAGGGTCTTGCACGGAGCTGTCGATCTTTTCGGTTTTTTGCCGCAGGGTTTTATGCTACGGGCTTGTGTTTCGGCTTCAAGACCTCGTAAATATATTTGTACGCTTCGCATTCGGTGTTTTCGGGAAGCGTGATGCCTTCGATATAGAGGGCGTCAGAATTTGCGATGGCATATTGACCGATCGAAACGACCGATTCGGGGAGCGAGAGGGTTTCGAGCACGGTGCAATTCTGGAACGCTTGCGCGCCGATGATCTCACAGCCCGCTTCCACGGTCACGCTCTTGAGAGAGTAGCATTCGGAGAACGCGCGCTGCGCGATGGTCTTGACGTTGGCGGGAATCGTGACGGAGGTCAAAGCGGTGCATTCTTGGAAACAGTATGCCGGGATATCCGAAATGCCCGTGCCGATCGTCAGAGCGGCGAGAGACTTGCAGCCGTAGAAGGCAGCCTCACCAATCTTGGTCACGGTGTTGGGGATGACGATTTCGGTGAGCATTTCGCAACCTGCAAATGCTTTTTTACCGATCTCGGTGACGCTTGCGGGAATTGTGACGGCACTGATCTTGGAGCAATAATAGAACGCCTCATCCGCGATTTTCACAACGGTTTTGCCCTCCAAACTGTCGGGAATCACAATTGCATGTGCCTTGTCATCACCTTCAAATTTTGTAATGGCAACGGTCTCACTGTCGACCAGATCGAAATAGAAGGTGTCGCCCGATTCGGTGGTGATCGAGTCAACGATCTCTTCCTGCTGGAGATAGTCCTTCAAACCCTCCATTTCCGCCTTCACCTCGTCCTCTTTCGCGCAAGCACAGAGAGCAAAGATCATAAGCAGGGCAAGCGTGAGCACTAACAGCTTTTTCATAAACAGATCCTCCAAAAAAGTCAAACAAATTGATATACGTATTTCATTATACATGAAAACAGGCAGAAAGTCAATAGATTTTTCGCATTGTATTGTAAATATTTTTTGATTTTTGGGTGAACAGAACTTTTTTGATCTCAAGCGGAGGAAAGATCGAAGATTTTTCAGGCGCGAAATCCCTTGACAAAGAAGCAAAAATGCGGTATAATGTAGAGGAACAGAAAAAATCGTCTTTTTCGGGAGGAATGACATGGAACAGGCAAGAAAGGATGCCCTGCGCGAGCTTGCGCGCAAGATCCGCATGGGAATCATCGAGGCAACACACGCCGCAAAATCGGGACACCCCGGCGGATCGCTTTCGATTACCGACGTATTAACCTATCTTTATTTTGAGGAAATGAACATCGATCCCGCCGCACCTCAAATGGCGGATCGCGATCGATTCGTGCTTTCCAAGGGACATTGCGCTCCCGCGCTGTATGCCACCCTTGCCAATCGCGGATTTTTCCCCGTGGAGGAACTGACGACGCTGAGAAAGCTCGGCTCGCGTCTGCAGGGACATCCCGACATGACGCTCACCCCCGGTGTGGATATGTCCGCAGGCTCGCTCGGTCTCGGCATCAGCTCGGCGGCAGGCATGGCACTCGCCGCAAAGATCGACGGCAAGGACTACCGCGTTTACACGGCAGTCGGCGACGGCGAGAGCGAAGAGGGACAGGTCTGGGAGGCGTGCATGTTTGCCGCTCATTACAAGCTGGATAACTTCTGTGTCGTCATCGACTGGAACGGTCTGCAGATCGACGGTCCCGTTGCCGAGGTCATGAATCCCACGCCTCATGACGAAAAGCTGAAGGCGTTTGGATTCCACGTCATTTCGATCGACGGACATGACTTTGATCAGATCGAGACTGCCTTCAACGAGGCAAAGACCGTCAAGGGCAAGCCCACTGCCATCATTGCGAAGACCGTCAAAGGCAAGGGCGTTTCGTTCATGGAAAACAAGACAAATTGGCACGGCACGGCGCCCAACGACGAGCAGTACGCCGCCGCGATTGCCGAGCTGAAGGCGTAAGGGGGAGAGAGACATGGCTGAAAAGATTGCAACACGCGAAGGCTACGGCAACGGACTTGTCGAGCTGGCGGAAAAATATGATTTTGTCGTCCTCGATGCCGATCTGGCAGAGGCGACCAAGACGGTAAAATTCAAAAAGGCATATCCCGAGCGCTTCTTTGACTGCGGAATTGCCGAAGGCAACATGATGAGCGTCGCCGCCGGCATCGCAACCACCGGAAAGACGGTGGTCGCCTCATCCTTTGCAATGTTCGCCGCAGGAAGAGCATTCGAGCAGGTCCGCAACTCGATCGGATATCCCCACCTCAACGTCAAGATCGGCGCAACTCACGCGGGCATTACCGTCGGTGAGGACGGCGCGACCCACCAGTGCAACGAGGATATCGCGCTGATGCGCACCATCCCCGGCATGACGATCGTCAACCCCAGCGATAACGTCGAAGCCAAAGCCGCGCTTGAGGCGGCTCTCACCACCGACGGTCCCTTCTATCTGCGCTTCGGAAGAGCCGCTGTTCCGGTCATCAACGATAACGCCGACTACCGATTTGAGCTTGGCAAGGGCGTGCAGCTCGCCGACGGAACCGACGTGACGATCATCGCCACGGGACTCATGGTTTCTCTTGCTCTGGAGGCTCGCGAGCTGCTTGCTGCCGAGGGAATCAGCGCACGTGTGGTGAACATCCACACCATCAAGCCCATCGACCGCGACGTCATCGCCAAGGCCGTTGCCGATACCGGTGCGATCGTGACGGCGGAAGAACATAACGTCATCGGCGGACTCGGTGCCGCTGTTGCCGAGGTCGTCTGCGATACCGCCCCCGCTCCCGTCGTGCGCGTCGGCGTCAAGGATACCTACGGTCATTCCGGCAGCGTGCCCGCACTCCTCGAGGAGTACGGCCTCACGCCCGCCAACATCGCGGAAAACGCCAAAAAAGCCATCGCGATGAAAAAATAATCAAATCCCACCAAAAGGAGTGCTTCTTCCAAGAGGCGCTCCTTTTTGGTCGGGGGATGCGTCCTTCAAAAAGTTTCTCTGGTCGCCGAAGGCAAAAAGGGGGCGTGGGGGTGGCTTTTTTCAAAACGCCCCCACAAAAAACGCCTTGACTTGTGAGGGGAATCGTGATAGAATATATGATATAGTATATTATTTTGAGGAAAGCGAGAGAAAGCGGATGAAGCGAGAAAACGTGGTACTGATCGGCATGTCCGGGGCGGGGAAGAGCACGCTGGGCGTGCTACTTGCCAAGGCACTGGGAAAGCAGTTTGCCGACACCGATCTTTTGATCCAGCAAAGGACGGGAAGGCTGCTGCAGCAGATCATCGACAGCGACGGCATCGACCGCTTTTTGGAGATTGAGGAGGAGACGGTTCTCGGCGCGGAGCTGCACGGCTGTGTGATTGCGACGGGCGGCAGCGTGGTTTATTCCGACCGCGCGATGGAGTCCTTGCGGCGGAGCGGCACGGTGGTTTATCTGGCGGTTTCATTCGAGGAGCTGGAGTCGAGGCTTGGGAACATCACCACCCGCGGCATCGTGTTCAAGGGCTCGAACGATCTTCGCGCCGTCTTTGAGGAGCGGTTGCCGCTGTATCAAAAATACGCCGACGTAACGCTGGATTGCACGGATTTTGACATCGAAGGCTCGGTGAGAGCGCTTCTCGACGCACTGGAGATGCAGGGCTTGTAAAAAAGTATAAAACGAACCGGAGAGAGAAACATGAAGATCATATTGGCATCCAAATCTCCGCGCAGGCGCGAGATTTTAGAAAATTTGGGAGTGGTGTTTGAGATTGTGACCGCCGACACAGACGAGACGAGTGCGGAGAGAGATCCGCGACAGTTGGTGGAGCTTCTTTCGCGTCGAAAGGGAGAAGCGGTTTGGGATCGAATGCTTCGCGAGGAGAGAGAATTGAGCGACACGGTGGTGATTTCTTCGGACACGGTGGTCTGTGTGGACGGCGAGATCCTCGGCAAGCCTCGTGACGAAGAAGACGCGAAGCGTATGCTGAGAAAGCTTTCGGGCAGACGTCACGAGGTGGTCAGCGGCGTTTGTCTGATCGGGCAGGGCAAAATCGGGACGGCGCACGAGGTAACCGAGGTCGAATTTGACGAGCTGGACGAAGAGACGGTCGCGCGCTACGTGCGCGAGCAGCAGCCCTATGACAAAGCGGGGGCTTATGCCATCCAGGGGGCGGCATCGGCGTACGTCTGCGGCATTCACGGTTGTTATTTCAACGTGGTCGGTCTGCCGGTACACCGCCTTTGTCGATTGTATGAGGAGACGTTTGGCGAAAAATTTCTGTAAAAATCGAGAAAATTTTCAAGCAAAGGGTAGCCAAATACAATTATTTATGATATAATTAAAATAAGTTATAAAAAAACAGCGGCAAGACAGGACGCCGCGGAAGGGAGCGCGCATGGCAAAGCAGATCGGAATCGACCTCGGAACCTCGACAACCTTGATTTTCAAGGACAAGGGGATCGTGTTGCGCGCGCCGTCCGTTGTGAGTATCGACCGCATGACACACGAGGTCATTGCCTCGGGAAAGATGGCGAAGCGGATGCTGGGAAAGACCCCCGGCAACATTCTGGCGCTTCGTCCGCTCAAGGACGGTGTGATCACCGACCTGGAGGTCACGTCGCTGATGCTCCACGATTTTTTTGAACGCTTGGACATGACGTCGGTCTTCAACCGCCCCTCGGCGTTGGTTTGCATTCCGTATGGTGTCACCGAGGTCGAACGCCGTGCCGTGGAGGACGCCGTGTTTGAGGCGGGCGCGAAGAACGTGGGATTGATCGACGAACCGATCGCGGCTGCGGTTGGCGCGGGGATTCAGGTCTCAAAGGCGCGCGGCGCGATGCTGGTCGACCTTGGCGGCGGTGTTTCCGAAGCGGCGGTCATCAGCCTTGGCGGCGTGGTGCAATCCAACTCCTTGAGAACGGCGGGAGACGAATTGGATCTCGCCATCGTCAACCATCTCAAGGCGACGCGCGACATTCTGATCGGTGAGATCACCGCCGAGCGGCTGAAGCTGCAAATCGGAACGGCGATCGATGGAATCGATCGCGGCAGCATGGAGGTGTGCGGACGCGACCTCAACACCGGACTTGCCATCACCATCGAGGTGACGACGGCCGAGGTGCGCGAGGCGATCCGTGAGCCGCTGTCGGAGATCATCGGCATGGTGAAAATGACGCTGGAGGAAACCCCTCCGGAGCTTTCCGCGGATATTTTCGATTTCGGCATTGTGATGGTGGGCGGCGGCTCGATGCTGCCGGGAATGGATCAAGCCATCCACGAGCGCACCGGCGTTCGCGTCATCATCCCCAAAAAACCCAGACCTCACGATTGTGTTTGCGTGGGCTTGGGGCGGATGCTGCAAAGCACGGGCGGAGATTTCTCGGAGTTCGTGCGATATAAAGTAAAGTGATTTTTTACATCAACGGAAAGGCAGCGGCATCGGATCGTCTGTCTTTCTTTTTCCCCGGACGCGGTTTGAGAAAGGCAAACGTGATGCCGATACCCATGCGAAAAGTGTTTCGAAGAAAGGCCGCCGAAGGCATTTTTGCCAAAAACAAGGAGAGATTTCATGAAAGATTTTGAATTTGACTACGTTCCGCAGGTGCCGCAAGAGACACCGACAGAGCCGACCGCCGAGCCAATGGCGGCACCGGTCGAACCGACGGTGGATCTTCTTCGGGAACGGTGGCAGTTTGCTTCGATTGCGCTGGGAGTCTCTTTCATCACGCTGTTTGCGGTGCTGGTGCAGCTTGTCGCGATTGCCGTGATCGGTGCGGTTGCGCCGCAGATGGCGCGGCAGGATTGGTACGTCATCGCGCTTTCCACGCTGCCGATGTATGCCGTCGCGATGCCGTTGTCGATCTTTTGGTTTCGTCTTGGCAAGGCAGAGCCGCCGACCGAAAAGAAGAAGCTGAGCCCGCTTGCGCTGGGCGGCTTGATCGCGCTTTGCTTTGCGCTGACCTACGTGGGAAGTCTGCTCGGAACCATCCTCAATTTCGTCATTTCCGTGTTTACGGGAAAACCCCCCGTGAACGATCTGCAAACCCTGACGACGAATACACCGCTTTGGGCGAATCTTCTGTTTTGCGGCATTCTCGCCCCGATCCTTGAGGAGATCTTTTACCGCAAGATGGTGATCGACCGTCTGCGCCGATACGGCGATCTGACGGCGGTTTTGATGTCGGGCATTCTGTTTGGGTTGATCCACGGAAACTTTTATCAATTCTTTTACGCCGTTTTCATCGGTCTCATTCTCGGATACGTCTATCTGCACACGGGCAGGCTGAGATATTCGGTGATCCTGCACATGGCGATCAACCTGATCGGCGGCGTGCTGATGGCTGAGATCTCCAAGCGATTGGACGCCGGGGCGCTTGCCAACAACGCCGCAGAGTTCCTTACGCAAAACGGACCGGTTGTGGCGATCTATCTTTTGTATCTGTTCTTCATTTTCGTGTGTTTTATCGTCGCGCCCATCATGGTCGCGGTTTCTTGGAAGCATATCCGCTTCCGCCGCGGCAAGGTCAAGCTGCGGGGCAGAGAATTTTGCAACGTGTGTCTGAACAACCCGGCGGTCTGGCTTTTGTTGCTGATCGTGTTGTTTTCATTCGTTGGATAACGCATTGACGCTGACATCGGTTTTTGCATGAAACCAATCATTCGGAAGGAAAGGAGGGGATCTCTTGGCGACGCGAAAACGGGCGCCGGTCTGGCGCTATATGGGGATCGCGGTGATCTTTTGCCTGGTCTGTGTGATCTATCTCGGCAGACTGTTTTATATTCAGATCTCGGGCAGGGTGGGCGACCACGAAACCGGGACCACCGAGCGGACGGTCACGATCCAGGCGGTGCGCGGAGAGATCTGCGACCGTAACGGCACCGTGTTGGTTGCCAATCACAATACGCATGACCTGACGCTTCCTTACGATCGATTTTCGAAGCTGTCGGTGTTCGATGCCAACGAGACCTGCCTGAAGCTTTGGGACGCGATGCGGCAAACCGGAGAGACAGACCGACACGAAGAGCGTTTCTTTCCGTTTGAAGGGGCGTATCCCTACTATTCTTTCAGCGCCGAGGCGCGAGACGGTGATTCGGTTGTCTTTTACCGCCTGCAGCGCGTGCTTGGCGACGTGGGGCTGGAGGATGACGCGAGCATCGGCGAGATCGTCGATTACTACACCAAGGCACACGCTCTGCTTGCCGTCGATTCCAACGGCAGACGCTTGTACGATGACGATGAGGTTGATCGCTTGCTCCGATTCTGCTATGACATGGACGCGGTTCGGTTCGCGGCGGCGGGGGAATATACGGTTGCGAAGGACGTCAGCCTGGAGCTGATGACCTACGTCAAGGAATCCGCCTTGTCGGCGGTCAGCTTCAAGGTCAACGCGACCAGGGAATACCGCTACCCCGGATACGCCTCGCACATCCTCGGCACGGTCGGCCCGATCTATTCCGAGGAGTGGGAATATTACAGCGAGCAGGGCTATCAAATGAACGCCATCGTGGGAAAATCGGGATGCGAAGCGGCGTTTGAATCCTATCTGCGCGGCGTTGACGGAAAAATGAAGATCGTGGAGGACGCGGCGGGAAACGTGATCTCGACGACGATTCTCTCCGAGCCGATCGCGGGGAACGACGTGCATTTGACGATCGATATCAATCTGCAGGTGGCGGCGGAAAACGCGCTCCGAGCAAACGTCGAGCGCGTGGGCGGAGACTGTAACGCCGGCGCGGCGGTTGCGATGGATCCCAAGGACTTTTCCGTGCTTGCCATCGCATCCTATCCGACCTACGATCTGTCCACCTATCAGCTGCTTTACAATCAGCTTGCCGAAGACGAGGCGAAGCCTTTGCTCAACCGCGCGATCAACGGTGTCTATGCACCCGGCTCGACCTACAAGCTCGGCGTTGCCGCCGCGGCGTTGACAAATCTCGACGGTTCGTTGACCGATGCGGTGACGTGTAACGGCGTCTATAACCGCTATCACCGCCCCGGATGCTCGACCTCCGATCTGCACTCCTCGAAAAACGTAGATCTGATTGAGGCGATCGCAGATTCCTGCAACTGCTATTTTTACGAGATGGGTTATTTGCTGGGGATCAACAACATGAACGCTTACATGGAAAGCCTCGGCTTCGGACAATCGACCGGGCTTGAGTTGGGCGGCGCGACCGGTTCGGTCGCGGGTCCCGAATACCGCCAGCAGATTCATCATCCCTACCCCTGGCAGGAGGGCGACGTGCTCTCCGCCGCGATTGGGCAGTCGGATAACACCGCCACGCCGATCCAACTGACCGCCTATCTTTCCACGCTTTTGGGAAGCGGAACGCGCTATGCGGCGCATCTGTTGCACAGCGTCTACGCGTTTGGCGGCGACGAGCCGCTCTATGAGTACACCCCGTCCGTCCTGTCCTCGGTCGAGCTGTCCGACGCGGACCGCGCCGACATTCTGGAGGGCATGCGGCAGGCGACGAGCGGAAACGGTGCGGTGCGAGAGAGCATGAGGCGTCTGCCTGTGACGGTGGGCTGCAAGACGGGTACGGCACAGGTTGGCGGCGACAGCTACAATGCGCTGTTCGTCTGCGCCGCGCCTTACGATTCTCCCGACGTCGTGATTTCGGTCGTGCTGGAGAACGGACAGTCGGGAGGTAACGCCTCGTACACGGCGGGAAAGATCTTGGAGGCGTATTACGGTGTCAAGACCGACGCGGTTCCCGTCGGATAATTCGGTCGGATAAAACCAAAAACTGCTTTTTTGAAGGAAACGAAAAGAATGAAGGATTGCTTGACGCCCGACTATATGTTCGGGCATTACTACGAGATCACGCCGGAATTTCTCAAGTCGATCGGCGTGCGCGCGGTGCTGAGTGACGTGGACAACACGCTCGCGCCCTACGAGCAGGAGGATCCCGACGAGCGGATCGTCAAATGGCTCGCAAGCTTGCGCGAGAACGGCATTGAGGTGGCGTTCGTTTCAAACAACCACGCGCCGCGCATCGAGCGCTTTAACAAAGACCTCGGCGTGCGCGCCTATCCCGACAGCGGCAAGCCGGGCAAGAAAACCCTGCTCCGCGCCATGAAAGAAATGGGTGTGACGATCGGGGAAACCGCGATGCTGGGAGACCAGCTCCTCACCGACGCCTTCGCGGGCAAACACATCGGTCTCCCCGCCATCATCGTCCCCCCCATCAAGGATAAGACCAACCTCTTTTTCCGCTTCAAACGCCTTTGCGAACGCCCCTTCATCCGCAAGTTCGCCAAAAAACACGGCTATCAACCCTATATGGCATTTTGGAAGATCCGGTAAGGACGCGTTTTTGTGGGGAAGCTTTTTGAGAAAAGCTCCCCCACGCCCCCGCAAAAACTTTTCACCCATGCGATAAAAGTTTTTGAAGAGTCCAGAGAAACTTTTTTCAAAAAGTTTCTCCGGTCGCCGACGGCAAAAAACGCCCTTACGAGAAACACAAAGAAAGGAAGAAAACATGAGCATTGCGACGTTTGGACCGGGAGGAAACTCGGATCTGTTTTACAAGGAAGGAAACAAATCGACTGTGCAAAGCCCCGGTTGGGTGAAGCGGTTCGGGCTGGACGCCTTTGAATACGAGGCGGGCAACGGACTGACGGCGGGGGAGGCATCTCTGCGCGCAGTTGGAGCAAAAGCGCGGGAACACGGCGTGAAGATGTCGTTGCACACGCCGTATTTCATCTCGCTTTCGGGCGTTGTGGAGGAAAAAAGGCTCAAGAGCATCGAATATATCCAAAAGTCGCTTTGGGCGGCAGAGCTGTTGGGGGCGGATACCATCGTCATTCACAGCGGAAGCGCGGCGAAGATCAGCCGCGAGGAGGCGATGGCACTTTCAAAGGATACCCTGGTGCGCGTTGCCGAGGCGGTGGGGGATACCCCGATCAAGCTTGGCATCGAGACCATGGGAAAGGTCAACCAGCTCGGCACGCTTGCCGAGGTCATCGAGCAGTGCCGCGTGGCGCCGATCTACGCTCCCGTGGTGGATTTCGGGCATCTGAACGCGCGTGCGATCGGCGGCGCGTTTGCCGACGTGGACAGCTACCGCCGCATTTTTGACGAGATCGCCGTGGGGCTTGGCGACGGGTTTGCCAAGCATCTGCACTGCCATTTTTCCAAGATCGAATATACCTCCGCGGGGGAGAAAAAGCACCTCACGTTTGCTGACGAGACCTTCGGCCCCGCATTTGAGCCGCTTGCCGAGGCGATCGTGCGCGAGGGTGTGGCTCCGCGCATCATTTGCGAGTCGGACGGCACGCAGGCGGAGGACGCGCTGTATATGAAGCGCGCTTATGAAGCCGCAAAAGCACAAACGTAATCAGCCTTTGATCCGACAAAATCGAAAAAACGTTCCCCCAAAGAAAGGACAACTATGCAAACCATCGAAGAACGCTATCTTGCCGCCAAGCGCGCGCTGTTTGACAAGGTCTACGGGACGCTCAACGAGCGTCAGCGCGAGGCGGTTTTCACCGTCAATAATCCCCTGCTCGTGCTTGCGGGGGCGGGAAGCGGAAAGACCACCGTGCTGGTCCGCCGCATCGCGTTTATCATTCGCTACGGAAACGCCTATTTCAGCGAATACGTGCCTTACGGCGTCGACGAAAGCCGCGTGCGCGAGCTGGAGCGGGCGTTGGATCTGCCCGTCCGAGAGATTGAGAGCGGCATTCTGCCCGAGTTCGCCAATCAGGCGTGTCAGCCCTACCGCATCCTTGCCATCACCTTCACAAACAAGGCGGCGAACGAGATCAAGGAGCGACTTGCGAAAATGTTCCCCGAGGACGGCGCAACCGCGTCCGAGATCTGGACGGGTACCTTCCACTCGGTCTGCGTGCGCATTTTGCGCCTGCACTGCGAAAAGGTAGGATATCGCCCGGGCTTTACGATCTATGATACCGACGACAGCAAAAAGACCGTCGCCGCCGCCATGAAGCGTTGTAATATCGACGAAAAGCTTCTGCCCGTCAAGGGCGTGATGAGCGCGATCAGCCGCGCGAAGGACCGTCTGCTCACGCCGGACGATTTCGCGATGGAGGCTGGATCGGATTTCCGTCAGAAGCAGATCGCGCGCGTTTATGAGGCATATCAGCAGCTTTTGCGCGAGTCCAACGCGCTTGATTTTGACGACATCATCATGCAGACCGTGCTGCTGCTCAAGAACCATCCCGCCGTACGCGAGGCGTATCAAAGCCGCTTCAAGTACGTCTGCGTCGATGAGTTTCAGGATACCAACGTGGCGCAGATGCAGCTGACGGTGCTGTTGTCCGGCTTGCATCAAAACCTGATGGTGGTCGGAGACGATGACCAGAGTATTTATAAATTCCGCGGCGCGACCATCGAGAACATCCTGACCTTTGACAAGACCTTCCCCTCGGCGACGGTCATCAAGCTTGAGCAGAATTACCGCTCCACGCAGACCATTCTCGACGCGGCAAACGCGGTGATCGCCCACAACGCGGGACGAAAGGGAAAAACGCTCTGGACGGCGGCGGGAGAGGGTGAGAAGATCCACCTCCGCCTTTGTGACGATCAGAATACCGAGGCGCGCTTTGTGGTCGACACCGTCAACCGCGCGGTGGCAAGAGGCGAGGCGACCTATCGCGATTTCGCCGTCCTCTACCGCACAAACGCGCAGGCACAGAGCATTGAGAAGGCGTTCGCACGATCGGCGGTGCCTTACCGCGTGCTGGGCGGTACGCGTTTTACCGATCGCAAGGAGATCCGCGACGCGGTGGCGTATCTGCAATTGGTCAACAATCACGACGACAACGTCCGCCTGGAGCGCATCATCAACGAGCCGCGCCGCAAGATCGGAGCCAAAACGCTCGACGCGATCGCGCAGATCGCCGAGGAGCAGGGCTGCAGCCGTTTTTCCGTCATCGAAAGATGCGCGTCGTTTGGCGCGCTTGAGCGCAGCCGCGCCACGCTGGAGGGCTTTGCCTCGCTGATCAATTCGCTCTCCGAGCTTGCGCAAAAGGTGACGCTCGACGTGCTGTTTGACGCGGTCCTCGACCGCTCGGGCTACCGTCAGATGCTGATCGACGCGGGCGAGGAGGAAAAGGATCGCCTCGACAACCTCGAGGAATTCAAGTCGGGCATCCTGGAGTATATGAAGGAAAACGATGAGCCGACGTTGACAGGCTTTTTGGAGGAGACGGCATTGGTTGCCGACGTCGACCGTTATGACGAAAGCGCCGACGCCGTGGTGATGATGACGATCCACAGCGCGAAGGGCTTGGAGTTCCCGATCGTCTTCCTGCCCGGCATGGAGGACGGACTTTTCCCCGGCATGCAGACCATCACGGCGGGGGAGAGCGAGATGGAGGAGGAGCGCCGTCTTGCCTACGTCGCCATCACACGCGCGAAAAAGGCGCTTTACATGATCCACACGCGCACGAGACTTCTGTACGGACAGACCGCCTACAACCCCGTCTCGCGCTTTGTCAGCGAGATTCCCGCGTCTCTGGTGGAAAACCCCGACGAGGACGGACACGGCGGTTTTGGCAGCCGTGTGGGCTCCGGCTTTGGCGGCGGCTTTGGACGGCAGACCTCCGTTTGGGGCGCACGCGGCGCGGAGTCCTCCGTCACGCAAAAAAAGACCTATTATTCCGAGCCCCGGCCTCGCACGCCGATCCGACAGACCGCGCCCCCCTCGGGTGAGCGGATCACCGTCGGAAAAAATCTTTCGACGCCCAAGGCGACGCCAAAGGAGATCTTTGCTCCGGGCGACCGCGTGCGGCATCTCACCTTTGGCGAGGGCGAGATCATCTCGGTCAAGCCGATGGGTGCCGACACGCTCTATGAGATCGTGTTCGATCGCGTCGGAACCAAGAAGCTGATGGCGACCTACGCCAGACTCAAAAAGCTCTGAACGCATGAACGGAGCAAGATTTGAACGTCTTTGCATGGAGGCGGCGATGCAGGGCAGAACGGCGGGAGCTTACGGCTTCGGCACGCTTGCCGAAAAGCGATTGCACGCCGTGATCAAAAAGTATCTGTGCGACGACGAAAGCTTTCACGAGGTGGGCGTTGAGGGGGCGAGATTCGTCTCGGATATCCGACAGGGGAACGAGATCGTCGAGGTGCAAACGGGTTCGTTTTATCCGATGAAAAAGAAGATCGCGTATTATATGGAGCATACCGACTGCACCGTGACCGTGGTGCATCCGATCGCGAAGCTGCGGTGGATGTCTTGGGTGGAGCCGGGCAGCATGGAGATCGCGCCGCGCCGCCGCGTGGCGGGTGAGCGAGCCGAGCAGCTCCTTCCCGAGCTGTACTGTCTCTCGGAGCATCTGGGAAATCCGCGCTTGCGGTTTCGGCTGATGCTGTTGGAGGTGCACGATTTCCGACTTTTGAACGGACGCTCAAGGGATCGCAAGCGGGGATCGAAGCTCTACGAACGCCTCCCGCTCTCACTTTTGGAGGAGCTTGATTTCAACGAGCCGTCGGATTTTTCGATCTTTCTGCCCGAATCGCTTCCGACACATTTCACCGTCAAGGAGCTGTCTCGCCACACGGGATTGCGCGGACGCGACGCCTATTCGGCGGCGCGCGTGCTGTTGGCACTTGGCTTGACCGTCGAGGCTCCCCCTGTCGGACGAGCGATGGCGTTCTTCAAGCGCGGCGCGGGCGACCGAGAAAGGGGAGGGTGACATGAAATATCTGTGTCAGGTGGCAGGCGTTCTGTTGCTGTGCCTGTTTTGTCTTACGTCTTGCGCGAATCATGATGAAAGCGGGTCTCCCCGATTGGAGATCCGCTTTCTCGACGTGGGGCAGGGCGATTGCGCGCTCTTGCGGACGTCGGAGGGGGATATTCTCATTGATGCCGGCACCGAGGAGAGTCAGGAGCTTCTTTGTCTGCGCCTTGCGCAGTTGGGTGTTGAAGAGCTTTTGCTTGCGGTTTTTTCGCACAATGACGAGGATCATATCGGCGGTGCCGACGGTGTTCTTTCGCAGATCCCCACAAGAGAGATCTGGGTGGCGGATGACACTGCCGACAACGAATCGGCAGAATTTTTGTTTCGCGCCGCCCGGGCGCGGGAGATCGACGTGAGGGTCGTCCGCGCGGGCGAGATCCGTCACGTCGGAGAAATGGTGCTCAGCATCCTGCACCCCTTTCCCTTTGCGGAGGCAGAAGGCAACGATGGAAGCCTTGTGCTGAAGGTGCATTTCGGAGAGATCGATCTGCTGTTTGCGGGTGACGTCGGAAGCGACGGCGAGGAAAAGATTGTGGAACGCTACGGAAAATCTCAGCTCGATTGCGATCTTTTGAAGGTCGCGCATCACGGCTCAAACACCTCGAGCTCCGATCGGTTTTTGGCGACGCTGACACCGCAATATGCCATCATCGGTGTCGGTGCGGGGAACTCCTACGGACACCCGATGGGCGAGGTTCTGGCGCGTCTGGAAAAACACGGCATCACAACCCTGCGCACAGACCTTGAAGGAGAGATCGTCTTTGTCTCCGACGGAAGCGGACTGAAAAGAGCAAAATGAGAAAACGGGGCTGTCTCAAATGTAAATTTGAGACAGCCCCTTCATTTTTGATTGTCACTCC
This sequence comes from Clostridia bacterium, assembly GCA_017517745.1. Taxonomy (GTDB): domain Bacteria; phylum Bacillota; class Clostridia; order Oscillospirales; family CAG-272; genus UMGS1865. Next base: position 9,586 of record JAFWYJ010000008.1, on the reverse strand, counting down.
TCGGGATATGCCAGACGGAAGAGCTCGTTGATGCGGTCGAGGCGACCGGCGAGGTGGAGATAGCCGAAGAGGACCTCCATGCCGGTGGCGGAGCGGTATTCGCTGACGGTGGCGCGTTTGGGGACGTTGCCGTGCCCGAGGTTTCTGCCGCGGCGGAAATAGGCGGCTTCGGTTTCGTCGAGGTGCGGGAGCAGACGCTTCATCGCCTCGGCTTGCGCGGGCGCGCGCACGTATTCGAGCGCGGCGGCGTTGAGATGCGCCGAGGTGGAAAGCCCTTTGGCGATCAGATGTCGGCGCACGCAAAGCTCCAGCACGCAGTCGCCCAGATATGCCAACGCAGGCACGGAGACCTCGCGCAGATCGGGCATGTCCCCGTCGGTATATTTTTCAATCTCTTCGTTTTGCTGCATCTCCGTCTCTCCCTTTCGTTCGTTGTGTTTTATTATACTATATTTTTCCTCTTTTGTCAATCGGTGAAATTATCAACCGCATCGGATACGCGTCCGACGTCTCTTTGATGATTTCGTCGGTATTCCCCCGGAGACACGCGGCAGTGCTTTTTGAAAACCGCTCCAAAATTGGAAAGAGAGCCAAACGTCTATGACGTGACGGTACAGATCTTCCGCGACGGCGAGCTGATCCATGAGAAAAAGGACAGTTTCGGTCTGCGAAGCATCGTCCTGGAGCGAACCGAAACCACCGATGGCGAAAGCGGACAGTTTCATTTTTTGATCAACGGGGTCGAAATTCTCTGCAAAGGCTCCAACTGGGTGCCGCTCGACGCCTTTCATTCCCGAGATGCCGAGCGCTACGATCGGGCACTGGCACTGGTAAAGGATATCGGCTGCAATATTTTGCGCTGCTGGGGCGGAAACGTCTATGAAGATCACAAATTCTTCGATTTTTGCGACCGAAACGGCATCATGGTGTGGCAGGATTTCGCAATGGCTTGCCGCATCTACCCCGAAACCGAGCGCTTCAAGCGGCTTCTCACCGAAGAGGCAACCGCCGTCATCCGCAAGCTCCGCAACCATCCCTCGCTCATCCTTTGGTCGGGCGACAACGAAAACGATCTGAACTACAGGGAATTTGACGACCCCGGCAAAAACGTCCTGACGCGAGAGGTTCTGCCCCCGGCGGTGCATCTGAACGATCCCGGCAGACCCTACCTTGCCGGCTCTCCCTATTTCTCGAGCGAGCTGTATCAAAATCACAAAAGCTACGACTATGCTCCCGAGTTTCATCTTTGGGGCGCAAGGGATTATTTCAAAAGTGACTTTTACAAGCACAGTCGCGCGCATTTCGTCAGTGAAATCGGCTACCATGGCTGTCCGTCGCTCGATTCCATCCGCCGCTTTATCACGCCCGAGAGGGTGTGGCCCTACCAAAACAATCCCGAATGGATCCTGCACTCCAGCGATCAGAATGGGAAGGACAGCCGCGTGATGCTGATGGAAAAGCAGGTGATCCAGCTCTTTGGAAAGCTGCCCGAAACACCCGAGGACTACGTGCTCGCCTCGCAGATCTCCCAAGCCGAGGCAAAGAAATATTTCATCGAGCGCATCCGCGTCGGCAGACCGCAAAAGACCGGCATCATCTGGTGGAATCTGCTCGACGGATGGCCGCAAATGTCGGATGCCGTGGTCGATTACTATTTCACCAAAAAGGTCGCTTACGGATACATCAAGCGCGCCCAAGCTCCCTTTGCGATCATCGCGGGAGAGATCAAGGATTGGAAGCTCCCGATCTATGCTTGCAACGATACCCTGACACCGCGCACGGGACGCTTCACCGTCAGAGACGCCGAGAGCGACGAGATCCTTTGGGATGCCGACTTTGCCGCCGCGGTCAACGCGACGACTCTCATCGCAAAGCTACCCGTCTTTTATTCGGAGCATAAGCTCCTGATCTTTGAATGGAGCGTCGGGGAAGAACGCGGCATAAACCACTATCTCTGCGGCTATCCGCCATTTGATCTCGAAACGTACCGCCGCCTCATGGAAAAATATCACCTATAAAAAGTCTTCCCCTTGGGGTGCCTGCGATCAAGCAGGTGCCCCAAGGTATTTTTTTAATACCAAAGTCGTTTTAATCAAAGCATTTATTCATTATTGAAAAACACTGAAAAATATGATATAATATATCCAAGAAAGGCGGTGAAAATTATGGTTATGGTGTATTTGGTTTTTGCTTTATCAATATTTTTTGTCCGACTTTTAGCGGGATATGATAGCCGTTATCAAAAAGGAAAATATATTTCCATCAAAAATACCGTTTTAAGTATTGTTTTGTTAGACAGTATGTCGATTTACGGAAGAACCAGACGCCTGAAGAAAGACAAAAACAAGATGTCTTTTTGTGGCATTCCTTTTTATCTCGGCATAGGAATTGTTTTAATAACAAACATAGTTTTCTTGATAATTCCGGATATGCCTATTGAACCTTGGGGAATAGAAACAAATAAATTTATTGTTTATGCGAATACTCTTAATGATAAAATATCTGCCATTGCTATTTTAATACTATTTGTTTCAGTTATAGATTATATTGCGATGTCAATTATAAATTCAACGAAAGAAACAAAGCCAAAGTGGATAAAAGTATTTGTTTGGATTGTATCAGCTTTAATGATTGTTACAGCTACTGCATCCGCAATCTATTTTATAGTTGAGTTAATTTCTTGTTTTTATATATGCTAAAACGCTTTTGTGTCCACAAAAGCAGTGCTTGTCAGGAAAATTGACAAGGCATAGATGAACATAAAGAAAGGCTCCCTTGTGTAAAGGGAGCTGTCACCGAAGGTGACTGAGGGATTGTTTTCGGTATAATTTTGATTTTAACAATCCCTCCGTCTCGCTTGCGCGAGCCACCTCCCTTTACACAAGGGAGGCTCATCTACGCCCGACAGTACGCCTATGAGGTGTAACACACTATACCTTGCAGGCAAGGCGTGTGAAAAGGAGTACGAACAAATTGTCCGTACTCCTTTTGTTGTAGGGCGGGGGGTTATCTCCCGCCGTTTTCTTTGCATATATCGTTTCGGCGGCAGCAAGCCACCGCCCTACAAGGTTGCGGTAGGTAAAACCTGCTTTATGGAAGGCTCCCCTTCTGCGTCTTTTTTGAATTCTTGTATAATCTGTTTGTTTGCATACAAAAATGCATAAAATCGAATGAAAAATCGCAAAAAAATAGGAGGATGTGTGGAAATCGCAAAAAACGGGGGGTTATTTTCAAAAAACGCTTGACAACTTCTTTCAAAAAGAATATAATAATGTTGTCTTTCACTTTACTCAATGAAAGTATATTTTAATTCCGGAGGAATTTATTATGAACAGAGTTTACAACTTTTCGGCAGGACCATCCATGCTTCCCCTTCCCGTTCTTGAGAAAGCCGCATCCGAGATGGTCGCGTACGGAGAATCGGGAATGTCCGTCATGGAGATGTCTCACCGCTCTCCGGACTATGAAGCAATCATCAATGACGCAGAGGCAATGCTCCGCAAGCTGATGAACATCCCCGACAACTACAAGGTGCTCTTCCTGCAGGGTGGCGCGTCCACGCAGTTCGCTGCCGTTCCGCTCAACCTCATCAAGAGAACCGGCAAGGCTGACTACGCGGTCAGCGGTCAGTTCTCGGGCAAGGCGTTCAAGGAAGCGCAGAAGCTCGGCTACGACGTCAAGTGCATCGCCACCACCAAGGACGATAACTTCGACCACGTTCCCCAGATCACGCGCGACATGATCCGTCCCGACGCGGCTTACCTGCACATCTGCTTCAACAACACCATCTACGGCACCAAGTATTCCTATATCCCCGACACCGGCGATATCCCGCTGGTCGCAGACCTCTCCTCTTGCATCATCTCCGAGCCAGTGGACGTTTCCAAGTTTGGCGTGATCTATGCAGGAGCGCAGAAGAACATGGCTCCCGCAGGCTTGACGCTCGTCATCGTCCGTGAGGACCTGCTCGATTATGCCGAGGAAAAGATGCCCACCATGCTCGAATGGAAGACCATGGCAGAGAACGGTTCGATGTATAACACGCCCCCCTGCTACACCATCTACATGGCAAAGCTGGTCTACGAGTGGATCCTCTCTCTGGGCGGACTTGACGTCATGAAGGAAATGAACGTCAAGAAGGCAAAGGTGCTCTACGATTATCTCGACAGCCAGGATTACTACCTCGCGCCCGTCAAGAAGGACAGCCGTTCGATGATGAACGTCACCTTCGTCACCGGCGATGCGGATCTCGACAAGAAGTTCGCAAGCGAAGCCGCAAAGGCAGGGCTGAAGAACCTCAAGGGTCACCGCTCGGTCGGCGGCATGAGAGCTTCGATCTACAATGCAATGCCCTACGAGGGCGTGGTCGCGTTGGTCGACTTCATGAAGGAATTCGCAAAGAACAATCCGAAGAAATAAGAGGAAAAAAGCTATGAATATTCAACTGCTTAACAAAATCGCCAAGGTCGGTCTCGCCGAGCTTGGAAACGCATACAACGTCGGTGAGGACGTCCAGAACCCCGACGGCATCATGGTTCGCTCCGCCGCCATGCACGAGATGGAGTTCGGCTCCGAGCTGAAGGCAATCGCACGTGCCGGTGCCGGCGTCAACAACATTCCGATCGACCGTTGCTCGGAGGCAGGTATCGTGGTGTTCAACACCCCCGGTGCCAACGCCAACGGCGTCAAGGAGCTTGCCGTTTGCGCACTCCTGCTCGCCGCTCGTGACGTGATCGGCGGCATCGAGTGGGCAAAGTCGCTCAAGGGTACCGCGGACGTCGCAAAGCAGGTCGAGAAGGGCAAGAGCAAGTTCGCCGGAACCGAGCTCAAGGGCAAGACTCTCGGCGTCATCGGTCTGGGTGCCATCGGCGGCATGATCGCAAACACCGCGATCGCGCTCGGCATGAAGGTCATCGGTTGCGACCCCTTCCTCTCTGTTGAGGGCGCATGGAATCTCGACCGCAGCATCATTCACGCCGCAACCTACGACGAAGTGTTCGCGCAGGCTGATTATGTTACCCTGCACGTTCCCGCAACCAAGGATACCAAGAACATGATCTGCACCGCAAACATCGCAAAGATGAAGGACGGCGTCAAGATCATCAACCTCTCTCGCGCAGATCTCGTCAGCGCGGCCGACCTCAAGACTGCAATGGCAGACGGTATGGTTTCGGCTTACGTCACCGACTTCCCGACCGAGGAGATCCTCGAGATCCCCGGCGTCGTTGCCATTCCTCACCTGGGTGCTTCCACCGAGGAGTCCGAGGACAACTGCGCCGTCATGGCGGCTCGCGAGATTGACGATTACCTCAAGAACGGTAACGTCAAGAACAGCGTCAACTTCCCCAACGTCGAGATGCCCCGCTCCGGCGAGGCGCGCATCTGCGTGCTTCACGCGAATGTTCCCGCCGTGCTGACCAAGATCACCGCGGCTCTCTCCGACGAGGGACTGAACATCGAAAACATGACCAACAAGTCCAAGGGTGACAACGCCTACACCATGGTCGACGTCTCTTCGGTTCCCTCCGACGCCGCGCTCGCTCACATCGCCGCGCTCGAAGGTATCTACCGCGTGAGAAAGGTTTGATTTTTAAAAAAACGCGATTTGAGGGGGCTTCTTTCAAGAAGCCCCCTCACCCCTTTTTTGCCTTCGGCGACCAGAGAAACTTTTTTCAAAAAGTTTCTCTGGACTCTTCAAAAACTTTTATCGCAAGGGTATCCATATAAACTTTTATCTGTGCGCTCGACGATTCAATCGCTCCCGCGGCCATTTTGGGACCACTAACCCAAAATGGCTTTTATATTTGTTTTGCCACGGAAAGGTGCGCAAAATTGCGCAGGGATAAAAACATACCTTTACACCCATGCAATAAAAGTTTTTGCGGGGGTGTGGGGGAGCTTTTTTCAAAAAGCGCCCCCACAAAAAACCGCGTCCCCCCACAAAACGCGTCCTTCAGGCAAAAAGGTTTATTTTTTATGTTTTCTTCTAAAATCCGAGGGGGAGAGACCGGTCATGCGCTTGACAAGCGCCGAGAAGAATTTGACGTCACGGTAGCCCACCATTTCGGTGATCTCGGAGAGGGTGCGGTTGGAGGAGGAGAGCAATCGGCAGCCCTGCATCACGCGATAATTCTGCAGATAATGGACGAATGAAACGCCCGTGTCGTCCTTGAAACGTTTGCTGATGTAGGGGAGGCTGTAATTCAGCCTCGCGGCAAGCTCCTGCAGTTTGATATCTTCCATATAATGTTCGGAGACGTATTTTGTCAAAAATGCGCTAATGTCCTGTCCGGTTGCCGCGGATTGGGCGTCATCGAGGCGGCGCATGGTCAAAAGCAGCAGCTCGATCAGATAGCAACGGATCATTTCGGTGTATCCCGCCTCTCGTGTTTGTGCCTCAACTTGCATCAGGGAGAGCAGCTTGCCGATCCTGCCGTCATCATCGTGAAAAACGATGTGCGCGGGATTTTGCACCAACGCCTGCAGATTGAAATGGATCAGATAATGCTCCAGAACGGTGCGCAGACTTTTGGTGCCTTTGAGAATGGGATCGAGCAGTTCGGGCAGAAACAAGCAATCAAGATTGTCGAACCCCTCTGCACCGACCGCTCGATAGGAATGGCGGCTGCCGTAATCCACGATCAAATAATCTCCCACCTTCAACTCGGAGGTCTGTCCGTCGAGCGTATGCTCGACCTTGCCGCGCAAAATGTAGGTCAGCTCCAAAAAGCTGTGATCGTGCATCGAAACAGCTTTGACATCTCTGTGGCGCGTCAGATAGAATTTATCCCCCGTCAGCGATGGAATAATGGTTTCCCATTGGAACTCTTTTTTCCCTTTCATCGTAAAAATGCCCCCAGTTTTCAAAAGAATATCGGTTGATTTATTATAGCATATCTGCTATACTGTATGCAAGAGGTTTTTTCAAATTTTTTATGGAGGATTCCTTTTATGACCATACTTGCAAAATGGATCTCTGCACCGCTTGATACGGGCAGTGCCGCAGTTACCTTTCGACGTGACGTACACACCGAAAAAAAGATCACCAAAGCAGAGCTTTGTGCCTCTGCGCTGGGTGTTTACGCCGCCTTTCTCAACGGCGCACGTGTGGGAAAGGGTGTGCTTGCCCCCGGCTGGACGAGCTACAACACCCGCGTGCAATATCAGACCTATGACCTGACCGATCTTCTGACAGGCGACGACCATCTTGAAATTGGCGTCGGTCCGGGTTGGGCGGTCGGGTTTATGGGCTGGGGACACGTCAATCACTATTATCATGACAAAGTAGCCGCGATCGCCGCGTTGACACTGACCTATGCCGACGGCACGCGGGAGGTGATCGCCACCGACGGGGATTGGGAGGTCTATACCTCGCACGTAACCTCTTCCGATATCTATCACGGCGAGACGGTCGATCTGACCGCGCCGATCACGTCGATTGGAAAGGCTGAGCTTGCAGATATTACGGTCGAGCTGATCCCGCAAGTGGGCGAATGGATCACCGAGCACGAGCGTCTTGCGCCCATCGAGGTCATCCGCACGCCCAAGGGCGAGACGGTGGTGGATTTCGGACAAAACATGACGGGCTACGTGGAGTTTCGCATCAAAGCGCCTCGAGGAAGTCGGATCGTTGTCCACCATGCAGAGGTGCTGGACCGTGACGGCAACTTTTACAATGAAAATTATCGCAAAGCCCGCAACGAGAATATCTTCGTCTGCAGCGGCGGCGATGACGTTTTCAAACCGACCTACTCCTTCCAAGGCTTCCGCTATATTCGTTTGGAGGAGTATCCCTTCGACACCGTGGACGTCGAAGGCATCCGCGCCATCGCGGTTCACTCGGAACTGCGTCGCACGGGACGCTTTGTCTGCGGCAACGAGAAGATCAATCAGCTTTATCACAACGTCATCTGGGGACAGAAGAGCAACTATCTTGACATTCCCACCGATTGCCCTCAGCGTGACGAGCGCCTTGGTTGGACGGGAGACACACAGGTCTTCTGCCGCACGGGCGCGATCAACTACGACGTGGAAAAATTCTTTACCAAATGGCTCGGTGACGTGGCGATCGAGCAGTCTCCCGAGGGTGCCGTGGCGGGAATCGTCCCGCACTGCCTCAAGGGAGAGAACGCCTACGTCTCCGCCGCATGGGGAGACGTTGCCTGCATCGCGCCTTGGCAGATCTACCTTGCCTACGGAAACAAAGCCCTTCTCTCCGAGCATTTCCCGATGATGAAAAAATGGGTGGACTATCTGCACAGCGTCGGACCCGAGGAATTCTTGTGGCTGGGCGGCAATCATTACGGCGATTGGCTCGCCATGGACGGAGATCCCGAAAAATGCTACGGCGCGACCGCCTACGATTTGATTGCAAGCGCGTTTTTTGCATACTCCACGTCTCTTTTGATCAAGGCGGGCGAGGTGCTTGGCAAGGATATGAGCGAATACCGCGCGCTTTATACCAACGTGCGAAAAGCCTTCCGCGCCTATTTTATGGAAAACGGCATGCCGAAGGAAACTTTTCCTTTCGTATTTGATGAAAAGCAAAACTCCCGTCAAGAAAACCGGCAACGTCTCGGCATGACGCAAACGGCGTTGGTTCTGATTTTGCACTTTGATCTCTGCGAAGCCAACGAGCGTGCCGCGCTTGCCGCCAAGCTTGTCGAAATGATTCGCGAGAACGGTATGCGCATGACCACGGGATTTGTGGGTACACCCTATCTGCTCCACGTCCTCTCCGACAACGGATACACCGACGTCGCCTACGAGCTGCTCTTCCAGGAAAAGAACCCTTCGTGGCTCTATTCGGTCACGCACGGCGCCACCACGATCTGGGAGCATTGGAACGGCATCCGCGAGGACGGCACGTTTTGGGACAAAACGATGAATTCCTTCAATCACTATGCCTACGGTGCGGTCTTTGATTGGATCTTCGGCGTCGCATGCGGAATCACTCCCACGGAGCACGCCCCCGCCTACCGCGAGGTCGCCATCGCGCCCAAGCCAGACAAGCGCCTCGGCTTCGTCGACACCTCCATCGATACCCGTAACGGAACGGTGCGCATGCACTGGTATTATAAAGAAAACACCGTCTATTACGAAATCGAAATTCCGGAAGGTGTCACCGCATATCTCACCCTGCCATCGGGATATTCCGCAGATCTCACCGGCGGATGCTATCATTTCGCGGAATAAAAATTACGTAGGACGCGCTTTGTGGGGGCTTCTTGAAAGAAGCCCCCACAACCCCTTTTTTGCCTTCGGCGACCAGAGAAACTTTTTTCAAAAAGTTTCTCTGGACTCTTCAAAAACTTTTATCGCATGGGTATAAAGGTATGTTTTTTTCCCTACGCTCGACCAATCAATCGCTCCCGCTGCCGGCGGCGACCTGCGATAGCAGGCACGCCGAACGATGTTTGCCTTCGGCAAGAGATGTTGGCTTCGCCAAATGATGACGGCTTCGCCGAACGAGGCGCGGCTTTGCCACATTTTGAAGGCAAACATCACATCATTTGCCCCTTCGTTGATAAACAACGAAGGGGCAACATCATTTACGAGCAAGGCGAGTAACATCATTTTTTGCGTG
>JAFWYJ010000037.1 GCA_017517745.1 Clostridia bacterium | reverse complement strand
TGGTGCACATAATGCCGGACTCGATGGTAGCCAGGTCGTTCAGAGCCTTTGCCATGGGAGCCAGGCAGTTGGTGGTGCAGGAAGCTGCGGAGATGATCTTGTCATCGGGAGTAAGGGTGTTTTCGTTTACGGAGTAAACGATGGTGGGCAGATCGTTGCCTGCGGGAGCAGAGATAACAACCTTCTTAGCGCCTGCGTTGATGTGAGCCATGGACTTCTCGGTGGAGCAGTAGAAACCGGTGCACTCGAGAACAACGTCAACACCCAGAGCGCCCCAAGGGCAGTTTGCAGCGTCCTTCTCTGCGTAGATCTTGATGTTCTTGCCGTTTACGGTGATGCTGTCGTCATCTGCGGAGACGGTGTCAGCCAGAGCGTATCTGCCCTGTGCAGAGTCATACTTGAGAAGATGAGCGAGCATCTTGGGGCTGGTCAGGTCGTTGATTGCAACTACCTCATAACCCTCTGCACCGAACATCTGACGGAAAGCCAGACGGCCGATACGACCGAAACCGTTGATCGCAACTTTTACGTTTGCCATTGGAATAATCCTCCGTTTTATATAATAAATTTTTTTACGGGATCATGGAAAGAAAATCTTTCCATACTCTAATATTTTAACTCATTTTCCGCAAATATACAAGACCTTTGACGAAAATTTATCAATTTTGTAAAAAACATTTCAAATTATACAAAAATAACCGCTCGTCTGTGTGCATTTTGCGAATGAAAAAGGGGCTTTTGAAGGAAAAAACACACGGAAACAGGAGAAGTCCTTGACAAAACGGGTGTTTGGATGTAAAATAAGAGGAAAGAAAACCAAAACGAAGGAGCTTTTATGAGCAAGTTATATCCTCTTCATCTGTGCGGCGTGACCAAATCCCCGATCTGGGGCGGAACGCGCCTCATTCGCGATTGGAACAAGTCGTCAGACGCCGAAACGGTGGGCGAGAGCTGGGAATTGACCGTGCGCGAGAAGGAAAAATGTGTGATCGAAAATGGAGACCTGTGCGGCAAGACGCTCGACGAGGCGATCGCGCTCTTTGGCGACGCCATCACGGGCGGCGGCTTCGGCGCGGACGATTTTCCGCTTCTGATCAAGCTGATCGACGCCGAGGACGATCTGTCTGTGCAGGTACATCCCGACGATGCCTATGCCGCGCGCGTGGAGAACGATCGCGGAAAGACCGAGATGTGGTACGTCGTGGACGCCGCCGAGGGCGCAGAGCTGATCTGCGGACTTGCCGACGGCGTGACGCGCGAGGACTATGCCAAGGCTGTCAAGGCGGGGGACGTGATGTCGGCGCTCAAGCGGCAGAAGGTCGCGGTGGGAGAGACCTATTTCATTCCTGCAGGGCTTCCGCACGCCATCGGAAAGGGCATTTTGATCGCCGAGATCCAGCAGAACTGCGACCGTACCTATCGCGTTTACGATTACGACCGCCGTCAGCCCGACGGAAGTCTGCGCGAGTTGCACGTTGAGAAGGCACTCGACGTCATCCGTCCGTTCACCGATGCCGAGATCGAAGCGATCCGCTATGCAAAAGCAAGCTCCGACTTTGAGCGCGCGCGTCTTTTGGCGCACTGTGAGTTCTTCCGCGTCGAAAAGCTGACGGTCGAAAATGACGCCGTGTCGATTCCCGACGGCGGTATGCGGCATCTGCTCTGCCTTTCGGGGGAACTGCGGCTTTGCTGCGACGGGGCAGCCTACGTCATCGCCAAGGGCGAGAGTTGGCTTCTGCCCGCCACGCTCAGCGGTGTGACGGTTGAGGGTGACGCGACGTTGCTGATCTCTTCGGTGGGATGAATCGGCTTTGACGCTTTAGAGCGTCGGCGGATTTTCGGGAGCATCGAGCTCCAATTCCGCGATCACGACCTGACCGATCAAAACCTCGGCATATTGGATCGAATGAGTCCGCGCGTATCCGCAGTCGTGCTCCACGATGCGGAACAGGTTGCGGTAAACGCCTGTGATCACGGCGGCGGTATCCTTTACGCTGATCCGCGGGTGTGTCATTTTGATATTGACGTGGACGTTGGGATTGGTTTCATAGAGCCTTTGTATTTGGCTCTTGATCGATTCGATGGTTTTCATTTGCTGTTCCTGCCTTCCAAAAAATAACAGAGCCGTCCGAGACTTCGGACGGCTCTGCTTTTGTCCTTGCATCTCCTCACGGTGCATGATCCGAGAACCGTCACACAGAGAGGATCGAGCGAAACATAGAGTTCAAACGCCGATGGGCGAATAGGCTACGTCGCTCTCTTGATAGGACTTTCATTACCTATATTATAGCATATTTTCGACTTTTTTGCAAGAGAAAAACGGGAAAATTTTGAGATCGGGATCTCAGTCGACTGCCTTGGTGCGGAAATGATGAATGCCGGGAGCCGCTTTGCAAGTCTGTCCGTCGGGAAGAATGACGGTTGCATCGCTGTTGCAAGGAATCTCAACGGTATAAAGAATCTCTTCTCCCTCATATCGCCAAGCAGATTTGATCTTGCCCAAGGGAGAATCGTAAGAGCCTTCCGCAAAGCCCAAGCGACGGTCGGGATAGGGACGCACGGTCAGGCTTCCGTCCGATACGACGATGCCCAAAACGCGGCTCATCATCCACTCGCTGATCACGCCCAGTGAATAGTGATTGTGCGAACCGCTGCGAGATCCGTCTTTTTGGATGCCGTACCAGCCTTCCCAAATGGTGGTCGCGCCCTGACGGACCTCGTACAGCCAGGAAGGCTGCTCGGTTTGCAGGAACAGATCGTAGGCAACCGACGCATAACCGAAATCGGTCAGAACGTTGCACAAATAGCCGGTGGTCATAAAGCCGGTGCCGATCTGATTTCGGTTTTTGCGGATCAGCTTCACCAGATCCCCGACGGCAAGCTTCTTTTCCTCCTCGGAAAGCAGCTCGTGGGCGATCGGACGCACGTAGAGGCATTGACGGTCGGAGTCGATTCTGCCGTCTTTTACGTAGAGATAGCGGTATGCCGCCCGTGCTTTTTCGTAAGCATCACGGAAAAATTCCGCATCCTCACGCTTGCCCAGGCGCTCTGCCATTTCTTGCATCAACAGGCATCCCTGCGCCAAGAACGCGGTCGCGATCTCCGCGTGTCCCGTCTCGTCACTTTCTTTGGCATAATCCGCCGAGGTTCTGCCCGGCTCGTTCCACTCGCCCCAGTTGGTGGCACAATCCAGAACGTAATCCCGATATTCCGCCGGAAGATTTTCGTTTTCGGGGCGCTTTTGCTTTGCGCGCTCCACGTTAAACAGCATCCAACGCTTGATCGCGGGATACAGCTCCTCTACCAAGCGGGTGGAGTTGAGGCGCTTCATCATGCGGTAAGGAACGATCTGGAATCCGTCACAAAATCCTGCCGAGCCGTCAAAGCCGATCGGCTCGTCGGTTTTTCTGGAGTCTTTCTTGGGAACGACGTAAGGAATACATCCGTTGTGATATTGCGCCGACGCCACCTCGCGAAGCCAACGCTCCAGCACGGGATAGGAATCCATCAGATACATCGCCGCCTCCGAAAAGACCTGGTTGTCTCCGGTGAACGCCAACTTTTCACGGTGGGGACAGTCGGTGGGAACGTCCACAAAATTACTTTTCATGCTCCAAAGGATATTTTGGAACAATCGGTTGATCTCGTGATTGCCGCATGTAAAGAAGGCGGTCTGTTCCATGTCGGAATAGAGCGCGACACCCACGAATTCCTCGCCCGTCAGTTCCATTTCGGTTTCCAACAATACGTAACGGAAGCCGTAATAGCACTTGGTCTGATGATATACGTTTCTGCCGGGGCGGCAGGTGTATTCGATCACCTGTCTGCAAAGCGGCGAATCCGGATTTTGGAAATTGTCGTTTTGGAAATTCCCATCCATGTCCAGGACCTCGCCGTGAGTCATTACGATCTTTTCGCCGCCCTTTGCCACGAGATCCAATTGTACGTAGCCCGCGAAATTCTGTCCGAAATCAAGCACCTTTTGACCGGCGGGTGTGGTAAACAGCCGCGCGCGGAACTGCTCGTGAGGGGTGATGGGGAGGCAGGTGCCGATCAAGGTTTCATAGCCGAAATCCTCCTGCTTGACGCCGTGCCAATCGGTGATCTCCCGACGCGCGTCATAACGCTCAAGCCGCATCGTATCATTTTCCTGCAACGGGCCGTTCTGGCTGGCTTGCCACGTGGTGTCGGAGACAACTGCGGCCTTTCCGTCGATTTCCAGTTGACACAACAGAGCCAGATCGGTGCCGTAGCAATAACGGTACATGCTCCAGCCGTGGCTTCCGCGCCGCCATCCTTCTCCGATGGTGACCAGGATCTCGTTGTGACCCGGGCGCAGATAGCAACCGACGTCATAGGTCTGCACCTGCAGGCGTTTGTCGTAGTGCGAGGTTCCCGGTGCCATATAATAACCGTCCACGTGCTGACCGTTGATCCACGCGTCATATACGCCGTGGGCGGAGATATACAGTCTTGCTTTTTCAAAATCCGCAAGCTCAAATTCTTTTCTCAGATAGCTCGCGGGGTTGAGGGGGGCGCCGAGTCTGGCGCGCTCGCTGAATTCGGGACGAATCGGCTCGGGATCGATCCACTGCGCCGTCCAGTCTCTCTCAAGCAAGCCGGTTTCAAATTCCGCGCTGACGGCGTCTCCCGGAAGATCCGCCTCATCCCAAAGCGTGACCGTCCAAGTCACTCGCGTTTTCGAGGGGATTTGCATCTCGGGTTGATATTCTGTTTTGGAAGACACGCACTTGCCGCTGTCAAACACGACCGCTCCGTCATACGCAAGCGTGACGCGAAATGCGGTTTGATAGCTGCCCTTGACGGGAACCCAAGACAGAACCACCTGCCCGGGATCAATTCCCATCGGATGGGACAGACGGTTGGTTTTTAATTTCGAAGCGACCATGTTGTACCTCCAAAGCACTCGTTTTTGTTGTCCTCAATTATACCATGCGAAAGATGGAATGTCAAGGCTTTTGCTTTTTTTCGAAAAGCGATTTGATTGATCAGAAATTACGCCTTTCCGCCTCCTTGCTAAAAGAGAAAAAGCATTGCTCAAGCGAACAGGCAATGCTTTTTCATTCCCCCGCCTTTAGGGAAGGTTTCAAAGAGGAGGGGAGATATGACGGTCTTAAATTTTGATCACACCGAATGCGCTCAGCACGGAGGAGATCAGGATGAGCAGGATGCAGACGGGGGCGATATAACGGATCGCCAGCGAGAAGAATTTTTTCTGCTTGAAGGGGGCGGTCTCTTCGATCTCGTCGATCAAGGATTGCGGCTTGAGAAAATAACCGATGAAGATGCAGGTCAGGAGTGCCACCATGGGCATCAGGACGCTGTTGCTGATGAAGTCGAAGAAGTCGAGGATCTGCATGCCGATGATCGTGACACCGCTCCATGCGCTGTATCCGAGCGAGGAGGGAATGCCGAGCAGAAGAACACCGCACAGAATGATCAGACAGCAGGGCTTTCTGCCGATGTGGAGCTTGTCGCAGAGAATGGATACCACAGTCTCCATCAGCGAGATGGCTGACGTCAGTGCCGCGAAGAAGACCATGATGAAGAATGCCGCGCCGATGAAAGAACCTCCCGGCATCGACTCGAAGATTTTGGGAAGCGTGACGAACATCAAACCGGGGCCTTGACCGAGCGCCGATTCGTCGCCGCCCGAGAAGGCGAAGACCGCGGGAACGATCAAAAGTCCCGACAAAAAGGCGATTCCCGTGTCAAAAATCTCGATCTGATGCGTCGATTTTTCGATGCTGATGTCCTTCTTGGTGTAAGAGCCGAAGGTGATCATGATGCCCATTGCGAGCGACATGGAATAGAAGAGCTGTCCCATGGCGGCAACGAAGGTCATGCCGGTCAGCTTGGAGAAATCGGGCTTGATATAGTAAAGCACACCCTCCCATGCACCGTCCAGGGTGACCAGGGTGTAAACGATGACGAAAATGATCAGCACCACCAGCAGCGGCATCATCCACTTGCTGACCTTTTCCACACCCTTTTCGACACCGCAAAACACGATGATCGCGGTGATGCCGACAAAGAGCGCAAACCAAAGCAGCGGTTCTCCCGTCGTGCCGATATAATTTGAAAAATAGGTGTCCTGCGCCATCGCAGAGCCACTTCCCGACACAAAGCCGAAAATATATTTCGTCACCCAGCCGCCGATGACCGAATAGTAGGGCAGAATGATGGCGGGAACGATTGCGGCAAGGACGCCGACAAATCCAAAGCGACGGTCAAGCTTTTTGAATGCACCGATGGCGCTCAATCCGGTCTTTCTGCCGATGGTGATCTCGGCAACCATCAGCGTAAAGCCGAAGGTGACCGCCAGGGCGAGATAGACCAACAGAAAGATTCCGCCGCCGTATTTCGCCGCAAGATAGGGGAATCGCCAAATATTTCCAAGACCGACGGCAGAGCCTGCCGCGGCAAGTACAAATCCGATTTTTCCCGTGAAGGAGCTTCTTTTTTCGTTCATGAGTTTCTCCGCTTTTCGATACTTTTCGATTGCTTTTTGCAAAACAACGCTATTAGTATAACACAAATCAAACCGATTGTCAAGCAATAAATAGAATTGGTGGGGAAAATCGGTCAGCGATTTTTTCGGTATTTCAGCGGCGTTGTTCCGGTCAGGTTTGCGAAGATCCGTCGAAAGTGATTCTCGGAAGGAAAGCCGACGAGATTGCTGACGGTGGAGATCGCGTAATTGGTGTTTTCGAGATAGTCGATGGCAACGTTGATGCGGATCGAGTTGAGAAAGTTGATCGGCGTTTGCCCCAGCTCGCGGCGAAAGAGATGATAGACCGTGGACTCGCTGACACAGCACGCCTTTGCAAGCGCGGCGACCGAAAAGGGGCGATCCCAATTGGTGGTGACGTATTCCACGGCGGCTTGCAGCGTTTTGTCAAAGGCGACGTTGCTCGGTTTCATTTGCGGCAAAACGGTCTGCAAAAGGCGGTAAAACAGGGCATACGCCTCAAGCATCTCGCTTTGTCCGCCGGACAGCAGGCGGGCGATCCGTTCGATGCCTTCCCGCTCTTCCTTGCCGACATCGAGGATCTGCGGCTCGTAGCGAAAGCCCTCGTAATGCAGAAAACAACTCAGATACAGCACCTCGATGGAGGGATCTCCGTGCCATTCGGAGTAGCAATAGATATTTTCGGGAATGACAACGACGTCCCCCTCGGCGACGTTGAGCTTTTTGTTGAGATAGATATAAGTGCCGCGTCCTTTTTGGATGATGCCGATCCGTGTTTTGCGCTTGTTGCTGTTGCCGCGACAAAAATGATAGCTTTGAAAAGCGTGCTTTGCCGTGGAGAGCTCGGACACGAAAATGCCGCTGTTTTGCATATTTTTTACCTCGATTTGCAGAATAATTACTTTTTTTACAGTATATCATATTGAATCCGAATTGTCAAGATGGTATAATGATATCGGAAAACGGAAGAAGGAGGCGAAACATGAAGAAAACATTTTTGAACCGTGAAAAGCCGCTGCTGACCTGCATGGTGCAGGCGGACAATCCCGACAGGATCAAGGAGCTGGTCGAGCACTCTTTGCCGGAGGGGGCGGAGGCGTTTGGCATGCAGTTTTGCCGCATGAAGCCGCAATATCGGCGGCGGGAGGTCTATCGCGAGCTTTTTGAGTTCGTTTCACCGCTTCCGACCTACGTCACCAATTATCGCGCCTGCGAAAACGCGGGTGTCAAAAGTGATGACGTGCTTGCCGAGGAGCTTTTGGAGCTTGCCGAGTGCGGCGCGACGCTTTGCGACGTGATGGGCGATTGCTTTGATCCTTGCGAGGGCGAATTGACACTGAACGAAGCCGCCGTGGAAAAGCAAAGGAGGCTGATCGACGCGATTCACGCGCGCGGTGCGGAGGTTTTGATGTCCTCGCACGTCCTGAAGTTCCTTCCCGCCGAGCGGGTGCTGGAGATCGCTTTTGAGCATCAGCGGCGTGGTGCGGACATTTGCAAGATCGTGACGGGAGCGTCGAGTATGGCGGAGCAGATCGAAAATCTGCGCATCATCGACCTGCTCAAAAGAGAATTGAAGATCCCGTTTTTGTTCCTTTGCGGAGGGGAGTGTCACCTTTTGCGCCGTGTGGGCGGTACGCTCGGGAACTGCATGTCGCTCTGCGTGCATGAATACGACGCGGTCGCGACGAAGGTTCAGCCGCTCTTGAAGGATATGAAGCGGATACGTGATGATATGAAAGGAAGCGAAGTATGAAATTTTCGGGAAAAACGGTAGTGATTACGGGAGCGGCGGTCGGCATCGGACGCGCGAGCACGGTGAAATTTGCAGCTGAGGGAGCGAAGGTCGTCGCGATCGACCTTAACGAGGAGCAGTTGAACACCTTGCGTCGGGAGATCACCGACCAAAAGGGCGAGATTTTGACGCTGGTCTGCGACGTGTCGGACGAGGCGGCTGTCCAATCCGCATTTGAGGCGGCAAGGGCGCGTTTTGGAAGGATCGATATTTTGGTGAACAACGCGGGGCTTTGGCGTTATTTTGACAACTTTCTGGACGTCACCACCGAGCATTGGATGAAGCTTTTCAACGTCAACGTGATGAGCATGGTGTATTGCACGCGTGCGGCGCTGCCCGATATGCTCGAGTCGGGGTGGGGAAGGATCGTCAACGTCGCCTCGGTGGCGGGGGTTTACGGCAATGCCAAAATGGTGCCTTATTCGGCGACCAAGGGTGCGGTTCTTTCGATGACACAGGCGCTGGCGAAGGAGGTTGCCGACAAGGGCGTGACGGTCAACGCGGTCTCTCCCGGAACGGTGACGCCCGCCGAGAAGATGGACTATTATACCCACCAGGAAAGCAGCGCGAACTATATGAGGCGCACCGGCTCCACCATGGAAAACGCCGATCTGATCTGCTTTTTGGCGAGCGATGAGGCAAGCTATATTTCGGGGCAGAATATTCAGATCGACGGTTGCAGAAGAACGATCTGATGCGACGCGCGTTTGAAAGGGAGACGGAAGGCGTCTTTCGCCTCAGAGTACCGTTTGAGGGGATCGATACCTCGGTGTTTTTATTGGAAACCGATGCGGGTGTGATTTTGGTCGATTGCGCCACGACCGACGCGGACGTCGAGGATTGGATCCTTCCCGCGTTGGCGGCACGGGGCTATGCGCCCATCGATCTCTCGTCGGTCGTGCTGACACATCGGCACGAGGATCATGCGGGCGGGCTTCCATGCCTGCTGCAGCACGCACCGAGTCTTGCGGTGATCACCGACGTGCGACCGCTTTGGGATGGCATCTCGACCTATCCCTTGCCGGGACACACCGAAGACATGATCGGCGTCTTGGACGAGCGTACGCGCACGCTGATCACGGGAGACGGCTTGCAGGGAGCGGGTGTCGACAAATACCGTTGCTACCTCAAGCGGCCGACGGCGTATCTCGAAACGCTGAAAAACATCGAAGCGGACGGACGCGTTGAAAATCTCTTGCTTTCGCACGCGTACGAGCCCTGGAACACCGACGCGATCCGCGGGCGGGAAAACGTGATCCGCGCCTTGCGCGATTGCGCGACATACGTTAAAATATAGGTGGAAAACATGAAAGCAATTCTTGTGAATGAAGATAAAAGCTTGCGCTGGGACAACGTCCCCGATCCCGTCATGAAAAGCGACGAGGTGCTGGTCAAGATCGAGGCGGCGGCACTCAACCGCGCCGATCTGATGCAAAGAGAGGGCGATTATCCGCCCCCGGCGGGGTGTCCCGAATGGATGGGGCTGGAGATTGCGGGCGAGATCGTGGAGATGGGAGACGGCGCGAGAGAAGCGTCGGACTGGAAGCTTGGCGACAAGGTCTGCGCGCTGCTCGGTGGCGGCGGATATGCCGAATACGTTGCCGTGAAGCACGATATGCTCATGCCCGTACCGAAGAACTGCTCGATGGTTGAGGCGGCGGCGATCCCCGAGGCGTTTGCCACGGCATATCTCAACCTCTTCATCGAGGGAAAGATCCGGGAGGGCAACACCCTTTTGATGAATGCGGGCGCGTCGGGACTTGCCAGCGTCATCATCCCGATGGCAAAGGCATTCGGTGTGCGCGTCATCACGACGGTCCTGACCGATGAGATCGCCCAAAGGATCACACACCTCGGCGCCGATCGCGTGGTGGTCACGGCGAGAGAGGATATTTCGCAGGTGCTCCGGGAGGAGCTGGAGGCGGGGCACTCTGTCGACGTTGCCATCGATTGTCTCGGCGGTGAGATCATGGGCAAATGCATCCATTATCTCACCCACGGCGCGCGTTGGATCATGATCGCCGCACTGGCGGGAACGAAAACAGAGATCGATCTGAAGAATATTTACGTCCGAAACGTCCGCATCATCGGCTCGACTCTGCGCTCGCGGACGCCCGAGGTCAAGGCGGAGATCCTTGCCGGCATCGTGCGCGACGTCTATCCCAAGATCGAGGCGGGGCTTGTCAAGCCGACCATCCACGCCGTGCTTCCCATCAGGGAGGCGGAGGCGGCACACGACATCCTCTACCGGGGCAAAAACGTGGGCAAGGTCGTTTTGACCGTCAATTGAAAAATGAAAAACAGGCAATCTCAAACCGATTGGAATGAGATTGCCTTTGTTGTTTCTTTTAGGATTGAGGGCGGCTTCGGAAGCTTTTGATTCGATGGAAGGTGGAATAGTTTGCATTGTGAAAGCTGTTCGCCCCGTTGATTGCGGTGCGGCAGAGGAAAATGAGATCGTCTCCGTCAAATTCAAAATCCACGTATTGAAAACCATAATATTTGGCGTCTCGATCGCGGTAATCGATCAGGTCGCAAACGGTCTCCCACGTGACGAGATCCTCGGAGCGCACCAGAGAAAGGAGGTTGCGCGCGCTTTTGTTCGCGTTGTACGCACGGGTGACGACCGAATAATATATCCCCGATACAGGATCCTTTTTGATGACAAACTTGGAAAGATTGGAGGGGAATTCCATCAGATGCGAGTAGGTGAGGGGGGCGTCGTGATCCTCGGTATTTACCTCGTAAACGAGGGCGTGCCTCTGCTTTGAGAAGCGCATGACGTTGAGAAGCCTTCCGTCCGGAGACAGTGTCAGCGCACCCTCAATGGTTTGGGAACACAGTGGCAGATCGGCGAGGATGGGATCAAAGTGCGCAAATTTGCGCGGCTCGGTGAAGCTCCAATTGCAGGGATCAAGCAGATCGTCGTTTTCGTCGCAGGACATCACCATCGCGGCGTGGCAAAACTCCTTGTTGCTCCACGAGCCCCATTCCAGTGTTTCGTAGATTCTGCCGTTGTGACGGAAGACGCTTTGCGGGTTTTTGTGGACGCCGATGTTCCCTCCCTTGCCCCCCGAGCCTCGCAAAAGGCAAACGGGAGCCGAAAAGCTTTTGCCGCCGTCGGTGGATTTGCCGATCAGAAGATCGCCGTACTCGGTGGAGCAGGCAAGCATATAAAGCTCCCCACGGTGAAGAAAGAGCTTTCCCCAAAAGCAGGGCATCAGCTCGCTGACGTATGACCACGTTTCTCCGCCGTCATCGGAGCGATAGATGAGCGTGAGATTCTGAGGCGTGCCGCCAGCAAACAGATCCATGGAGGCAAGCAGATAGCCGTCGGGATGACGGACGAGTGAGGGGGAGCAAAGATATTGTCCCGAAAAGGCGTAAGCGCGGTCGTCGGGGTGCAGATAATTGACCA
Organism: Clostridia bacterium; assembly: GCA_017517745.1. GTDB lineage: Bacteria > Bacillota > Clostridia > Oscillospirales > CAG-272 > UMGS1865. The sequence continues at coordinate 50,899 of JAFWYJ010000037.1, read as the reverse complement.
CCGTCCCCACCGATTCGCCGCAACGGGCAAGACGTGTGCGGCTTTTGTTGCCGTTCGCCTCGACGTAAAATTCATAATCGGTCTCATTCATCAGCCCTTCAATGTCACAGGAGGTGTTGGGCGTGCTTCCCCAACAGACGAACTTCGTTTCGTAACGCTTTCGATAGTAGACCGAATAGGATTTCTCCGAGATCGGCAGCCATTCAAAGTGAATTTTGTCCGTGTGGGGTACGATCCGACAAATATAGATTTCACCGACCTCCGTCAAAAGCGGACGGTAGGGGTGGTAGCTCCAGGTGTTGATCCCTTTCATCTTGTTCCTCCTTTTTGAAGGAGCTTGCTTTCGATCAGATCGGTTGCAAGCTTCATTTGCTTCATGCAGGATCTGCCGTAATCGGTCAACTCCTCATTTTTTCTGTTCCTTGCAAGGGTTTCGGTGGGAATGCCGCAGAGATTCATGTGATATTTTGCGGTCAAAGGGTAGGGAAGACCCACTTCGGTAAATCCAAAGGTTCCGATCAAAGCCTGCACCTGCTCTGCCAAGCGCGGCTCCTTTTCAAAATTCTCCACCAACCATGCGTAAAGTCGAGGATGGAAATTGGACATGATCCCGCAGTAGCCGTGAGCGCCGTCTCGTAGCGATTCCAGAAGCGTCTGACAGTTGGCGTTCAAAAGCTGCAGGCAGCTTCCCTTGCTCTGCTTGAGGCGTTCCTTGATCATCGCGGCGTCACAGCAGGTGTCCTTCATATAATCAAACCGATCGGTGGAAAGACAGAAATCCAGAAGCTTTGGCGTCAAAAGGCGCTTGTAGGGATATGGACATTCATAAAGTCCGAGTCTTGCCCTGCTCGGCAATTCGCGCAAGAGCTGCTTGCAGTTGTCGATCCAGACGTCATCGCTCTCATCTGCACGCGCCAGACGGTTTGTGATGAGAATGAGCGCGTCGGTGCCGCTTTCCCAGACAGCGTTCAGTTCAATCGCCTGCTGTGCGAGGGTATCTCCGACGTGTCCGGATGAGACGACCGTGAAGCTTCTGCCACTGCTTTTTTCGAGCGCCTTGGCTCGATTGTAAACGGTGCGATTCAACCTCACGCGTTCCTCCAAGTCCAGCCAAAAGATCTCACTGGACTGACAGATGGCAAAAATTCCGCTCTGTTCGTTCTCAAAGTACCAGTCGACGTAACGCTCTGCCGTTGCAAGATCGACCTCACCGCTTTTGGTATAAGGTGTGATCATGGTTGGAAAGGTGTGCATTTTGACCTCCTGTTGTGTCTTGATGTCAAAATTATAACACGAAAGGTGTTTTTTTTCAATGTGATGCACAGACAAAAAATTATAAAATTCGGACATTTGTGTTGCACAATCGGACTGCTTATGCTATAATATTTCCATAACCGAAAAAACGGAGGCGGCATCATGACCTTTTTGTTCCGACAAAATGCAAGCAGGGAATCAAGCCCTTGTTCTGCGTTGAATACCCTTGGGATCGAGGATGTATTTCTGAAAAAGCTCTCCTTTGAGAAGGACAGAAAAAGCATTACTCAAAAAAGACATTATCATACGAACTTTGAGATCCATCTGATCCAAAAGGGATTTCAGAGCTATGCGTTTGAATCGGAGCGCGTTTGTGTCGCGGAAGGAATGCTTCTGATCATACCACCGTTTGTGACGCACGTCGCCGACGGGGAGGATCCGCACACCGAAAAGATCGCGCTCACCTTTTCGCTGAATGAAAACAGCTGCCTCGCCGCGACGCTTCGACAGCCGACTCCCTTTGTGCTTTTGGAAACACCGGGCGTATTGAATGAAAATCTTCAACGGATATTGGCAGAGCTTGCGGAGCAGAAGCCTTTTTATCGGGTGTTTGTGGAAAATCGGATTCTGGAATGCATCCTGCACCTGCTCAGATTGCTCGAAGTGAGAGACGCTGTGCCGTGTAACGAGGCTTTCGCAGGAGAAGATCCTCGCATTTTGCTGAGCAAGCAATACGTCGAGGACAACGTTTGCCGAAACGTCACGGTTTCCGAGCTTGCATCCTATTGCTGTCTTGGCGAAAAACAGCTGGAACGGCTTTTTTTGAAGCAAGTCGGCTGCACGGTGATGCAGTTCGTTTGGCAAAAACGCTGTCGGCAGATCGAAAAAATGCTTTCGGATCCAACGGTGTCTCTCAGGGAGATCAGCGAACGAATGGGATTTGCAAATGAATATTACTTCAATTCGTTTTTTAAGAAACATGCGGGTATGACACCCGGGGCATACAGAAAATCCGTTCTGAAATAGAACCGAACGAAAGAAAGGCAATCTCAAACCGATTGGAATGAGATTGCCTTCTTTTGCAAAGCGTCTTTTGAAATTGCCCCTTTCGGCTATTCCTGAAAGCTTTTCGAGGCGGCGGTGAGACTGTAATTTTGCGAGCCGATCGAGATCGATTCCCATTGCTCGGGAGTTCCCTCGTAGGTGACGTGGGAGAGGTTGGCGCAACGGTAGAATGCCATGTCGTCGATCCGTTTCGTGAGGACGGGGATGGTCGCGCCCGTGCCGGCACGCATGGGAGGATAGAGATAGAGCGCGGTCAGATCGGCGGAATAGAGCACACCGTCCACGTCGCGATAGACGCTGTTTGCGGTGTTGACGGCTATGTAGGCGAGATTTTTGCAGTCGGCAAAGGCAAGCCTCCCGATGGCGGTGATGGAGGGAGGGATCTGAACGGCGGTGACGGTTTCACAGCGGTAAAACGCCATCGTCGCGATCTCGGTGACGCGCTCTCCGGCGGGAGAAAATTCGGGAATGACGATGCTTGCGTCGGTACAGTCTCCGATGCCGGACAGCACACAGGTGCCGTCCCCGTTGCTGGAAAAACGAAGCCCGTTTCCCATGGGAGGCGGGGCGGTTTCGGATTCGATCGAGGGCGGGGCGGTGTCGGCAGTTTCCGAGGTGAAGCGCGCGGTGGTGTCCTCGTGTGGGGGTTCCTTGTTGAGTTGGGGAACACATAGGAGTGCCACTGCGAAAGCAAACGCCATTGCGATGCCGATGGCAAGCGTGATGATGATGGTTTTCGGATGAGGCCTCATGTTGCTTTCCTTCCTTTTTTGGTTCTTCCTTGATTGGATCTTTCATCTTTATTATGTCACAGCATGCAGACTTCGTCAAGAAAAAGCGTGACCGAGAAAGTGACAAGAAGAAACACAGAGCCGCTCTTTTGCCGGCGTTTTTGGCGGATTGCCGACGGAAAAAGGGGGGAGATGCGCCTTTTGGACGAATGATTTTTTGCATACTTGACTTTTGGGGCGGTTTGTGGTACAATAACAACCGAGAAAAGCAGAAGGGAAGCAGAAGATGACCATATCCGAGATTCAAATTCCGCACGGGCTGTTTCTGGCACCGCTTGCGGGAGTGAGCGACCGTACCTTCCGCCGCTTGGCGAGACGATACGGAGCGGAATATACCACCAGCGAGATGGTTTCGGCGAAGGCGCTTTGCTACGAGCAACGAAGCCACCGCCCCGTGACCGAGGTGCGTGTCCGCACCGCGCCGCTTGCCGCCGTGATGCGAGAGGAATATCCGATGGCGGTGCAGCTTTTCGGTGCCGAACCCGATTTCATGGCAGAGGCGGCGAGAATGCTGGAGAGCGGCGACTATCGCGGTGCCTGCGGCGAGATCCCGCCCGCGGCGATCGACGTCAACATGGGATGCCCGATGGCAAAGATCGTTTCCAACGGTGAGGGAAGTGCTTTGATGAAGAATCCCGCACGTGCCGAGCAGATCGTGCGCGCGATGGTCGACGCGGTCAGGCTTCCCGTGACCGTCAAGATCCGTGCGGGCTGGGATCGGAACAGCGTCAACGCGGTCGAAATGGCAAAGCGTCTGGAGCAGGCGGGCGCCGCCATGATCTGCGTACACGGAAGAACGCGTGAGCAGATGTATGCCCCCCACGCCGATTGGTCGGTGATCCGAGACGTCAAGCAGGCGGTGGACATCCCCGTGGTCGGAAACGGCGATATTTTTTGCGCCGACGATGCGCTTCGCATGATCGAAGAGACCGGGTGCGACGGCGTGATGGTGGCACGGGGCGCGCAGGGCAATCCTTGGATCTTTGCCGAGCTGACCGCGTGCTTGGAGGGGCGTCCCTACGTTCCTCCCACGACGGAGGAGCGCTTCTCCGTTGCGATCGAGCATGCCGAAATGCTGGTGCGTGAAAAAGGGGAGCGCGCGGGGCTTGCCGAATCGCGCAAGCACATGGCGTGGTATCTGCACGGCGTACGCGGTGCTGCAGCGGCACGCGACGAGGTCATGCAGACCGAGACCTTGGACGAGGTGCGTGCGGTTTTTGCGAAGATAAAAGAGCGGCAGGACGGCGGCTTGGACGCTTGAAAAAAGAAATTTCCGAAAATCCGAAAAAAACACTTGACAACGAGGCGAAAATCGTGTATAATATGGGAAGATAATTTTGTTTTGGGAAAAATTCCGACATATTATCTCTTGTTACCGGTGGAGGGAGGGATATCAAATGGCAGAAATCAGAGTCAAGGAAGGCGAGTCTCTGGACAGCGCTCTTCGTCGCTTTAAGCGTGCAACCGCCCGTTCCGGCGTCCTCACCGAGCTTCGCAAGAGAGAACACTATGAGAAGCCGAGCGTGAAACGCAAGAAGAAATCTGAAGCAGCCAGAAAGCGCAAGTACAAATAATTGACTGCGCTGAATGAAAGCATACGGGAAAAGCCGAAAAGCTTTTCCCGTATGCTTTTTATCTTTTTATTGCTCGATCTTTTTTCGATACGCCAATGGCGAGCAGCCGAAGCCGTTGGTAAAAGCCTTGCTGAAGGCGTAGACCGAGGAGTATCCCAAAAGCTCTGCAATCTCGCTTACCGTCATGCGGTTTTCCTTGATCAGGATGGCGGCAATCTCCATCTTCTTTTTTCGGTAATAGGAGGAAAGCGACTGATCGGTCGTTTGCTTGAAGACGGTGGAGAGATAGGCATAACTGTAGCCCATTTGAGAGGAAAGCTCGTTTAGCGAACGGAGAGAAAAGACGTGTGTATCCACGTAATTCATCAAGCGGTAGCACAACGCGTCCTTTGGTGTTGCGGTGTGAAAGACCTGCCGATGATCACTTTCCTGAAAGCAGCGGACCAGATAGATGATGATCTGACGAAAGATTGCTGAGAGAAGTGCCTCGGAATAAATGCGTTCGCCGTCGATCTCCGCAATCGCATTCCCCAAAAGGGGGAGGATGCGCGCGTCTCGGATGACACGTTGCATGGGGGAGTGAAAATCCAGCATGATCTTCTCGAGATCGTTGTGTAACTCCTTATGATCACTGGCAAACGCAAAAAAATCGTATTTGAGCGGCTTTTGTGCATCTGATGCGATGCTATGGGTATCACACGGAAAGGAAAGATAGATGTCCCCACGTCCCACCGGTTGCGTTTGCCCGTTGGTTGTGATCTTCCCGGCACCGTCAGTAACCACGGTGATCTCGAATAGATTGCCGTGGACGTGCGGCTCGATCACGCTGTTGCTTTTGCAGTAGAGTCGGCCAATCTGAAACAAGCGGGTGTCCTCGAATTTCAAAGGCTCCCGCATAAAGACCTTGTTCAGATGATAGTGATAGGACATTTCATCACCTCCCTTTTTAACTATTATAATTGCCATTCCTGCGTTTGTCAATAAAAAGACATTATTTTTCTCAAAAAAACAGATTATTTTGATGATATCTAAAAAAATGACAAAAAACAGAACAAGTTATAACATTTACAAGGCAAGGCGAGATAGAGTATAATAAAAGAGACGAAAGGTCTGCATTTTATGAGCTTTTACAAAAATCAAAACAAGGGAGAGCACCTATGAAAACAAATACTGTCATCGCAGTCATCGGCTGTGGAAGAATCGCGAAAAACGCGCATTTTCCTGCGTTTGAAAAAATGGAGAACATCCGTATCAAATACGCGTGCGATCTGATTATAGAAAAGGCAGAAAGTATGAAGGAGAAGTACCCCGTGCTTGTGGAGCAGGTGATTACCGACTATCACATGGCGCTTGCGGATCCCGAGGTTGATGCGGTCTGGATTCTCACGCCCAACTATGCGCACTATACCGTCACCATGGATGCGCTTCGTGCGGGCAAGCACGTATTTTGCGAAAAGCCGATTACTGTCAATTACGCACTTTCTTGTGAGATGGCACAGGAGGCGGAAAAGCAGGGTAAAATGCTTAACATCGGCGTTTGCAATCGTTATCACCGCTCGGTGGAGATGTTGGAAGCGATGAATCGAGATGGAAAATTCGGAAAGATCTACCACGTTTATTGCTCTTTCCGCTCGTTCCGTTCGATCCCCGGCCTCGGCGGCGCGTTTACCACCAAGGCGCAGTCAGGCGGCGGCGTTCTGATCGACTGGGGCGTACATTTTCTTGATCTCATTCTCTATATTCTCGGTGATGCCAAGCTGCAAACCCTGACCTGTGACGCCTATTGTGAGATGGCAAAGGATATGACGTCCTATCGTTACACGTCGATGTGGGCGGAGGATACTGCCGACGTTGAAAACGGAACCAACGACGTAGACGACTTTATCACGGGACACATCCGCACCGACAAAGCAAGCATTTCCTTCAACGGCGCGTGGGCACAGAATATTCACAAATCGGATATGTTTATCGATTTTTTGGGTGACAAGGGAGGCGCGCGACTCTCTTACGGTGGACATTTTGAATTTTATAACGGAGAGACGTTGGAGACCGAGAAGCCCGAATACGAGATTCCCGACATGTATCTTTGCGAGGACGAGGCGTTTATCGAATCAATCAAGACGGGCGAGAAGAATCGCAATCACATCGAAAACATTCTCGAGAGTGCCAAGCTGTTGGAGGCACTCTATGAATCTGCAGAGAAGAAAGCAGAGGTTGTTCTTTGATATGAAGAAAATTGGATTGGTTGACTATTACGTCAGCGAGTGGCATGCGAACAATTACCCGACATGGATCCGCGAGATCAGCGGGCAGAGTGGCGGTGAATTTGAGGTTGCCTATGCGTGGGCGGAGCTTGAAACCTCGCCTCTTGATGGCGTGACGACTGCACAGTGGTGCGCAAATATGGGAGTGGCGCAGTGCGAGACGATTGCAGAGCTGTGTGAGAAAAGCGACGCGATCATCGTGCTCGCTCCCTCAAATCCCGAAACACATCTGCGTTATGCCGAGGCGGTGCTCCCCTTTGGAAAGCCGACCTACATTGACAAGACCTTTGCCCCTAACGAGGAGATTGCAAGCAAAATTTTCGAGCTTGCCAGGCAGCACGATACTCCCATCTTTTCTACCTCGGCTTTGCGCTTTGCCGAGGAGCTGAAAAAGTTTGCGGACGTGCAAAACCTGATCGTTACGGGCGGCGGAAGCAATTTGGAGGAATATGTGATTCATATGGTCGAGCTGGCGCTCATTCTCCTGCAGGATCGCGTGTCGCAGGTCACGGCCATCCCGCAGGGCAGACAGCGTCTGTTCCGCCTGTTGACCGAGAGGGGCAAGAACGCGACTCTGATCTTCACTCCCCGCATGCCGTTCATTCTGGAGAGTGAAAGCAGCGATGCGAAAATGACCTACGCCGCCGTAAAATCGGATTTCTTCCGCTGCTTGATGCGTACGATTCTGCAATTTTTTGAAACGGGAGATGCTCCTGTGGATCCGTCACAGACGCTGGAAGTCATGCGGGTGCGCGACGCGATCCTATCTGCCGATTTTCAAGCGGAGGATTGCGTACCGCGTTTTGTATGAGGTTTATCCCATGACTGGGGGGAATACCATTTCACGCGGCTGATCTTTTTGCAATTTTGTCGTGACGGTGAGATTTTGCAAAAAATTACCGAAAAAACAAGGTCGATTTTTTACAAAAACTGTCAAATTGAAGATAAAAAATATTTGATAAGCTATTGAAATTTTCATCGAATTTTGGTATAATGGAAAAAACAAATCATTCCGCCACCCGTCGGCGGCGGAGAGGAAAACAGGGGGATTTGATTTTATGCAAAACAACGTAAGACCCGAAAGCATGGAACGCATCACGACAAAAGCATTGGCGGATGCCTTCATTGAGGAGCAGGTGCGCGAGGTTCGCGCGCAGGTTGGCGACAAAAAGGTGCTTCTGGCACTTTCCGGAGGCGTGGATTCCTCCGTTGTGGCGGCACTTCTCATCAAGGCGATCGGCAAGCAGCTGGTCTGTGTGCACGTCAATCACGGTCTGATGCGCAAGAATGAATCGGAAAACGTGGTGGAGATCTTCCGCAATCAGCTCGATGCGAATTTGATCTACGTTGACGCGACCGACCGTTTCCTCAATCTTCTCGCAGGCGTTTCCGATCCCGAGCAAAAGAGAAAGATCATCGGCAAGGAGTTCATCAACGTGTTTGCCGACGAGGCACGCAAGTTGGACGGCGTTTCCTATCTTGCACAGGGAACTATCTATCCCGATATTCTGGAGAGCATCAAGCAGGCAGAGGGCAAAAAGGCAGTCAAGTCGCACCACAACGTGGGCGGACTCCCCGAGGATCTGCAGTTTGAGCTGGTCGAACCCCTGAAGCTGCTGTTCAAGGATGAGGTTCGCGTGGTCGGAGAGGCACTGGGACTTCCGCATGCGATGGTCTACCGTCAGCCGTTCCCCGGCCCCGGACTCGGTGTTCGTTGCTTGGGTGCCATCACGCGCGACCGTCTCCACGCCCTGCGCGAGGCAGACGCGATCCTGCGCGAGGAATTTGACAAGAACGGACTTGCAGAGAAGGTTTGGCAGTATTTCGTGGTCATCCCCGACATCAAGAGCGTCGGCGTGAAGGACGAGAGCCGCTACGAGGGCTGGCCCGCGATCATCCGCGCCGTCAACACCAAAGACGCGATGAGCGCCACCATCGAGGAGATTCCGTACCCCGTTCTGCACAAGATCACCGCTCGCATCACCTCCGAGGTCGAGGGCATCAACCGTGTCCTGATGGACCTTACGCCGAAGCCGGTGGGAACGATTGAGTGGGAATAATAAACGCAAGTCGAAAAAGCCTTATATATCAAGGGTTTTCGGCACTTAAAACGGATTTTTGATACCGTTTTGATACCAAAGAGAATAATAAACAACGGCAGGAAGGTGAAAATTTCTTGCCGTTGATTTATAGAAATTATCCTTTTTGTATTGACAAAACAGCAGAAAAAGGATATAATATAAATGCGGGTGTATCTCAGCCCTAAGTGAGAAACTTACTAAGCGAACTTCTCTTGGTTCTTTCAAGAAAGTTACAAGTGAGTGTTTCGCTACTCAGAATGCGAAAGTTATGTGATGAGGGCAAGGCACACTTGCCCTCATTTGCTATTTTGGAGGACTCAATGGACAATCTTAAGCTTTACGAAATTAACGTAAGTTATATTACATATCTCTCGGCGTATGCTCCGCATCTGTTTCAAAACAAGAAATCCGGGCAGAAGAATGAGAGAAAGTATATAGGTATCGTTTTGCAAATCAACGGTTTTGATTACTTCGCGCCGCTTTCCTCGTTTAAGGACAAGCACAAGCTTATGAAGGAAGGACTTGATTTTATTAAGATCAAGGACTATGCCGTTATCAATCTGAACAATATGTTCCCCGTGCCGCTGAGCGAAGCCAAGTACGTTGACATTAGAAGCGAGCGTGATCCGCACTACCGCGCTTTGCTTCTCGCCGAGTACCGTTATATCAAGTCCATTCAGGAGAAGATTTGGAAGAACGCGCAGAACGTTTATAAGATTAAAATCAAGGAGGGCGATGCTTCATCCCTCGCCAAGCGCTGCAACGATTTTCTTCTGCTCGAGAAGGCGTGCAAAAATTACAGATAAAGGGGGTCAATATGAAAAACACAGCTGCAAAAAAAGCGATTGCCTCATACTATATTTTATCCCTTCTTCTAACGCTTCCGTTGCTTATACCGATTTGGTGTATTGACGAGCCTATTGGCGTTATGATCTATTTTTTATGCTTTTTTGTATATACGAGAATAGCTGTATCATTCGCCGTCAGAATAACGATTATGCCTTCACTATGGAAAGAGCTTGATGCTGAAAAATATGCTGCAATCATAAACGCCAAGCCTTTTCTGGCTAATTATTCCTACAAGCTGAATTTAGATTTCGCAACGGGTAACTACCAAAACGCGCACAATATTATAAATTCTGTGTTGTTGCAACACAAGAACGTCAATCAAAGAGTTTACGGACATTTGCTTCTCTGCCGTGTTTGTTTTGAGCGAGGAGATTATGAAGGAATCAAAGATAATCTCGCTCAAATTGATAACTATCACAAATACAATCCGACGTTAAAACTTTCAAAACCGAATAAGGCGGCATATGAGTTTTACTGTGCATTTTCCAATGCCGACTATACCTCTGCCTGCGCTATCGCGGAAAAAGGTATTGATAAATACTCAAAAAAGAAAAACTGTGATTATTTTGTCTTGATGCGCCAATATCAATTAGCCGTTACAAAACGAATGAAGGGCGATCTGGATGAGGCAGCTTCGCTTTTCGAAGCAATCAAAAGCAAAGCCCCCAAGCTTGTCTTTTCTTCTTTATCTCAAAAACAACTGGAAATCATTTTCGGAACGCTTGAAGAAGTAGCACCGAGCAAATTGGAAATCACAGAAAAATATCCCCTGAAAGCCAACAAAGCAAGCCGCATTCTGCTCCGTATAATCATTATAATCTTCTGCGTATGCTGTTTTTTTGCAATTTTCGCAACAATTATGGGAAAATTAGACGCTCCCAAGCAAGAGAACAAGGATCCTGACTATATTGCTCAAATTGAAAGCTCGATTAAAGATGATTATGAAGAGTATCAGATTTTAGGATATTTCAATATTTATACTGATTATGCTGATGAAACCTATACTATGAGAGTTGATTCCCTGTTTTTGGTTGAATCAAACGGAAGCCTTGATTTACATACTCCGTACATATTAAATGGAGAATACAAAAACATTTTGGACGTAAAAGATATTCAAGTAGATACGCTGTATGAATATGAGATATATTTTACACCAAAAAAAGTAGAATTTATTTTAACAGAAAAGGAGCGTAATATTCCGAAGGATACGCTATATTATTATGAAATAGACGGATATTATTTCTGTGTAATAAGTATATCAGATTGTTAAATGTACGTTTGATAATATTGCTGAAACCTCTTGTAATTATTCCGCTTTTATGGTATAATGAATTGTTGGGAATAATGTGATTTTCAGTCGGTATCATTGATACCATTCTGATACCGTTTTTTCATAGACACCATAGACGAAGCGGAAAATAGCGGTCAAATCCCCTGTAAAACACCCTCGAAAGACCTAAATTCACTCAATATAATGCTAATTTAAGCGAGTGGGAATAATACACACCCCCCCGAAAGCCTTGATTTTACAAGGGTTTTCGGGGGGCCAGCTTTGATCCATTTTAAATGGCTGATATCTTTTTTCGTTGGAGGTATTATATGGGCGGTAAGATGCTTATTTGCAATGATATTTTGGGTACGTTTTTCAAAAAATATAAATGTGCTGATTGCAAGGTGAAAATCAACCGAAAAAAGCTTTCGAAAATTATCAATACAAAATCTGAAGAAGCGAAAAATTATAGTTTTCATATTCATAGCCATGCTATGACGGGGGATGTCAAAATTTATTGGTATGAATTCGAATGTCCCGTTTGTAAAAAACGTTTTACGGTGGAACAGCTGAACAGATATAGAAAAAAGTCTTGTAGAAGATGATTCTGCAAGGCTTTTTTTACAAAACTATTGACAAAATCGATACCTCGTGATATGATGTATTATGTGATGGGAGGTATGATATGGATATTCAACTCAAACGAGGGCTGCTCGACGTTTGTGTCCTTGCCGCGATCAAAAACGGGGAGTCCTACGGCTACAAGATCATCAAGGATCTGAAGCCCTGCATCGACATGTCGGAGTCGACTCTCTATACCATTTTGAAGCGTCTTGAGCTTGCCGATATGTTGACGGTACGTACGGCGGAGCACGGCGGCAGGCTCAGGAAATATTATCGGATCACAAAAGCGGGACTCGGTCGCATCGAGGATTTCAAGGACGAGTGGCGCGAGGTGATGGCGATCTATCAATTTGTAATCAAGGAGGATGAGGAGCATGAATAAGCAAGAATTTCTTGACGCGCTTGAGCGGAGGATCGCGGATCTGCCTCGGTATGACGTCGAAGAACGGATGCGATTCTACGCTGAAATGATCGAGGATCGCATGGAGGAAGGCTGCGACGAAGAAGAGGCGGTTGCACAGATCGGATCTGTGGAGGAGATCGCGGCGCAGATCCTTGCCGAGAAATCGCTTGGCAAAATCGTGACAACAGAAAAAATCAAGGTCCCAAAACGGCTTTCGACGTGGGAGATCGTGTTGCTGTGTCTCGGCGCGCCGATCTGGCTTTCGCTTGGTGTTGCGGCGTTTTCCGTATTGCTTTCGCTTTACGCCGTGCTGTGGTCTTTGGTGATTGCGGCGTGGTCTGTTTTCGGTTCCTTGATTGGCGTCGCGGTCAGCGGCGTGGGGGCAAGCGTTGTTTTCTTCTGTCAAGGAAGCGGTTACGTTGGTGCGGCGATGATCGGTGCGGCATTGATTTGCGCGGGTCTCTCCGTCTTTCTCTATTTTGGATGCAAGGCGGCGACGAAGGGAACTTTGATCCTTGCGCGAGGTGTCATTGTCGGAATCAAAAAATGCTTTGCGAAAAGGGAGGGCGTGTGATGAATAAGGGGATGAAAATATGGATGCTTGCGGCAGGAATTGCGCTCTTGCTTGGCATCGTGATTTTGGGCGGCGTGATGACAGTGCTCAAATGGGATTTTACGAAATTATCAACGAATCAATTTGAAACGAACGTGCATGAGATCAAGGAAGACTTCCGAGGAATTTCGATCGCGGGAGAAACCGCTCATATCGTGCTTGTTCCTTCCGAAAACGAAGCCTGCTCGGTGGTTTGTTACGAGCAGAAAAATCAAAAACATTCGGTTGAGGTAGAGGACGGCGTGTTGGTCATCAAGAGCGTTGACTCGAGGAAGTGGTATGAGCATATCGGCATTTCTTTCTCGACGCCGACGGTCACCGTTTCGGTTCCTTCCGGCAAATATGGCGATTTGCAGATCAAGTCGAGCACGGGACGCGTGGAGATTTCCAAGGATTTCGAATTTGAAAGCATTGCGATTTCACAGAGCACGGGTGACGTGAAGTGCTATGCCTCGGCAAGCGGCAATTTGAAGATCGCAACCGACACGGGTGACGTTTTGGCGGAACATCTTTCCGCAGGATCGCTTTCTCTTTCGGTCACCACAGGCAGGATCACCGCTTCGAACATCGTTTGCGAGGGAGAGGTCAAGCTTGCTGTTTCTACGGGACGGACGAAACTGTCCGATCTCAAGTGTCAAGCGCTCACCTCAACCGGTAGCACGGGGGATGTGTCTCTTCGAAACGTGCTGGCGGAGGGAAGCCTTTCGATTGAGAGAAGCACGGGCGACGTCAAATTTGAGTCTTGCGATGCCGCCGAGATTACCGTCAAAACGACCACGGGTGACGTGAGCGGTACCTTGCGCTCGGAGAAGCTTTTTATAGCCAAATCAAACACGGGAAGCGTTCGTGTTCCCGAGAGCGGAAACGGTGGGAAATGCCGGATCACCACCAATACGGGAGACGTCAAAATGACCCTTGAATGACGGATCGTGTTTTCGAAATTTCAAAATCTTCTGAGAAAATGTCAAGAAAGACTTGAACGGAGGAAGATTTTGTGGTATAATGAACCATATCATTTTTTAGGAGGAATAATAAAATGAAAAAAATTCTCACTCTTGCGCTTGCAGTCGTGATGCTTTGCGCCTGCATGCTGTCCGTCACTTCCTGTAACCCCAACGCGGTCACCGTCACCATCAAGACCGGCGGTACGGGAGGAACCTACTATGCATTCACCAACGCCGCAGCTCCCATGCTGGGCGAGAAGACCGGCTACACCTGCACGGTTCTCCCTTCGGGCGGTTCGGTTGACAGTTTGAAGTCCATCAAGGTCGGCGACTGCAACATGGCGATCGTGCAGAACGACACCATGGTCAACGCCTACAACGGTCTGACCGACAACTTCAAGGACGGCGCCATCACCAATTTCTCGGTTCTCGCGCACGTTTATCCCGAGGTCGTGCAGATCGTTTGCCACGGCAGAAACGCGGGCAAGATCAACTCTCTCGGAGACCTCAAGGGCTCCGGACTCACCGTTTCCATCGGTGACATGGGTTCGGGCGTTGAGGCAAACGCCATCGCGCTGATGCAGAAGTACGGCCTGACCTTCACCAAGGATGCAGGCGGCGCATGGACGTCCGATGACATCAAGATCCGTAACCTCTCGGTTGCAAAATCCGCAGACGCGCTCAAGGATGATGCGCTTGACGTCTTCTTCTTCACCTCCGGTGCTCCCGCAACCTCGATCACCGAGCTTGCCGCAAACGGCAACCCCAAGAATGCTTACATGCTCAGCCTTGACGACGCCGTCATGGAGGAGTTCATCAACGAGAACAAGATCGACGGCAAATTCGACGTCTTCGCAAAGCAGACTATCACGCACGCACAGTATGACTTCATTCCCGAAGGTCAGAGCGTCAAGACGATCGGCGTTACCGCGACCTACATCGTTTCCAACGATCTGAGTGAGGAAGTTGTTTACAATCTCACCAAGGCACTCTGGGAGAGCAGAGAAGCACTTCTGTCCGCACACAGCATCTCCTCGAACATGAACGTGGAGCGTGCTTTCACCACGGTAGGTAACGTTCCGGTGCATCCCGGTGCCGCAAAATACTACCGCGAGCTCGGTCAGACCGTTGAGAACGTGGCTGACCTCAGCAAATAATTCCCCAAGGAGTAGCTTCAATTGAATATCGACCAAATGCAAATCCAGGCAGAGCAGGACGCCCAAAAGGTGCTCAAGGAGCTGGATGCGGACAGCAAGTCGCGCGAATTGACCGGCTGGTTGTTGTATGCCTACCGCACGATTTTGGTGGCGTTTGCCGTCTATGCGATCGTTTCGGCGCTTTTGATGAACGGTCAAACGCTTCATACCAAGCTCCCCCTGTTCGTCGGTCTCGTCCTGTTTGTCGGATATCTTAAATTTCCCGCGTGCAAAAAGCACGCTGTTCGCGTCAATTACATCCCGTGGTATGACGTTGTGTTGGCATTTCTTTCTCTGGGTGTCTATCTTTACTACGTTGTCATGCAGAGCCACGTCATCGCGACGGGCGGATTGATCGGCTGGGACATGATCGCCATCGGCATTGTGGGCATTCTGCTTCTGGCAGAGGTCTGCCGCCGCGCGGTCGGAATCCCGCTTTTGGTGGTGGTCGGCGCATTCGTGGCTTACACGGTCTACGTGCTCTATTCGCGCAACCCCTCCACCATTCCCATGCGATTGATCTGGGACCTCTTTTACAACCTCGATAACGGCGTGTTTGCATCTCCCATTGCGGTCTGCAGCGGCTTTATCGTCATCTTCATCGTGTTCGGCTCGTTCCTGGAGAAGACCGGCATCGGAACCTTTTTCGTGGATCTTGCCAATTCGATCGCGGGTGCTTCCTCGGGAGGCCCTGCGAAGGTTGCCGTCATTTCCTCGGCGCTTGAGGGAATGTATTCGGGCTCTTCGGTGGCAAACACCGTCGGCTCGGGTGCGGTGACCATTCCGACCATGAAGCGCACGGGCTATAAGCCCGAATTTGCCGCGGCAGTTGAGGCGGCAGCCTCCACGGGCGGACAGATTATGCCTCCCATCATGGGTGCGGCTGCGTTTTTGATGGCAGAGATCACCGGCATTTCGTATGCCACGATCGTCATCGCCGCCATTCTTCCCGCAGTGCTTTATTTCGCCGGCATCTTCCTCATGGTACACTTCGAGGCGAAGAGACTCGGACTCAAGGGACTTCCCAAGAACTCTCTCCCCAATTTCTTCAAGCTGATTCTCAAGAAGGGCTATCTTCTTGTACCCATTGTCGTGCTTGTGATCTGCATGGAGTCCTTCACTCCCGCAATGTCGGCAAGCCACGCCATCCTGTTTGCGATGGCGATCAGCCTCATGGATGAAAACGTCATCGACGATCTTTTCTCGAAAGATAAATCGAAGATTCTGACGGCACTTTGGGGTGTTGGTTTAATGGCAATTCCCATTGCATCCTATTTCGTTGCGGCACTTTTCCTGCAGACCGGTCAAGCGCTCTTCCTCGGAATCGGCGTTGCGGTGCTTTGCTCGTTCTTTTCCAAAAAGGCTCCGCTCACCCCCAAAACGGTGATTGCGGGCTTTGAGGGCGGTGCAAACAGTACCGTCGGCGTTGCGGTTGCCTGCGGCATGGCGGGCATCATTTCGGGATGTGTTGCCACCACGGGATTGGGATCGCTTCTCATCGCGTGGATCGTTCCCTTGGCGGGCAATTCGATCTTTTTGGCACTCTTCCTGACCATGCTTTGCTGCATCGTGCTCGGAATGGGCGTTCCCACCACGGCGAACTACGTCATCATGGCGACCATCACGGCTCCGATCCTGATCAACATGGGAATCCCGATGTTGGCGGCACACATGTTCGTCTTCTATTTCGGCATCGTTGCCGACATCACGCCTCCCGTTGCTCTGGCGGCATACGCCGGCTCTGCCATTGCGAAATCCAATCCGCTCAAGACGGGAATCACAGCCACGAAGCTCGCCATCGCGGCGTTCATCGTGCCTTACATTTTCGCGCTCAGCCCCGAGATGCTGATCGTCGGCGTGACCAATCCTTGGAAGATCGTGCAGATCGCTTGCACCGCGCTCTTTGGCATTTTCGGCATCTCTGCCGGACTTGAGGGTTACGTTGTGCGGCATGCAAGCTGGGTAGAACGCATTCTTCTGCTTGCGGCGGGATTGATGTTGATCATCCCCGAAACGATCACCGACATCGTCGGCATCGTGTTGATCGCGGGAGTGATCGTTTATCAGATCCTTTCCGAAAAAAGAAAAAAGCAAGCGCCTCCGGCTCCCGTGACTGAAGCGGTTGACGAAGAGGAAGAAACCAATTGACAAGCCGGAACCGATGCGGATGAGTCCGTATCGGTTCCGTTTGCTTTTTCCATTTTTGATTTGTCGGGAATGGTTTTCGTGGGGACGATTTTGAAAAAACAACCGTATCACGTCATTTTTGGTACGGGATTTCAACTTTATCAAAAAAAGATGAAAAAATATTCAAAAAACATGAAAAAAAAGCGAAAAACTGTTGACAAACGCGTTGAAAGTGTGTATAATATATGAAAGCAATTTAGTTTGCTAAATTATTGAAGGAGAATCATTATCATGAAACTTTCCAAGAGACTTTTGACAATTGCATTGGCATTGGTCATGGTGCTCGGCACCTTGGCACTTGCCTCCTGCTCGGGTGCCAACCCCGCAGAGAACAACACTAAGATCAAAATCGGCTTGACCGGTCCTTTGACCGGTAGCGCAGCGATTTACGGTGTTGCGGTTCGCAACTCCGCGCAGATCGCAGTTGATGAGATCAACGCCGCAGGCGGACTTGACGGCATCGAGTTCGAGTTGGTTATGCTCGATGACAAGCACGACGCCACCAACGTTCCCACCCTGTATGCAGACCTTTACGAGAAGGGTATGCAGGTTTCTCTGGGTACCGTTACCACCAAGCCCGGTCTCGAGTTCTCGAGCCTTTCCAAAGAGGACAACGTGTTCTTCCTGACGCCTTCGGCAACCGGTGACAAGATCCCCGCAAACTCCAACGGCTATCAGATGTGCTTCGCAGACTCCAATCAGGGTACTGCTGCAGCAAAGTTCTTCAACGAGAACTACAAGGGCAAGAAGGTCGGCGTGTTCTACAAGTCCGACGACGAGTATTCCGACGGTATCTACAAGAACTTCAAGGCAAACCTCGATGCATCCTTCGCGCTTGTCGAGGCAAAGTTCCAGGGTGAAGCTTCCACCTTCGATTCTCAGATCCAGCTTCTCAAGGATTGTGAGATCGTCTTCATGCCCATCTACTACACCCCCGCTTCTCAGTTCATGACCCAGGCGAACAGCGTGGAGAACTCGATCAAGGTTTACTACGGCTGTGACGGCTTTGACGGCATCGATGCCATCGAGAACTTCGACATCAACACCATCAAGCAGGAGGTTTCCTACCTGTCTCACTTCAACTCTACCGCAACCGAAGGTCCTGCTGCAGAGTTCATCAAGAAGTACAATGACAAGTATGACGAATCCAAGGAGCCCTTGAACCAGTTCGGTGCGGCTGCTTACGACTGCGTATATGCGATCTTCGAGGCTCTGAAGGTTGCGAAGAAGAACGGCGTGGAGATCACTGCCACAACGTCGGCTTCCGATATGTGTGACGCTCTGACCGCTGTCTTCAACGGCGACTTCGAGTTCCGCGGCATCACCGGTAAGTGTGAGGGCAATGAGAAATCTCACATCAGCTGGAGCGATGACGGTACGGTTCAGAAGGAAGCAATCAAGTACATCGTTAAGGAAAATACCCAGGGCTGATCCCTTTTCTGAACACACAAATCAAAATAATTGCTGACGCAAACGCGTCAGCAATTGTTTGTTACATGAAAGAGTAAGGAAGCAATATGGATTTTTTAATTACGTTTGTAAACGGTCTGAGCCTGGGCGGCATCTATGCGATGATCGCGCTGGGATATACGATGGTTTACGGCATTGCAAAAATGTTGAACTTCGCACACGGTGACATCATCATGGTGGGCGGTTATACCATTTTGGTGTTTCTCGCCATCAACCCCTGGCTTGCCATCCTGGCGTCGGTGGTCTTTTGTATGATGATGGGCATCGTGATCGAAAAGGTCGCCTACAAGCCCCTGCGCGGGGCATCTCCCTTGGCGGTGCTGATCACTGCCATCGGTGTCAGCTATCTGTTGCAGAGCATCGCGCAAATGGCGTTTGGATCGGCGCCCAAGTTTGTGGTGATTGCCAATCTCGGAACGTTGAAGCTCGGAGAGCTCGCGGTTGGATATTCCACCATCATCACGCTGGCTTGTTCCTTGGTGGTGATGATCGGATTGAATCTGTTCGTCAAGTTCACCAAGACGGGACGCGCGATGATTGCCGTTTCCGAGGATAAGGGCGCGGCACAGCTGATGGGCATCAACGTCAACTCGATCATCATGATCACCTTCGCCATCGGTTCGGCACTGGCGTCTTTGGCGGGACTTTTCTTCTTGCTCAAGGCTCCGACCATCACGCCGACCTTCGGCGCTCTTCCCGGCATCAAAGCGTTCACCGCTGCCGTCATCGGCGGTATCGGCTCGATCCCCGGTGCGATGATCGGCGGTCTTTTGTTGGGCATCATTGAGTGCTTTGCCCAATCGATCCCCGCGATCGCGCCTTATACCGATGCCATCGAGTTTTCGATTCTGATCGTCATTCTTCTCGTCAAGCCCACCGGCTTGCTCGGTAAGAAGAGAAGGGAGAAGGTCTGATGAATAAGCTGAAACACTTCAAATGGAAGCGTTACCTCAACTATACGGTAATCGCTGTGATATTGATCGTCTTCTCCGTGATGACTTTGACAGGAGGGCTTCCGAAGTCGACAACCTTCAATCTGGAAAAGATCGCCATCAGCATCATTCTGGCGGTATCCCTGAGCCTTGTCGTTGGCTTTTTGGGCGAGCTTTCTTTGGGACACGCCGGCTTTATGTGCGTGGGTGCGTATCTTGGAGGAAAGGTGTCGGCACTGTTGGTCGATTCGCTTGGAAACGGGATCCTTACGTTTTTCATTTCTCTTTTGATCGGCGGAATTTGCGCGGGAATTTGCGGATTCATCATCGGTCTGCCCGCCTTGCGCCTGAAGGGCGACTATCTTGCCATCACCACGCTGGCGTTTGGTGAGATCGTCAGGACCATCTTCCAGAACACCTCCGACGAGACCTTTGGCGGTGCGATCGGTCTTGCGACGCCCCGATTCAATCAGAAATATTTCTTCATCATTTGTTTCGTTTTGGTTCTGGTGACGCTTGCCGTCATTCAAAACCTGATCTACAGTAAGCACGGCCGTGCGATTACGGCGATCCGTGACAATGAGATCGCGGCAAAGGCGACCGGAGTCAACGTCACGCGATACAAGCTGATCGGCTTTATCGTGGCGGCAGTCTTCGCGGGCTTTGCGGGCGTGCTGTTCAGCTATACGCAGAGCAACGTTTCCAGCGCGACGTTTGACTACAACTATTCGATCGAGATCCTCGTCATGGTGGTGCTTGGCGGCATGGGAAGCATCAACGGCTCGATCGTTGCTGCGACGGCGGTCACCTTCCTCAACAACAAGCTGGCAACCGTCCTCACCGGCAATCTTGCCGTGCTGAAGGATCTGATCTATGCGCTGATTCTGATCATGATCGTCATTTACAACAACTCTCCGAAGCTGGCGGCATTCCGCGAGCGCTACAATTTCAAGAACCTATTTGCGAAAATCACCAAAAATCGCTTTTCCAAGCATGAGGCAGACGACACGGGACGTTGGGACGTGGTTCCGACCAAGATCAAAATGGATGCTTTGCTTTCCACCGATTTCGTTGTGAACGATATCAAACCCGATCAACCGAAGGGGGATGACAGCCATGAGTGAATTTGTATTGGAAACCCAAAATCTCGGCATCTCCTTTGGCGGACTCCGTGCGGCAAGCGGTGTGAATTTGCAGATCAAGAAAGGTGAGATCTACGGTCTCATCGGTCCGAACGGTGCGGGAAAGACCACGATCTTCAATCTGCTCACGGGCGTTTATCAGCCCACCGAGGGAACCTTTTTCCTCAACGGCAAGGAGCTGCGCCGCATGTCGCAAGAGCGCATCAACCACGAGGGAATTGCACGTACCTTCCAGAACATTCGTTTGTTTAACAACATGACGGTGCTTCGAAACGTCATGGTTGGATTGCACAACCGCGAGGAGTTTCGTTGCTCGATGGCAGAAAGCCTTTTGCGTCTGCCGCGTCATTTCCGCGTGGAAAAGGAGATGAAGGCGCGTGCGCTTGAGATCCTGAAGATCTTTGATCTGCATGAGGAGAGCGGTACGCTCGCCTGCAATCTGCCTTACGGAAAGCAGCGCAAGCTCGAGATCGCGCGTGCGCTGGCTACCGATCCGAAGCTTTTGTTGCTCGACGAGCCTGCTGCCGGTATGAATCCTCACGAGACCGAGGATCTGCGCCGCACGGTCGAGCTTTTGAGAGAACAGTTTGACGTGACCATCCTTTTGATCGAGCACGACCTGAAGTTTGTGTCGGGTATTTGCGATCGCATCACCGTGCTCAATTTCGGCACCGTGATCGCGCAGGGAACGACGAAAGAGGCTTTGAGCGATCCCGAGGTCATCAAGGCGTATATCGGAAAGTGAGGACGCGGAATGGCATTGCTTGAAGTAAAAAATTTAAAGGTTTATTACGGCGTCATCAACGCGCTCAAGGACATCTCGTTTGAGGTCAATGAGGGTGAGATCGTGACGCTGATCGGCGCAAACGGTGCCGGAAAAACCACCACGATGCAGAGCATCATGGGCTTTATTCATCCCAAGTCGGGAGAAATTCTCTACAACGGAGAGAACATCGTCGGTCAGCCCACGCACAAGATCATGCGCCGCGGTCTGACACAGGTACCCGAGGGACGCCGCATCTTTGCTGAGCTGAACGTTTATGAAAATCTGATCATGGGAGCTTATACCTCCCACGACCGTGCGCAGATCAAGCGCGACCTGGAGGAGATCTACACGCTCTTCCCGCGCCTTGAGGAGCGCAAGACGCAGATGGCGGGCATGCTTTCGGGCGGTGAGCAACAGATGCTTGCCATGGGACGCGCGCTGATGAGCCATCCCAAGCTTCTGATGCTTGACGAGCCTTCGATGGGCTTGGCGCCGATTTTGGTTTCTCAGGTTTTTGATATGATCAAGCATTTGAACGAAACCGGAACGACCATCCTTTTGGTCGAGCAAAACGCCGAGAAGGCACTTTCGATTGCCGATCGTGCTTACGTCATGGAGACGGGTTTGATCTCGCTGTCGGGTACGGGTGCCGAACTTGCCGCAAGCGAAAAGGTGAGAGACGCTTATCTGGGCGGCTGATCCCGAAAAGATGCAATCAAAAACTGCTTTTCACGCTTTTTTGAAGCTTGAGGAGCAGTTTTTTTCTTTTTTCTTGACTTTTTTTCTGTTTTGGGGTATAATAAAAACAGATGCGGAGATTTCCGTAATTTTTACATCCGAGGAGAGAAGACGATGAGTAGATATACCATTTCCAAAGAGGGAACGACCTTCGAAATTGCCAATTTCCCGTGGACAAAGGACTTTCCCGCCACCCCGAAAACGACCGTGACCGTCTCCTATGACGACGATGCGATCAAATATCATCTCGTTTCCTATGAAACGAATCTGCGTGCGGTCGAGACCGAGCACAACGCGCCGGTCTGTCAGGACAGCTGTATGGAGGTCTTTATGCAGTATGCTCCCGCAACCGACGAGAGATATATCAACCTCGAGATCAATCCCAACGGCGCGGTCTACAACGCCGTGCGCTATGACCGTGCGCGCTCACAGAGGATCGATCCCGCCGACACCGCGATGCTGGGTGTGAAGCCGATGATCTTTGACGATCGTTGGGAGCTTGAGCTGACGGTTCCTAAGGCATATATTCAAAAGCATATCCCCACTTACAAGCACGGAAAGGGAAGCGTGTTGCGCGGCAATTTCTACAAATGCGGCGACTTGACCGACCATCCGCATTACGGTTGCTTTGCCAACGTCGACTGGCCGGAGCCCGATTATCACCGCCCCGAATTTTTCGCTGAATTCGAATTGGTGTAATATCTTCAAATAAATCACATATTTCGATCAAATTTGACTTGACAATTCGCAAAAAAAAGTTTATAATATTAGGGTAAAAAATAAATCATTCATTTTTTGGGTGACGGCGTCGGTTTTGTGCGGATTTTTTCGCTTGACGGCGTCCGCAAAGAAAGGGCTTGAAAAACAATGGCTATGAAAGAACGTAGAGTGGGTACCGTATCCCGAGGCATTCGTTGCCCCATCATCCGCAAGGGAGACGACCTTGCTGCCATCGTGACCGACAGCGTGCTGGAGGCTGCGGCGTGCGAGGGCTTTGAGATTCGCGATCGCGACATTATTTCGGTGACCGAGTCAATCGTGGCTCGTTCACAGGGTAACTACGCATCTGTTGAGGACATCGCCCAAGACGTGCGTGCAAAACTTGGCGGAGAGACTGTCGGTGTCCTGTTCCCGATTCTGTCTCGCAACCGCTTTGCCATCTGTCTGCGCGGAATCGCGATGGGCGTCAAGAAGATCGTTCTGATGCTCAGCTATCCCTCCGACGAGGTTGGAAACTCGCTGATCACGCTGGATCAGATCGATGCGGCGGGCATCAATCCTTACAGTGACGTGCTGACGCTGGAGCGTTATCGCGAACTGTTCGGCGAGGAGACCAAGCTCGAGTTTACCGGCGTGGATTATATCAACTATTATTCGGATCTCATTCGTTCCTGCGGTGCCGAGGTCGAGGTGATCTTTGCCAATCAGGCAAAGGCGATCCTGGATTATACCGATTGTGTTTTGACCTGCGACATTCATACCCGTGCGCGCACCAAGAGGATCCTCAAGGCTGCGGGCGCGAAGGTGGTTTGCGGTTTGGACGATATTTTGAATGCTCCCGTCAACGGAAGCGGTTGCAATGAAAAGTACGGTCTGCTCGGCTCGAACAAGTCGACCGAGACCACGGTCAAGCTTTTCCCGCGCGAGTGTCAGGATCTCGTGCTGGATATTCAGGCGCGCGTTTTGAAGGCAACCGGCAAGCACGTTGAGGTCATGGTCTACGGCGACGGCGCGTTCAAGGATCCCAAGGGAAAGATCTGGGAACTTGCAGACCCGGTTGTTTCTCCCGCGTTTACCGACGGACTCGTGGGTACGCCCAACGAGCTCAAGCTCAAGTATCTCGCGGACAATGACTACAAGGATCTGTCGGGCGAGGAACTGAAGGAAGCCATTTCGGCAAGCATCCGCGCCAAGAGTGGATCTCTCGTCGGAAACATGGCGGCACAGGGAACCACTCCGCGTCAGCTCACCGACCTCATTGGGTCGCTCTGCGACCTGACCAGCGGCTCTGGTGACAAGGGTACTCCCGTCGTCTTCATTCAGGGCTATTTCGATAACTATACCACCTGATAAGGTTGAATATGTTTTTTGTGGGGAAGCTTTTTGAGAAAAGCTCCCCCACACCCCCGCAAAAACTTTTATTGCAGGGGTGGAAACGTAATTTTTTATCTGTGCGCGTCACCCCTTCAATAGCTCTCGCGGCTGTTTTGGTACCACCACCCAAAACAGCTTTTATATTTGTTTTGCCCACGGAAAGGGTGCGCAAAATGGGGATTTATCGGTGTCTCATTTTAACGAACAAATGAACGAAACAACGTAGGGGCGATTCGTGAATCGCCCCTACAAGGCTTGTGCGAACAAAGTGTGCGACAAATCAAAATTTGAAGCACAAAAAACAAATTCAAACAACGATCATGAAAAAGGAGTCTCGGATTTTCATCCGAGACTCCTTTTTCTGATAGCGTTGACTAATTTTTCTTTTCCAAGCAATTGACCAGTCGAAAAACCAATTCCTTTTGATCGTTCGTCAGATTGGAGATGTCGACCATGGTTTTGTCGGAGAGCGAGAGAAGATAGTCGATATTCACGTGAAAGATCTGAGACATTTCGATGATGTTTGAGAGTGACGGGGAAGAGAGTGACATTTCCCAAGAATTGACCGCACTTCTGGAAATGCCCAGCTTTTTCGCAAGATCGGTTTGTGTCATCCCCATTTTATCCCGTAAATATCGAATCCTATCCGCAATATGCAAAATCATGGTATTTACCTCTTTTTCTTTTTTACTAATATCATTATAGCTTATCAAAAACGATTTATAATTATCTTTTTTGATAAATAGCACTTGACAAAACAGATGAAAAAGCGTATAATAAAATTGGCATCATTCTGCCGAAAAAACAGAAAAGAGGATACAAAAAATGAAAAAAGAAATTTCCAAAATCTTGATCGTCATTGGATTGATCGTTGTTTTGCTTGGCTTTTTGCTTGATGGATTGGTCAATAAAATTGATGCGGACGAGCTTTCTAAATACGATTACGGCTATGCTTATCGGGCTGATTCGATGCGGAATGGCAGCGGAGCTCTTATTAGTGGCACTGCCTTGGGAGATTGTCTTTTTGTTGCAATCGCTTGTGCCTTCGCGCTTTCCAAGAATCAGAGCTTTGTAAATATGGGCTATCTTTTGGGTGCGATTGCGGGTATTTTTTGCATCGTGATGTTTCCGAGCGGAAAGTATATGTTGATCATTTCCTCGTTGGGCATGATTTTGATGTTGATTGCCGCCGTTATCTATTTGGTTTCCAAAATGTTGAATTTTTTTGGCTTTGTAAAAGCCGGGGCAACCAGTGTATCGGATACGTCGACGTTGTTGAAGCAGTATAAACAAATGGAGGAAAATGCAATCATTACGGCAGACGAGTTTGTTGCACTCAAGAGCAAGCTTTTCCATGATTTCAAGCCTCGCGCCAATTCTTTGGAAGAGTTGAAAAACTGGAAAGCACTCTGCGATCAGGGGATCATTACCGAAGAAGAATTCTCAAATGTAAAATCTAAGCTTTTTTAAATATCGAATACATAACAAAGGGCTGTCATGCTTCGACAGCCCTGTATTTATTGTTTATGGGGAGGAATCAAAATGCCGCGGGAGCGATTGCTCATTCAGAGCGTACGGATAAAGGAGTTCCTTTTTTCCTTCCTCAAAAAGTTTTGCGGGGGGTGAGGTGGCTTTTTCAAAAGCACCTCCACAAAACACGTCTTTCGCAAATTCAGCCTTGAAAGAAGGCAAGCGTTTCTTGCTTGATCTCTTTTCGCATCAGGAGAAGCATGAGGAGGTTGAGGGTTGTCAGAATGGCGAGCGAGGAGTCGGAGAGCATCCAGACGTTTTCGGGGGTGGAGACGGATCCAAGGAAGCAGCAGAGCCCGAAGACGAAAAGGTAGAGCAAACGCGGAAGCGGGCGGCGCGAAAGAAAGGAAAGCGATTCCAAGCCGTAGTTTGCCCAGCAGAGCACCGTGGCAAAGCCGAAGCAGAAAATGGCAATGCAGAAAAACCAATCCGACCAACCGCCCAGCACCGAGGAATAGGCGCGGATGGCGGTCATGATGGCGTCGTTCTCAAAAAGCTCTGCGTTCGGAAATCCGACGAGGATCACCAACGCCGTGACGGTGCAAAGCAGGATCGTATCGACAAACACCTCGAAGATGCCCCAAACGCCTTGCGCTGCGGGCGAGACGGTGTGTGCCGCCGCGTGCGCCGTGGGTGCGGTTCCGCATCCGGCTTCGTTGGAAAGCAGTCCGCGCATCGTTCCAAGGCGGAGCGCGCGTGAGGTCAGAAAGCCGAGGATCCCGCCGCCCAGGCTTTCGGGTGAGAATGCTTCGCGGAAGATCGACGAAAAAGCATCTCCCACGGCATCACGGCGCAGAATGAGCACGGCGATCGAGAGGATCAGATAGCCTCCCGTCATGATCGGTACCAGCAGCTCGGTGAGCGACGAAATGCTTTTTGTTCCGCGCAGAATGATGGGGAGCGTCAAGAGGGCGAGAAGGATACCCGTGATCCATTTTGGTACTTGCCATACCCCCTCAAAAGTTGAGGAAATGGCGTTGACCTGTATGACGCATCCCATTCCCAATGCCTCGACGACCATCAGGACGGCAAAGAGCGCGGATGCCGCGATCGCAACCCGATGCAGGTTGCGGCTTGCAAAATAATCCTTTATATAATAATACGCCCCGCCAAAGAATCCATTTTTTCCCTCGCGGCGATGTGCCACAGCCAAGAGGATCTCGGCGTATTTGAGGATCATGGCAATCAATGCCGCGATCCACATCCAGAGGATCGCTCCCGCGCCGCCGATGTGAATGGCGCTCGCCACGCCGACGATGTTTCCCACGCCGAGCGTACCCGCCAACGCCAGCATCACCGCGCGGAAGGGAGACACGGACCCCTCCGGTGCGGGCGTGCGCATGGCAAGCCACATTTTTTGGGGGGAGCGAAAGGGAAGAAAGCGGAGATAGAAGAGAAAAAACATGCCGCAAATCATCAGAAGCGGCAGCACCAAGCCGCCCGTCATCACCCATTTCAACAAACCGAATTCCTCCCGCTTTTTGCCATTTGATTTCGTATTTATTGTATGCTGCGGCTTTTTTTAATATTCCGACACGAAGGATGTCACATTTTAGCACCGAACCGCTTTTGAAAGCAATAAAATTGTAAAAAGAATGTGAATATTACGAAAAAGGGCTTGATTTTTCCAAAAAAAGGTTTAGAATAATAGCAAGAGTTAGCACTCGCAAGGTTTGAGTGCTAAATTCGCAAGAAAAATGATATTTTGAGATCAATCAATGAGGAGGACTCTGAACTATGAACATCAAACCGCTTTCCGACAGAGTTGTAGTCAAACTCGTCGAGGCTGAGGAAAAAACCAAAACCGGCATTTTTTTGACCGCATCTGCGCAGGAAAAGCCCCAGGTGGCCGAGGTGGTTGCCGTTGGCCCCGGTGCGCGTGACGATAACGGCAAGCTGATCCCCATGGAGGTCAAGGTTGGCGACAAGGTCATCACCGGAAAATATTCGGGTACCGAGGTCAAAATGGACGGCACCGAATACACCATTGTGAAGCAGGGCGACATCCTTGCAATCGTAGAATAATAGGGAGGACAGATTGTTATGGCAAAGGACATTCTTTACGGAATCGAAGCACGCAACGCCCTGATGCGCGGCGTGGATAAGCTGGCAGACACGGTCAAGATCACGATGGGCCCCAAGGGCAGAAACGTGGTTCTGGACAAGAAATACGGCTCTCCGCTGATCACCAACGACGGTGTGACCATCGCAAAGGAGATCGAGCTGGAGGACGAGGCGGAAAACATGGGCGCACAGCTCATCAAGGAGGTCGCAACCAAGACCAACGATGCAGCGGGTGACGGTACCACCACCGCAACCCTTCTGGCACAGGCATTTGTGCGCGAGGGTATGAAGAACGTGACCGCGGGTGCCAACCCGATGATCGTTCGCAAGGGTATGAAGAAGGCTGTCGACGCGGCAGTTGACGCGCTCGTTGCAAACTCCAAGAAGGTCAACGGCTCGGCGGATATCGCACGTGTCGGAACGATCTCCGCAGGTGACGAGGCGATCGGTCAGTTGATCGCAGATGCAATGGAGAAGGTGACGGCAGACGGCGTCATCACCATTGAGGAATCCAAGTCCGCAGATACCTATTCCGAGGTCGTTGAGGGTATGCAGTTCGATCGCGGTTATCTCTCTCCCTACATGGCAACCGACATGGACAAGATGGAGACCGTATATGATGACGCGTTGATCCTCGTGACCGACAAGAAGATCTCCAACATTCAGGAGATCCTGCCCCTTCTCGAGCAGATCGTGCAGTCGGGCAGAAAGCTGCTGATCATTGCAGAGGACGTTGAGGGCGAGGCTCTGACAACTCTGGTATTGAACAAGCTGCGCGGCGTGTTCAACTGTGTTGCCGTCAAAGCCCCCGGCTTCGGTGACAGACGCAAGGAAATGCTGCGCGACATCGCCATTCTCACCGGCGGTCAGGTGATCTCCACCGAGATCGGTCTGGAGCTGAAGGATGCAACCGTGAATATGCTTGGTCGCGCGCGTCAGATCAAGGTCAACAAGGAGCACACCATCATCGTCGGCGGTGCGGGTGAGGCTTCCGAGATCCAGGCTCGCATTGCACAGATCCGCAACGCGATCGTGGATACCACCTCGGATTTCGACCGCGAAAAGTTGCAGGAGCGTCTTGCCAAACTGGCGGGCGGTGTTGCCGTGATCAAGGTCGGTGCGGCTACCGAGGCGGAAATGAAGGAAAAGAAGCTCCGCATCGAGGATGCGCTCAACGCAACCAAGGCTGCTGTTGAGGAAGGCATCGTCGCAGGCGGCGGAACGGCATATCTCAACGTCATTCCCGAGGTCGCAAAGCTGATCGACACCGTTGACGGTGACGAAAAAACGGGTGTCAAGATCGTTGTGAAGGCTCTGGAGGAGCCGGTTCGTCAGATCGCCGCAAACGCGGGCTTTGACGGCGGTGTTGTGGTCGACAAGATCATGACCTCCGGCAAGATCGGCTACGGCTTTGACGCTTACAACGAGGTCTACTGCGACATGATGGCGAGCGGCATCGTCGATCCTACCAAGGTGACGCGTTCCGCGCTCCAGAACGCAGCTTCGATCGCGTCGGTCATTCTGACCACCGAGTCTGTCGTTGCAGACAAGAAGGAAGAGAATCCCGCTCCCGCGGCAGCTCCTGCCGGCGGCATGGGCGGTATGTATTGATCAAATCGCATCAAAAAACGGGGGAGGATGCCACGGCATCCTCCCCCTTGCGTGTGATTGATTCAAAAAGCACGGTGCTTCATTTGAAGCACCGTGCTTGTGTTTTTTAGTTGAAATATCCCTCTCTGTAGAGCAGCTCTGCGATCAGAACCGCGCCGCCGGCAGCACCGCGCAGGGTGTTGTGGGAGAGTCCGACGAACTTGTAGTCAAACAACGTATCCTCGCGCAGACGTCCGACCGTCACGCCCATGCCGCCGTAAATATCGCGGTCGAGCTTTGCTTGAGGACGGTTGTCTTCCTCGAAGTAGGTGATGAACTGCTCGGGAGCGTGGGGGAGCTTGAGCTCCTGCGGCTTGCCCGAGAAATTCTTCCAAGCCTCCAGGATCTCCTCCTTGGTGGGCTTGTTCTCGAAGCGTACGAACACGGCTGCGGTGTGACCGTCGGTCACGGGAACGCGGATGCATTGGGTGGTGATGAGGGGCGCGTCTGCCTTGACGATCTCGCCGTTCTCGACCTTACCCCAAACGCGCAGAGGCTCCTGCTCGCTCTTTTCTTCCTCACCGCCGATGTAGGGGATGACGTTGTCGATCATTTCGGGCCATTCCTTGAAGGTCTTGCCCGCGCCGGAGATTGCCTGGTAGGTGGTGGCAACGACTTCCTTGATGCCAAACTTGCGCAGAGGCGTCAGAGCGGGAACGTAGGATTGGATCGAGCAGTTGGGCTTGACGGCGATGAAGCCGCGCTTGGTGCCGAGTCTCTTTCTTTGAGCGGCAATGACCTCAAGATGCGCGTCGTTGATTTCCGGGATGACCATGGGAACGTCGGGCGTCCAGCGGTGTGCCGAGTTGTTGGAGACCACGGGGATCTCTGCTTTGGCATACGCCTCCTCAAGTGCGCGGATTTCGTCCTTCTTCATATCGACCGCGCAGAAAACGAACGCGCAGTTCTTGCCGACCTCTTCGATGTTTGCCGCATCGAGGACGGTCATGCTCTTGTATTTTTCGGGCATGGGCGTGGTCATCTTCCAGCGTGCGCCGACTGCTTCTTCGTAGGTTTTGCCTGCCGAGCGAGCCGATGCCGCGAGGGTGGTGACCTCAAAATAGGGGTGATTCTCCAAAAGGGTCAGAAAACGCTGACCGACCATACCTGTGGCGCCGATGACGCCGACCTTCATTTTGTTCATGATTGGGAAGTCCTTTCTTACCTGTACGTCGCGGGTGTGCGACGGAAATAAAAATAATTAATTTATTATAACATATTTATTTTGTTTTTTCAATAGTTTCTTGACATTTTTTTCGTTTGATAGTATAATTAAATGACAACAAAATGAAATTTGTGAGGACTTTATGAAATTGGAATTGGTTGCCACCTGTTTGTTTGGCTTGGAAAAGCTGCTGGGCGAGGAGCTTGACGCGCTTGGCGTGAAGCGGATTGAAACAATCGACGGACGGATTCGCTTTGAGGGAGACGAGCGGGACATCGTCCGTGCCAATCTGCATCTGAGGTGCGCGGAGCACGTGTTCGTTTGTCTCGGTCGATTTCCTGCATACAGCTTCGCGGAGCTGTTTGACGGCGTCAAGGCGCTTCCCTGGGAGGATTGGATCGGACGTGACGACGCTTTTCCCGTGAAGGGACACTCGATCAAAAGCAAGCTGTTTTCGGTGCCGGACTGTCAGAGCATCATCAAAAAAGCCATCGTCGATCGCCTGTCTGCGTGCTACGGCATCAGCCGATTCTCGGAGACGGGGGTGAAATATCAGGTTGAATTTTTCCTGTTCAAGGACACCGTGGCGCTGATGATCGACACCTCGGGGCTGCCGCTCCACAAGAGAGGTTACCGACCTGCGGCGGGTCCCGCGCCTTTGCGTGAGACGCTGGCGGCGGCGTTGGCTTTGACGTCGAGACCGCGTGAGGACGTGCTGTTCTGGGATCCGATGTGCGGCTCGGGAACGATCGCCATCGAGGCGGCGCTCATTCTTGCCAATCGCGCGCCCGGACTTGGCAGAAGCTTTGCCGCGGAGCAATTTCCGCAGATCCCCGCGCATCTTTGGGCGGAGGAGCGTGAGC
This sequence comes from Clostridia bacterium, assembly GCA_017517745.1. Classification (GTDB taxonomy): domain Bacteria; phylum Bacillota; class Clostridia; order Oscillospirales; family CAG-272; genus UMGS1865. The sequence continues at coordinate 19,370 of JAFWYJ010000037.1, read as the reverse complement.
GGGCAAGCGCGGCAATTCGCACCGACAGTCACTTTGAGGTCTACGCCTCGGATATTGACGAGGATATTCTCGACGTGGTCTATGAAAACGCATTGCGTGCGGGTGTGGAGGAGCACATGAATATTTTCGCGGCAGATGTGAGAAGGATCAAAAAAGAGGATCGCCGCGGCACGGTGGTCTGCAATCCGCCCTACGGAGAGCGTCTGATGACACCGCAAGAGGCAGAGCAGCTCTACCGCGACATGGGGCGCGCCTTCGCCGATCTTGCGCCGTGGCAGATCTACATCATCACCTCACATCCGCAGTTCGAGCGTTTCTACGGCAGACGCGCCGACAAGATCCGCAAGCTTTACAACGGCATGATTCCGTGCAACCTCTATCAGTATTTTAAGCCGGTGAGGAAAGAATGATTTTTTGCGGGGGAACTTTTTAGAAAAAAGATTCCCCCGCACCCCCTCAAAAACTTTTCGCACAAATAGCACAAACGTAATCATTTATCTGTGCGTCTCTTATAAACAACAAGAAAGCATTATCTGTCATCGCACAGGTAATGCTTTCTCACTTTATCCCCCTCTTTCAAAAAAGTTCTTGAAAGGATGGGGGAGCGGGGGAAGGAAAAGCTTCTTTCAAGAAGTTTTCCTTCCCCCGTATTTTTATTAGTACCCATTTTTCTTCCCAAAAAGGCGGCGGAGAGCTTTGCGGATGAGGTCGGCGGGGAATACGGCGAGCGAGAGGAGCATGGTGAGAAGAAGTTCGCGCGGAAGGAGGGGAGCGGTGCGCAGGACGCTTCCGCCGAGATAGACGAATGCGATCTGAATGAACAGGATTGCGCTCATGATGAGCAAAAATACGGGATTTTTGCGCAAGCCTGCGCTGATCTTGAGTCGGTCTGTGCGCGCGTTGAAGCAATTAAAGACCGAGGAGAAGATGAAAAGCGCGAAGAACGCGGTGAGATGATAGATACGGTCGGCGGCGGGACGGAAGATCGCCGATACGGCGGGAGATTTGAGAAAGAAGAGATAGAGCGCGACTGTGAAGCCGCCGAGGCAGAGGATCTCGTTGATCATATAGCGGTTGAGGATCGGCTCGTCGCGTCGCTTGGGCGGCTCTTTCATGCAATCGGGGAGAGGTGCTTCTCCCGCAAATGCAAGCCCTCCGAGCGTGTCCATGATGATGTTGATCCACAGCATTTGTATCACCGTAACGGGAGAATCGATGCCGAGGAAGGGGCAGATCATCGTCACGCCGACGGCGCAAAAATTCATGGTGAGCTGAAGCGTGATGAATTTGCGGATGCTTTTGAAGATATTCCGACCGTAAAGCACGGCACGGACGATCGAGGCGAGGTTGTTGTCGAGAATGATGATGTCTCCCGCCTCCTTTGCCACCTGCGTCCCGCCTCCCATCGCAAATCCAATGTCGGCGCGGCGGAGCGCGGGGGCATCGTTGATGCCGTCACCCGTCATGCCGGTCACCAGCCCAAGCTCCTGGGAGAGACGTACCAATCGGCTTTTGTCGGTGGGAAGTGCGCGTGCGATCACGCCAACTCTTGGGAGCAGCTCCTTGACGCGCTCGTCGGAGAGCTTCGCAAGCTCTTCGCCCGTCAGGATCAGATCCTGCGCTTGGTTCAGAATTCCGCACCGATCTGCCAGCGTGCGTGCGGTGTCGCGGTTATCTCCCGTGATCATCACGACCTGGATCCCCGCCGATTGCAGCTGCTTGACCGCGGCGGAGGCTTCTTTGCGAAGCGGATCCGAGATGCAGACCGCACCGACGTAGATCAAAGTTCCGCGAATCGCGCTTGCGTGTGCCGTGGCGGGAACGTTTTCCTCAGAGAGTGCGAGCATGAGCACGCGCTCTCCCTTTGCGGCGGCGGATCGGATTTGCCGCTCGATCTGCAGGCGGGGAAAATAACCGATCGAGCCGTCGGCGCAAACCGCACTTTTTGTCAAGGGCAGGAGTCGCTCGGGCGCACCGAGGAGCAGCGTCATGCGCTGCTTGCCTGCAAGGCTGACCGCAGAATATTTTCGCGAGCTTTCAAACGGCAGACGCGAGGCGATGCGGTAGCCGTTTGGAGCGGGCGTTGAAAGCACGCTTTCGAGCAAAGCACGCTCGGTCGCGCTGCCTCCCAAAGCATGCGGGGTTCCCGCGGCATCGGTCCCGACCGTGGCGTCACTTCCCATGCGAAAACCGAGCGCGAGAAGCTCGGCGAGCAGACCGCCACGCCGCAGGAGGGCGGGGAGCGGCTGAACAGTTCCATCGCCGCCGAGGAAGGCGGAAACCTTCATTTTCCCTTCGGTCAGCGTTCCGGTTTTGTCTGTGAACAGGATATTCATGCTTCCCGCCGCCTCGATCCCGACCGGCTTGCGCACCAAAACGTGATCGCGGATCATTTTTCGGATATTGGAGGAAAGCACCACGGCGATCATCATGGGAAGCCCTTCGGGAACGGCGACCACGATGACGGTCAGCCCGAGTGTGAAAGCGTGAAGAAGCTGAGAGAGCAGATATGGCGCGTCGGTCAGCTTGATGCGGATCAGTTCCCATTGCATTCCGCTGTCCAAAACGAAGGAATTGAACAGATACGCCAATGCCACCAGGATTGCGGCAACGTAGCCCAAGCGGCTGATCTGCTTTGCCAGCTTGGACAGTCGGAGCTTGAGAGGACTGTCGCGCTGTTCGATCTGGATCTCGTGGGAGATCTGACCGAGGACAGAAGCATCTCCCACGGCACGCGCCTCCATTTCACCTCCGCCCGAGGTGACGGTACAGCCTCGGAAGAGCGCGGCGGGGGAATCCGGCTTGAGAGAGTTGTCGGGGGAGGGGATCTTTCGAATTTCCCGTGTCTCCCCCGTCATTGCCGATTGATCACTGCGCAATTCTCCCTCCAAAAGGATTCCGTCGGCGGGAATCATTTCTCCTGCACCCAGCAGAATCCGATCCCCAACAACCACGTCGGAGATCGGAATTTCGCGGACGTTGGCGTTTCTTCGCACCCGACACCTCTGCTGTCCGCCCATTTGCGAGAGCTTGGCAAATGCGCGCGCCGAGCCGTGCTCCGAGAGGGTGGAGATCAGCGTGGCGAGCAGGATCGCGACGGCAATGCCGGTGCTTTCCAGCCAATTTTCGCTTCCGTTTCGGATCATCAGGAGAAGATTGACGGCGAGCGCGGCGATCAGAATGCGAATGATGGGATCGTTGAGATTCGAGAAAAATCGCCGCAAAAAGCTTTTCCCCTTTTGCTCGGTCAGCAGGTTCGCGCCGTATTGACGGCGCGATGCTTCGACCTCTCGGTCATTCAGCCCTGCTTGCGGTGTCCTTTTCTGCTTGGTCGGTTGATTCATGTCTGCCTCCGTCATGCATTACAGTTTGTCTTTTCTACTATATGAAAACAGAGGGGGGAATATGCAGAGGGGACTGTACGCGCTTACAGAGCAGGCACGCGAAGTCCCCTACATCATTTTTATGGCTATGTCACATGAAACAACTGATTTTTGGCGAGATTCAAACGCGAACGTTCGCGTTTGATCCTCCCGGCGGTCGGATTTCGACAGCGTCCTGCCGGACACCGAAGGTGTCATCCATTTGCTGTGACATAGCCATTTTTATAAAAACGAATGTCCGCTGGTCTTGAGGCGGTAATCTGTGGGCGTCAGACCGTATTTTTTCTTGAAGCGACGAGAGAAATTGGCATAATCGCGGAAGCCCGCGCGCAGATAGATGTCGCCCACGGGGAGATCGGTGAAGGTAAGCAGATTTTTGACGTGCGAAAAGCGGATATCGTCGAGGTATGCCTTGAAATGCACGCCGGTCTGACGGAAAAACAGGTCTGAAAAATAGGCTTTGGAAAAGCCGAACCGCGACGCCGTTCCCTCCAGCGTGATTGCTCCGCGAAAGTTTTCGAGAAGATAAAGAATCGTGTTTTGGATCAAGGGGAGCGGTGCGTTACTGCGGGGCTTGCGCAGAGCGGAAAGCTTGTGCAGAATACAGCGCAACAGTAGCATGGCATAGCCGGGATCGGTCTTGTGGACGTTCAGCAGCTCGTGCAACAGCGGCGGCAAAACCTCGGCGTTCTCTGCGTCAAGATAAAAAACGGGTGAGTGGTCGGGGGTGAGATGCGGAAAGGAGAAAAATTCGCCGTCATGCTCGCATTGAAACATGACCGTGATCAGCTCGACGTTGTTGGAGACGATCTTATGCACAGCGGCGGGCGAGAGCAAAAACAGCGAGTTCGGGCGGATGGGGTATGAGACACCGTCGACCTCGTGCGTGCCGTCACCTTTGATGCAATATTCGATCTCGAAAAAATTGTGACCGTGTGCGGAAACACCGCGTTTGACGATTTTACTGGTCACACGGATAAAATCATCGGCAATCTCTTGCCTTTTGTCGAGGATATGCATAGAAATCACCTTCTTTCGCGATGCTATTTTATCACAAAATCGAAAAAAACGCAACATATTCCCGAAAAAATCCTATGTAAAAAATTTTTTCGATGTGCTATAATGTTTGCAGAAAAGGTCATTCCGCGCGTTTTTTTGGCGCGGATCGGCCTTCGAAAAGAAAAAACACAAAATGAAAAGGAGAGAAAAAATGCAACAGAAAAGCATGTGGCAAAAGCTTCGGTATTATCTGGTCCTGTTGGAGCGAAAAAGCCGCGTTTGTTTGGAGGAGCTCGAAGAGATCGGCATTTTGCCATGTGAGTACAAGGATTCCAACGAACTGCCGCCGCCAGAAGCCTTTCAGCCTTTTGGAAAGGAAGCACTTTGGGGGAACGGAGTGGACACGCAAGCGTGGTTTCATTTTCGGACGCCTGTGGTGGGAAATCTTGGCAGACGCACGTTGCTTTTGAACGTTTGCACCGACCGCACCGACGGTTGGGACGCAAACAATCCGCAATTTCTTGCATACGTGGACGGGGAGATGCGTCAAGGCTTCGACGTCAACCATCGGGATCTTTTTCTGGATCCCTCTTGCGAGCATGACATCTATCTTTACGCCAACACGGGCGTGACCGTGGAAAGGGCGCATTTTTACGCCAAGCTGATCGGCTTGGATCTCCGTGTGGAAAAGCTGTGGTATGACCTCAAGGTGCCGTTTGACAGCCTTGCGCACCTGGAGGAGTACAGCAATGAATATCAGGTGGTGATCTCCCATCTCAACACTGCGCTTGACTGCTTGAACATGATGGAATTCGACAGCGAAAGCGATGCGTTTTACGCATCCTTGGAGGATGCGAGCCGCTATATGGACGAGGTCTTTTACGGACAGGTTTGCGGTCAGCGTCCCGATGCGCCGACGACGGTCTGCATCGGTCACACGCATATCGACTGCGCGTGGCTTTGGACGCTCAAGCAAACGCGTGAGAAGGTACAGCGCAGCTTTTCGACGGTGATCGAGCTGATGGATCGGTATCCGGAATATCGCTTCATGTCCTCGCAGGCACTTTTATACAAGTTCCTTAAGGAGGAAGCCCCCGAAAAATACGCGCGTGTGAAGGAATTGATCCGCGAGGGACGCTGGGAGTGTGAGGGTGCGATGTGGGTCGAGGCGGACTGCAATCTTTCCTCGGGCGAGAGTCTGGTGCGACAGGTGCTTTACGGAAAACGCTTTTTCAAAAAGGAATTCGGCTTGGATCATCATATTTTGTGGTTGCCCGACGTGTTCGGTTATTCTGCCGCTTTACCGCAGATCCTGCGAAAGAGCGGCGTGGATTGGTTCGTCACCTCCAAGATCAGTTGGAACGATTGCAACCAAATGCCCTACGACACCTTTGAGTGGCAGGGTATTGACGGCTCGCGCGTGCACAGCTATTTCCTCACGGCACAGGACAAGGTCCTCGGTAGGCCGCCCAAGCGTTATACCACCTACGTTGCCTTTCCCACTCCCTCCATGGTTGCGGGTACGTTTGAACGCTATCAGCAAAAAGCCTTGAACAACGAGGCACTTTTGACCTTTGGTTACGGTGACGGCGGTGGAGGACCGACCAAATCGCATTTGGAAATGGCGCGCCGTCTCTCCCACGGTATTCCGGGAACGCCCAAGGCGGAGATCGGTTTTGCGGGGGATTTTATCGCACGTCTGGAAGGGAAAATGGAAAAGGAAGCGCACTTGCCGGTTTGGCGAGGTGAGCTTTATCTCGAGCATCACCGCGGAACCTATACCTCGGTGCACAAAAACAAAAAGAACAACCGACGCAGTGAGTTTTTGTATCAGAATTCCGAGTGGCTTGCAACTGTTTCCAAGCTGCTTTGCGGCAAAAAATTTCCAAAGGAGGAGTTGCACCGCGGTTGGGAGATGATCTTGACTAACCAATTCCACGACATCCTTCCCGGATCTTCGATCGGCGCGGTTTACGATCAGTGTGATCGGGATTATGCCGAGATCCGAGAGATCGGAGAGGGTGCATTGTCCGAGGCCAAGACCGCGATCGCGAGCGGAATTGCCGCAGATGAAGGCTACGTCGTTTTCAACCCAAACGCCACGGAGGGGAACGGCACAGTCGCGATTGACGGCGTTTGCTGTTATGTGGAGAGGATTCCCGCCAAGGGCTATGCCTGTGTCAAGTCTCCCAAGTGCAGCAACGCGGTCACCGTGGGCGAGCGGATGTTGGAAAATCGCTTCTACCGCCTGACGTTTGATAGAGATATGCTCCTCTCCTCGATCTACGACAAGCGCGCCGAGCGCGAGGTCTTGCGAGAAGGCAAGCGAGGCAACGAGATTCGTATTTACGCCGATTTCCCAGCAAAAAGCGAGGCGTGGGATTGGACCGAGGCGACGCTGGAGGCAGGCTACACAGTGCTGACCGATCTGCAGGGTTGTGTTCCGGTGCAGGACGGCGCACGTGCGGGCATCCGTATCGAAAGGCGTCACATGGATTCCACGGTCACGCAAACGCTCTGGCTTTACGACGACGTTGAGCGCATTGATTTTGATACCGACTTGAATTGGAAGCAGAGGCATCAGATGGTGAAGGCGGCGTTTCCCGTGGACGTCAACTCCGACCGCGCGACCTATGAGATCCAATATGGAAGTGTCGAGCGTCCCACGCACAAAAACACGCCTTGGGATGCGATGAAATTTGAGGTCTGTGCGCACAAATTTGCCGATCTGTCCGAAGGGAATTACGGCGTGGCACTGCTCAACGATTGCAAATACGGACACGATATCCACGACGGCGAGATGGTGCTTTCTTTGTTGCGCTCGCCTACCTATCCCGATCCCAATGCCGATCTTGGCAGAATGCAGTGTACCTATGCGCTGGTGCCGCACATGGGTGCGGTTGATTTGCCGCGCATCTCTGCCATGGCATACGCCCTGAACAATCCCATGCAAGCACTTCCCGCGAGCGGCGAGCGATCGCTCCTGCCCACGGCTTATTCTGTCATTCAGAGTGACAAAGAGAATGTGGTCTGCGAGGTCGTCAAGGAGGCAGAGGACGGTGAGGATACGGTTGTGCGTTTGTACGAAAACGGCAACAGTAAGACGCGCGCAAAGCTGACGTTCGGCTTTGAGGTGGCAAGCGTCAGTCTTTGCGACATGATGGAAAACGAGTTGGAGGTCTTGGAGCTTTGCGAAAATTCCGTGACGCTGACCTTCGGTGCGTTTGAGATCCATACGCTGAAGGTAAAGGCGAAATAAATCTTTGCAGCACGGTGTAAACAATTCTGTCAATGAGTTCAAATAAACTCAAGCGGAGGGAATTTCAAGACGAAATTCCCTCCGCTCGTTTTTTTTACATGATGTTTTTCATCAATTCTTTTTTTGCACGGTTCTTTGAATCAGCTTCACGATCTCAACGATCGGAATGATCAGAATGGCAAGACCGAAGGCGATGCCGTATTCCATCAGATCCAGGTGTGCCAGCTCGAAGGCGTTGCAGAGGAAGTCGATCTCCACAACGGCGGAGGTCAGAAGCAGCGAGAGAACCGCTGCGCCCCACAGCCACTTGTTTTGTCCCTTCATGGTGAAGATGGAGCCGTGAAGCGAACGCATGTTGAAGGCGTGGCAGATCTCGCAGATCGAAAGGGTGAGGAACGCCATGGAGGTACCCAGCATCTCGGCGGAATAGGTTCCTGCCGCGATGGCAGCCGCATGATGCAGGTCAGCCAGCCAATATCTGCCGATGAAGTAGGATGCCAGCGTGATTGCGGTGACGAGCAAGCCCTGATAAGCAACCGCGAAGCCAAGGCCGCCCGCAAAGATTCCTTCTTTGGAATCGCGGGGCTTTCTCTTCATCAGGTCGGTTTCGGGCTTTTCCATACCCAGAGCAAGCGCGGGGAAGCAGTCGGTGATCAGGTTGATCCACAACAGGTGGACGGGCTGGAAGATGGAGAAGCCGAGGAGGGTTGCAAAAAAGATGGAAAGCACCTCGGAGAGGTTGGAGGCGAGCAGGAATTGAATCGCCTTGCGAATGTTGTCGTAAATGCGGCGTCCCTCGCCAACGGCGGAAACGATGGTGGCAAAGTTGTCGTCTGCCAGGATCATATCGGCGACGTTCTTGGTGACGTCGGTACCCGTAATGCCCATGCCGATTCCAATGTCGGCATTCTTGATGGAGGGGGCGTCGTTGACACCGTCACCCGTCATTGCGGTGACCATGCCCTTTTTACGCCAAGCGTTGACGATACGAGTCTTATGCTCGGGCTGAACGCGCGCATATACGCTGAATTTTTCCACCAAGCGTTCAAAGTCCTCGTCGGAGATCTCATCCAACTCGGCACCCGTGATGGCTTGAGAGGCGTCGGTGATGATGCCAAGCTGCATGGCAATGGCAACGGCGGTATCCTTGTGGTCGCCCGTGATCATGATGGGGCGAATACCTGCGTTGCGACACTCGTCGATCGCGGGCTTGACCTCGGGGCGGACGGGGTCGATCATGCCCGCCAGACCAACGAAGCAAAGATCGTTTTCCAATGCCTCGGGGGTATATTCCGCGGGCTCGGAGGAAAGTTCCTTCTTGGCAGCCATCAGCACGCGAAGCGCGCGGTCTGCCATCGCTTTGTTTGCAGAAAGAATATCGGAACGGATGGCGTCGGTCAGATCCACGACCGTGCCGCCGATGAGCGCCTTGGTGCAACGCTTCAGAACCTCGTCGGGTGCGCCCTTGGTGAACTGTACCAGACTGCCGTCGGCGCTTCTGTGAACGGTGGACATCATTTTTCTTCCGGAATCGAAGGGAACCTCGCCGATGCGGACCAGCTCGTTCTTCTGAACGTTTTTATCCAGCCCCAGCTTTTGCGCGTAGTTGACCAGCGCACACTCGGTGGGTTCACCCACGGCGGTGTTTTCGTTGACATCGAACTCGGCGTCGGAGCAAAGAGACATCACGGTGGCAAGCAGCGATTCATCCTCGCCGTAGTGATCGACCACGGTCATCTTGTTCTGTGTCAGGGTACCCGTTTTGTCGGAGCAGATGATCTGGGTACATCCCAGCGTCTCCACTGCGGTCAGCTTGCGGATGATGGCGTTGCGGCGGGACATGTTGGTGACACCGATCGAAAGCACGATGGTGACAACGGTTGCAAGTCCTTCGGGAATTGCGGCAACCGCCAGGGAAATGGCGATCATAAAGGAATCAAGAATCGGCTCAAAGGTGATCGAGCCCGTCGCGAAATAGGAACTTCCCAACTGAACGCCGAAAATGATGAGACAGATGCCAACGACCAGATAGGTCAGGATCTTGGAAAGACCTGCCAGCTTGATCTGCAGAGGGGTTTTGCCTTCCTCAGCCTGAGCCAGCGCATTGGCGATCTTGCCCATTTCGGTATCCATGCCGATTGCGGTGACCACAGCCTTGCCGCGGCCGTAAACCACGGTGGAGCCCATGAACACCATGTTCTTGCGGTCGCCCAGTGCCACGTTGCCGTTGGCGTCAGGGGTCAGCGCACCAACTTTTTTGTCAACGGGAACCGACTCACCCGTCAGGGCGGCCTCCTCGATCTTCAGGGAGGCGCACTCGATGATGCGGGCATCGGCGGGGACGGCATCGCCTGCTTCCAGCACGATGATGTCACCGATGACAAGATCTTCGCTGGGAATGGAGATCAGGTGTCCGTCACGGATCACCTTGCTTTGCGCTTTGGACATTTCCTGCAGCGCTTCGATGGCTTTTTCAGCCTTGCTTTCCTGGAACACACCCAAAATGGCGTTGATGAGAACCACTGCCATGATGATGACAACGTCGGTGGGGAATTCCCAATGACCGTTTTGTACGCCGTTGAAGATCTCAACGCCCGCGGAAATTGCGGCTGCCACCAGCAGAATAATGGTCATCGGCTCGGCAAGCTGCTTGAGAAAACGGTGGATCAGAGATTCCTTCTTTCCCTCGGCAAGCTTGTTTTTGCCGTTTGCCTCCAATCGCTTTTCTGCCTCGGCGGCAGTCAAGCCGTTTTCGGTGCTGTCCAACTCCTGTAAAACCTTTTCGCGGTCTTCACAATAAAATTTCATTCAAAATCCTCCTATTTTATTCGATATCATGATCGACCTTGCCATATTATACCACACGGTCGCTCGATTGTCAATAGTATTCACGCTTTTTTAAAAAAGTTATTGGCAATTATAAAAAGAATATGATCCGATTTCCCTTGATACAATACAATTATGAAAAATTTTTTTGAGAGCGTGAGATTTTTTTGTCGGAAAACGCCATAAAGTTTCGCGAAAATCTTTTTGATTTTGTCATTATGATAGAAAATGATGATTGGAACAAAATTTTTCTTGACTCCGGCGCGATTTTGTACTATAATATTATCAAATTATTATATTTATAGGCTGTGACGGGAAACAAGGTCGATCGGATATTTCAGAGAGTTGTCGGGGGCTGCGAGACAATATATGAGATCGACGATAACTCATCCCCGAGCTTCCAATCCAAAGGCGTGAGCCGAGTAGAATTGGACGGGTTCTCCCGTTATCGAGAAGCCGTATTGTCAGATATGGCATAAAGTGGGTGGAGTCACCAAGCAGAGTGGTACCGCGGAGAGCATCAATCTTCGTCTCTTTTATGCAAAAGTATGTTGCTGTTGCGTAAAAGGGGCTTTTTGTTTTTTATATCTCCTGACGCGACAACCCTAAAATCGAAAGGAGCTACGACAAACCGAAATGAAGAACTACGAAAAATATACAAGGCAGTATTTCGTCCCCGAGGGCGTGACGATGGACTGGATGCGCAAGGATCGCATCGAAAAGGCACCGATCTGGTGCAGTGTCGATCTGCGCGACGGAAACCAGGCGTTGGTGATTCCGATGAGCCTGGAGGAAAAGCTGGACTTTTTCAAGCATCTCTGTGTCCTGGGCTTCCGCGAGATCGAGATCGGCTTTCCCGCCGCGTCCGAGACCGAATATCAGTTCTGCCGCACGCTGATCGAGCAGAACCTCATTCCCGATGACGTCACCATTCAGGTGTTGACGCAGTCGAGAGAGCACATCATCGCCAAGACGTTTGAGGCGATCGACGGTGCAAAGAACGCCATCGTACATCTTTACAATTCCACCTCCGTTGCACAAAGAGAACAGGTCTTCCGCAAGGAAAAGGCGGAGATCGTGGAGATCGCGAAATTCGGCGCGGAGCTTTGCAAAAAGTATAAGGCGAAGGCAAAGGGACACATTCAGTTTGAATATTCGCCCGAGAGCTTCACCGGAACCGAGCCCGAATTTGCCGCCGAGATTTGCAACGAGGTTATCAAGATCTGGGAGCCGACGCCCGAGGACAAGGTGATCATCAACCTTCCCGTCACCGTGTCGCACTCCATGCCTCACGTGTATGCCGCGCAGGTTGAGTATATGTGCAAGAACCTTCGCGACAGAGAGAATCTGATCATTTCTCTGCATCCGCACAACGACCGCGGCTGTGCCGTGGCGGACAGCGAGATGGGACTTTTGGCGGGCGGTGATCGCATTGAGGGTACGCTTTTCGGAAACGGCGAGCGCACCGGAAACGTCGACATCATCACGCTGGCACTCAATATGTTCGCGCAGGGCGTCGATCCCGAGTTGGATTTCAGCGATCTTTCTTCGATCACCGAGGTCTACGAGCGCGTGACGGGAATGCATGTCTACGAAAGACAGCCCTACAGCGGCAAGCTGGTCTTCGCGGCGTTCAGCGGCTCGCATCAGGATGCGATCGCCAAGGGCATGAAGTGGCGCGAGGCGCACGGCGGCATCTGGAACGTGCCCTATCTTCCCATCGATCCCTCTGACGTCGGCAGGGTTTACGAGGCGGACGTCATTCGCATCAACTCGCAGTCGGGCAAGGGAGGCATCGGATATATTCTCGAGACGCAATACAACCACGTTCTGCCGCCCAAGATGCGAGAGGTCTTCGGTTACCACGTCAAGAGCATCTCCGACCACGAGCATCGCGAGTTGATGCCGAAGGAGGTCTACGACATCTTCGTTCGCGATTTTGTCAATCTTTCCGAGCCTTTGAACGTCTCCAAGGTCTCCTACCGCGAGACCGACGAGATCGTGGAGGCAACGCTCACGGTTTCTTACCGTGGCGAAGAGCGTGTGATGGTGGCGTCCGGAAACGGAAGTTTGAACGCGGTCAACAACGCGATCAAGCAGTTGCTCGGCAAGGAATATTCGCTGGAGACCTATGCACAGCACGCCCTTGAGGAGCGTTCCAGCTCCCGTGCGGCGTCCTACGTCAGCATCACCTATCAGTCGCGCACCTATTGGGGCGCGGGAATTGACAGTGACATCACCACGTCCTCTGTCAAAGCATTGGTCGGCGCAGTCAACAAGATGTTGGCAGACGCTTGATCAAATCTTCTTGGAGGAAATCAACGTATGAAATTAACAGGAGCGGAAATTCTGGTCAGAACGCTGATTGAGCAGGGCGTGACCGACGTGTTCGGTTATCCCGGCGGTCAGGCGATCAATATTTACGACGCATTATACAAATACAAGGACGAGATCAACCACTATCTGACCGCGCACGAGCAGGGTGCTTCGCACGCGGCGGACGGATATTCGAGAGCGACGGGTAAGGTCGGCGTTTGCATTGCCACCTCGGGTCCCGGTGCGACCAATCTCGTCACGGGCATCGCGACCGCGATGCTGGACTCGATCCCGATGGTCGCGATCACGGGAAATGTGCCCTCGACGCTCATTGGCAAGGACAGCTTCCAGGAGATCGATATCACCGGCGTGACGTTGCCGATCACAAAGCATAACTATTTCGTGCATCGCATTGAGGACCTTGCCGACAGCATCCGCGAGGCGTTTCAGATCGCCAAGTCGGGCAGACCCGGACCGGTGCTGATCGACGTTCCGAAGGACGTGCAGATGGCGACCTACGAATACGAGGCGCAGGGCGTGGTCGAAAAGATCCCGTTGCCGCTTGCCAAGCAGACGCAGATCGACGAAGCGATCTCTCTGCTCAACGCGGCGGAGCGTCCCTACATCTACATCGGCGGCGGTGCCGCAGGCCTTGGTATGGGAGACGCGATCCGCGAGCTTGCCGAGCGCATTGACGCTTATATCGGCTGTACCTTCATGGGACTCTCCGCGATCAATACCGACTGTGACCGATTCCTCGGTATGCAGGGTATGCACGGACATTACGCATCCTCCATGGCACAAAAGGACGCCGATCTGATCTTTGCCATCGGTGTTCGCTTCAGCGACCGCGCGACGGGCAACGTCTCCAAATACGCCAAGGGCGCGAAGATCATTCAGCTCGACCCCGATTTCGCCGAGATCAACAAGAACGTCTGCGTTGACGTCGGCATCATCGGCGACGTGTTCGATTCCTTCACGCGCATCGCACAGGGGGCGGCGGAGCGAAAGCATCCCGAATGGCGCGAAAAGGTTGCCGCGCTGCGCAAGGACGAGGTGAGATTCACCGCCGAGGCAGAGGCTGCGAGCCGCACACCGCTGACACCCAAGCGTATTTTTGATATCATCAATGAGAAGAAGCCCGCGAGCACCGTCATCACGACCGACGTCGGTCAGCATCAGATGTGGACGGCACAGTACGTGAAATTCGACGACACGCGTCGCTTCGTTTCGAGCGGCGGACTCGGAACCATGGGCTTTGGTCTCGGTGCCGCGATCGGCGCGAGAGTCGCTACGGGCGACTGCACGGTGCTTGTGACCGGTGACGGAAGCTTCGGCATGAACCTCAACGAGCTTGCCACCGCGGTCAGCTATCGGATCCCCGTGGTCATCGTTCTGATGAACAACGGCGTGTTGGGCATGGTTCGTCAATGGCAGACGCTCTTCTTCGGAAAGCGCTATTCCAACACCGTGCTTGACCGCAAGACCGATTTCGTCAAGCTTGCCGAGGCGTTTGGCGCGAAGGCATACCGCGTGACCACTCCCGAGGAGTTCGGTGAGGCGTTTGACGCGGCGCTGGCTTGCACGGACGGTCCCGTGGTGATCGACACCGCGATCGATGAGGACGCATTCGTGCTTCCCATGTTGCCTCCCGGCGGCTCGATCGAGGACATTATCGTAAGAAAGTGAGGCGGTGGGAATGGAAAAGAAAAATCAATTCGTCATTGCCGTCTACGTTGACAACAAGTTCGGCGTTCTGACACGCGTGACCAGCATGTTCACCCGACGCGGCTTCAACATCGACGCCCTGACCGTCGGCGAGACCGAGTGTCCCGAATATTCGCGCATCACCATCTGCCTCAGCGGAGACGGATATGCGCGCGAGCAGCTGATCAATCAGCTGCGCAAGCTCTACAACGTCAAAAAGGTCGAGGTCCTCGAGGATGATTGCATCCGCCGCGAGCTGATGCTCATCAAGGTCAAAAACAGCCCTGCTTACCGTCAGGAGGTGCTGGCGGCGGTCGACGTCTACCGCGCCAAGGTCATCGACTATACGGTGGAGGAGATGTGCATCGAGATCACGGGAGATCCCTCCAAGATCGACGCCTTCGTCGAGCTGATGAAGTTCTACGACATCATCATCGAGATGTGCCGTACCGGTGTGGTCGCGCTCGAGCGCGGCAGCAACACGCTTTTGAACAAATGAGCGGTGAAAATTGAAAAACAAAAAATTAAAAAAGATATAAAAAACAAGGAGAAAACTATCATGGCAAACATTTACTATCAGCAGGATTGCGATCTGAACAAGCTTTCCGGTAAGACCGTTGCGATCATCGGCTACGGCTCTCAGGGACACGCGCACGCGCTCAACCTCAAGGATTCCGGCGTTCACGTCATCGTCGGTCTCTACAAGGGCAGCAAGAGCTGGGCAAAGGCTGAGGCTGCGGGACTTGAGGTCTACACCGCCGCAGAGGCAGCTGAGAAGGCTGACCTGATCATGATCCTCATCAACGATGAGAAGCAGGCAAAGCTCTACAAGGAGAGCATCGAGCCCAACCTGACCGAGGGCAAGACGCTGGCGTTCGCGCACGGCTTCAACATCCACTTCGGCTGCATCAAGCCTCCGAAGAACGTCAACGTCATCATGATTGCCCCCAAGGGCCCCGGACACACCGTTCGCAGCGAGTATCAGGCAGGCAAGGGCGTTCCTTGCTTGATCGCGGTTGAGCAGGACGCAACGGGCGACGCGCTCGAGCTGGGTCTGGCGTACGCGCTGGGAATCGGCGGTGCGCGTGCCGGCGTGCTTGAGACCAACTTCCGCACTGAGACCGAGACCGACCTGTTCGGCGAGCAGGCAGTGCTTTGCGGCGGCGTTTGCGCGCTGATGCAGGCAGGCTTTGAGACGCTGGTCGAGGCGGGCTACGACCCCAGAAACGCTTACTTCGAGTGTATCCACGAGATGAAGCTGATCGTCGACCTGATCTACCAGAGCGGCTTTGAGGGCATGAGATACTCGATCTCCAACACCGCGGAGTACGGTGACTACATCACCGGACCGAAGATCATCACAGAGGACACCAAGAAGGCAATGAAGAAGGTTCTCTCCGACATTCAGGACGGTACCTTTGCAAAGGACTTCCTGCTGGATATGTCCGATGCAGGCTCTCAGGTTCACTTCAACGCAATGCGTAAGATCGCCGCAGAGCATCCCTCTGAGGTTGTCGGCAAGGATATCCGCAAGCTCTACAGCTGGAGCGACGAGGACAAGCTCATCAACAACTGATTCTAACCGCTGAAAATTGTCGCGTGAGAGCCTTGATAGGCTCTCACGCTCCCCAAAAAGCTTGCGCGGCAAGCAATGCGGTCTTGACTCAAGACCGTGTTCCTTACCGTGTAAACGTAACATAAGGAGCAAAAGAAAATGATTAAGGATACGATTGTAAATGGATTTCAGAACGCCCCCCACCGCTCGCTTTATCACGCGCTGGGACTGACCGACGAGGAGCTTTCGCGCCCTCTGATCGGCATTGTCAGCTCGTATAACGAGATCGTTCCCGGCCACATGAATCTCGACAAGATCACCGACGCGGTCAAGCGCGGTGTCGCGATGGCGGGAGGAACGCCGATCATGTTCCCCGCGATCACGGTCTGCGACGGTATCGCCATGGGACACGTGGGCATGAAATATTCGCTCGTCACGCGCGATCTGATCGCCGACAGCACCGAGGCCATGGTCATGGCACACGGCTTTGATGGATTGGTCATGATCCCCAACTGCGACAAAAACGTGCCCGGCCTTTTGATGGCGGCGGCAAGACTGAATATCCCCACCGTGTTCGTCAGCGGAGGCCCGATGCTTGCCGGTCACGTCGGTGGCAAGAAGCGCAGTCTGTCGAGTATGTTCGAGGCGGTCGGCGCTTATACCGCGGGCAAGATCAACGAGGAGCAGCTTTGCGAATATGAGCGCAAGGTCTGTCCCACCTGCGGCTCCTGCTCGGGTATGTACACTGCAAACTCGATGAACTGCCTGACCGAGGTGCTCGGCATGGGCCTCTGCGGCAACGGTACGATCCCCGCGGTCTATTCCGCGAGAATCGAGCTGGCAAAGCACGCGGGCATGCAGGTCATGGAGTTGATCAAGAAGAATATCCGTCCCCGTGACATCATGACGGCTGCCGCCATCAAAAACGCGGTGACTGCCGACATGGCACTTGGATGCTCGACCAACAGCATGCTGCACCTGCCCGCAATTGCAAATGAGTGCGGCGTTGCCTTTGATCTGGACGAGGTCAACCGCATCAGCGAAAAGACCCCCAACCTCTGTCACCTCGCACCCGCAGGCCCGACCTATATGGAGGATCTGAACGAGGCGGGCGGAGTTTACGCGGTGCTCAAGGAGCTGACGAAGCTCGGATTGCTCGACACCTCGGTCATGACCTGCACGGGCAAGACGCTGGGTGAAAATATTGAACACGCGATCAACATGGATGACACCGTTATCCGTACGGTCGAAAATCCTTACAGCAAAACCGGTGGCATCGCGGTTCTGCGCGGAAATCTCGCGCCCGACGGATGCGTGGTGAAGAGAAGCGCCGTGGCTCCCGAGATGCTGGTGCACGAGGGTCCCGCCAAGGTCTTTGAGAGCGAGGAGGAGTGCATCGCCGCGATCTACGGCGGCAAGATCGTCAAGGGTGACGTCGTGGTCATTCGCTACGAAGGCCCTGCAGGCGGTCCGGGCATGCGTGAGATGCTCTCTCCCACCTCTGCGATCGCGGGTATGGGACTCGACAAGGACGTTGCGCTGATCACCGACGGACGTTTCTCGGGCGCGACGCGCGGCGCGTCGATCGGCCACGTCTCTCCCGAGGCGGTCAGCGGAGGCGTGATCGCTTACGTCAAGGACGGGGATATCATTTCCATCAACATTCCCGAATACACCATCGAGCTGAAGGTCTCGGACGAGGAGCTTGCTGCCCGTCGTGCCGAGATGCCGATCAAGAAGAAAGAGAATATCACGGGATACCTCAAGCGTTATGCCGCACAGGTCAGCTCTGCCGACCGCGGCGCGATCATCAATAAGTAAGTTGTACGAAATCTGATTTTGGAAAGGGAAGCAAGCATATGGCAATGACGATGACACAAAAGATCCTCGCGGCACACGCGGGGCTGGAGCACGTAGAGGCGGGACAGCTGATCCTGGTGAACGTGGATCGCGTGCTGGGTAACGATATTACCTCTCCCGTCGCCATCCGTGAGTTCGAGCGGATCGGTGCCGAGGATGTTTACGATAAGGAAAAGGTGACGATGGTCATGGACCATTTCGCCCCCAACAAGGACATCAAGGCGGCGGTGCAGTGCAAGATGTGCCGCGAGTTCTGCGGAAAATACGAAATTCCCAATTTCTATGACGTGGGACGCATGGGCATCGAGCATGCGCTGCTCCCCGAAAAGGGCTTGGTGGTTCCGGGTGACGTTGTCATCGGTGCCGACTCTCACACCTGCACCTACGGCGCGATCGGTGCCTTTTCGACGGGCGTCGGCTCGACCGACATGGCGTGCGGCATGGCGACCGGCAAGGCATGGTTCAAGGTCCCCTCGGCGATCAAATTCGTGCTGAAGGGCAAGCTGAACAAGTACGTGTCGGGCAAGGACGTGATCCTGCACATCATCGGCATGATCGGTGTGGACGGCGCGCTTTACAAGTCGATGGAGTTCGTCGGTGAGGGCGTGGCTTCTCTGAGCGTGTTCGACCGCTTGACGATCTCCAACATGGCGATTGAGGCGGGCGCGAAGAACGGCATCTTTGAGGTCGATGACGCGACGGTTGCCTACGTCAAGGAACGGGCGCAAAAGCCCTATACGGTCTATGCGGCAGATCCCGACGCGGTCTACGACGAGACCTACGAGATCGATCTTTCGACGGTCAAGTCGACGGTCGCCTTCCCGCATCTGCCCGAAAACACCCGCACGATCGACGAGGTGGGCGAGGTTCGCATCGACCAGATCGTCATCGGCTCTTGCACCAACGGCCACTATAAGGATCTTGCCGAGGCGGCTGAGATCCTCAAGGGCAAGAAAATTGCCGACCACGTGCGCGCCATCATCATTCCCGCAACGCAGGATATTTACCTCAAGGCAATGGAAAACGGTCTGCTCAAGATCTTCATTGACGCCGGCTGTGCCGTATCCACTCCCACCTGCGGTCCGTGTCTTGGCGGTCACATGGGCATTCTCGCGGCAGGCGAGCGTGCCGTTGCAACAACCAACCGCAACTTCGTCGGACGCATGGGTGACGTCAAATCCGAGGTCTACCTCGCAAGTCCCGCAGTTGCCGCCGCAAGCGCGATCGCGGGCAAGATCGCCGATCCCAACGAGATCATGGCAAACTAAGGAAAGGAGTCGAGTACCGTTATGAATTTTCAAGGTAAGGTTTTGAAATACGGTGACAACGTCGACACCGACGTCATCATTCCCGCACGTTATCTGAACACCATCGACAAAAAGGAGCTTGCCACGCACTGCATGGAGGACATTGACAAGGAGTTTGTCCACAAGGTGTCCGCAGGCGATATCATGGTGGCGGGATA